>JANXOE010000290.1 GCA_025353745.1 Hymenobacter sp.
GTTGTTGGTAAAATCGCCGCTCACCTTCAGCACCGAGCCGTCGTTGGAGGTGAGGACGGCCCCGCTGCCGAGCGCCACGGCGCGGGCCTCCTGGGCGCCGCTCACGGCGGGCTGGTTGGGCGTACCGCTGGGGATGGTCACGTCGTCGGCGCTGGTGGGCACGCGGGCCGGCGTCCAGTTGGCGGCGGTGGCCCAGTCGGTGCTGGCCGAGCCGTTCCAGGCCAGGCCGGTGTTGACGATGGCGTCGATGAGCACCGCCAGGCCCGTCACGTTGCTGCCCAGGCCGATGCGGCCCCGCGAAACGGCGGCGCCGCTGCTCAGGTCCACCGTGTACAGATTGTCGAAGCTGGGCGTGGCGGGCGAGCCGCCGGGCGAAAGGGCCAGAAACGCGGTGTTAGCGGGGCTGCCGGGCGCGTTGAAAATATCAAAATCTGCCCCGTCGGCGCTGTTCAGGCCCGAAGGCCCGCCCACGGCTACCAGTGTGCCGCTGTTGGGCGGGTTCTGGAGGTAGAGCTGGCCCGCCGCGGCGTCGTAGTCGTAGAGGGCCGTGCCGCCGGCGTTGCCGCCGCTGTTGGTGTAGGCGGCGGCGCTCACCCGGGCCCCGGCGGTGAGGGGGCCGTCGGCACCGGCCAGCGAGCCGTCGTTGGGGTTGAGGCGGTAATTGGCCCCGTTGGTGGCCACCACGCGCCCGCGGTCCACGGCGGGGTTGAAATCAAAGCCCACGCGGTCGGCGGCCGTGCCCAGCGCCAGGCTGAGCGGGGCGGCCCCCACGGCGGCCAGGGCCCCGGTGGCCGGGTTCACGGTGTAGAGGCGGGCGTTGCCGGTGGCGAGGCCGGCGTTGTAGCCCAAGGCGTACAGCTGGCCGGTGGCGGGGCGGAAATCCAGGCCCACCACCGCCTGGCCGGCGGCCAGGCCGGCCCCAAAGTTCACGGCCGAGCGCACCACGCCGGGGTTTTCCGAGTCGAACGAAATCAGGTTGCCGGCGGCCACCGCGTACAGCAGCTGCCCGGTGAGGGCGGGCGGGGCGGGCGGGTCGATGACGGCCGCGAGGTCGCGCACGTCAAACGGCGTCTGGGTCAGCGCCGGCACGGTGTTGCCGAGCTTCGTGGCGGCCCCCGTGGCCAGGTCGAGCGCATAAAAGTTGGTGCGCCGCACTTTCGTAACGGCGTCCGGCTCCGTCACTTCCGTCAGGTAAGCTTCGTTGAGGCCGGTTTCGGCGTTGTAATAAACGTCCACGTTCACGGCCCCGGGGTCGCCGAAAGGGTTGCCGCCGAGCGTGATTTTCTTGGAATTGGTCAGCGTGCCGTTGTTGGGCGGGGCCTGCACCGACAAAAGCCCGTTGTTGGCGGCGTTGGTGTTCGACAAGCCCGTGCCCGCGCCGGGCTCGTCGAGGGCGTAGAGCGTGGTGCTGGTGCTGCCGATGTAAGAGTTGGTGTAGGCCACGGCCCCGATTACCGGGGCCAGGGCGGCGTTGGGGGCGGCGTAGTTCAGGGCCAGGTCGGTGCCGGCGAGGGCCCCGGTGTTGGGGTTGAGGCGCAGGTTGGCCCCGTTGCCGCCTTCCACCCGGATGCGGTCCACGGTGGGGTTGAAATCGAAGCCGATGCGCGTGGCCCGCCCGCCCAAATCGAGCGAAATGGCGGGCCCCACCGGCGCGACGGCCCCGGAATTGGGGTCGAGCACGTAGAGGCGGGCGTTGCTGCCGGCCGCCCGGGCGGCGGCGCTGGCGTCGTAGCCCAGGGCGTAGAGCTGGCCGGTGTTGGGCCGGTAGTCCATGCCCACCAGCTCCTGCCCGGCGTCGACCCCCGTGATGAGCGTGGCCACCCGCACGGGGTTGCCGTACGGCACGGCCCCGCCGTTGACGGGGCTGATGCTGATCAGGCCCTGCGCGCCCGCCGGGGCCCCGGCGGGGAAGAAAATGTTGGGCGGCACGTCCAGGCTCGCCGTGCCCAAGCCGTAGATGGTGGGGGCCTGGGCCAAGGCCGGGGCCCCCAGCAGGCCCAACCCCAGGCCCAGGGCCGCGGCGCGCCAAAGCGGGCCGGCCGCGCCGCGCAACGCCAGATGCAGTACAGCTACTTCCATAAATAAAGAGAATGAAAAGGTGGAAATAAGGACCGGCAAATGGCCCCAGTGAACATCCCATTCAACCAAATTGCCGGAACGCGGAAACAACCCCGAACCCGTGCGGGCTCAGCGGTTTAAGCGCTTACGAAGCTAAGCAATATCTGGGGGCCCCACACCTTTTCGCTTCACTAATTCATTTATTTACAGAAGCTGTTTAGCGCGTTTTTGCAAACGTTAAAACCACCGGGGCCTACGCGGCCGCCGCCCGGCCGGGATACCAGCGGCGGCGCAGCCAGAACGCGACGTTGACCAGGGCAATGAGCGCGGGCACTTCGATGAGGGGCCCCACCACGCCCGCAAAGGCCTGGCCCGAATTCAGCCCAAACACGCCGATGGCCACGGCAATGGCCAGCTCGAAATTGTTGCCGGTGGCCGTGAAGGCAATGCTGGCGTTTTCGGCGTAGCCGGCCCCCAGCCACTTGCCCAGCGCAAAGCTCACCCCGAACATAAGGCCGAAGTACAGGGCCAGCGGCAGGGCAATGCGCAGCACATCGAACGGTATGCGCACGAGGAGCTGGCCTTTCAGGCTGAACATCACGACGATGGTGAACAGCAGCGCCACGAGCGTAACCGGGCTGATGGCGGGAATGAACACCCGCTCGTACCAGTCGTCGCCCTTGAGCCGGCGCAGCACCAGGCGCGACAGGAAGCCGGCGGCAAACGGCAGGCCCAGGTAAGTGAGCACGCTGCGGGCGATGGCCCCGATGCCGATGTGCACGGCGTAGCCCTTCAGGCCGAAGTGGGGCGGCAGCACGGCGATGAACAGCCAGGCCAGCACGCTGTAGAAAAGTACCTGAAAAATGGAGTTCAGCGCCACCAGCCCGGCCGCGTACTCGCGGCTGCCGTCGGCCAAATCGTTCCATACCAGCACCATGGCAATGCAGCGGGCAATGCCGATGAGGATCAGCCCCATCATGTATTCCGGCTTGTCGGGCAGCAGCCAGATGGCCAGAAAGAACATCAGCAAGGGCCCCACCACCCAGTTCAGGAAGAGCGAAAGGCCGATGATGCGCGCGTTTCGGAACACGCGGGGCAGCTGCTCGTACTTCACCTTCGCCAGCGGCGGGTACATCATCAGCACCAGGCCCAGGGCAATGGGCACGTTCACGGCGCCCACCGAAAAGTAGGCGACCGCCCGTTCCACGCCGGGCACAAAGTAGCCCAGGGCCACGCCCAGCGCCATGGCCAGAAATATCCAGAGCGTAAGGCCCCGGTCGAGGCCGGAGAGCTTGCGGCGGGCAAGGGCGGCCGGCGCGGGCGCGGCGGCCGGGTGGGCAGGTTCAAGGGCAGGCATGGTTGGAAAAGGTAAAGCAGGAAAATGAGTAGGCCGCCACGGCCGGAGTGGGGCCCCGCGCCGGGGGCGTGATGAAGAACTTACAGCCGTTGCACGCACGAGATCCAACGGTGGTAGAGACGCAACCCTTCGCGTCTCAATCGTCGCGAGTAACCAAAACCGGGCAGCGATTGAGACGCGAAGGGTCGCGTCTCTACCCCGTTCGGGGGCCCAAAACCGCGCCCGGGGCCCTAACCGGGGCCCACCACGGCGCTGCGGCGCTCCAGCAGCAGCGTGTCGTGCCAGCGGCCGTGCAGCTGGCCGATGCGCTCGCGGCGGCCCACGGTGCGAAAGCCAGCCCCGGCGTGCAGGCGCAGGCTCGGGGTGTTTTCCGGAAAAATGCCGGCTTGCAGCGTCCAAAGACCGTTTTGCTCGGCCCCGGCCACCAGGGCGGCCAGCAGCTGCCGGCCCACGCCCTGCCCGCGCGCGCCGGCGGCCACGTATAGGCTCACCTCGGCCACGCCGGCGTACACGCAGCGGCTGGAAACGGGCGAGAGGGCCCCCCAGCCCAGCACCCGGCCCGCCGCGTCGGCGGCCACCAGGCGGCTGTGGGGCAGGTGGGACCCGTCCCAAGCTTCCCAGCCGGGCGCTTCGGTGGCGAAGGTGGCGGTGCCGGTGGCGATGCCCTGCTCGTAAATGGCCCGCACTTCGGGCCAGTGCGCGGCCGTCAAGGGTAGTATTTCCATGGGGAAATCTTTTTGGCCGGGGGCCGTTCGGTTGACGAAGCCGCGCTAATACACCCGGCGTAGCCTATCGGCGTACTCGTTGGGCAGCGGCGAGGCTTTTACCGCCGCGGCGGCTTGCTCCACGTCGTTGGCCACGCGCACAAATTCGCTGCGCAGGCTGGTCGAGGTCGGCCAGCACGGCTTGCAGGGCCGGCAGGTTGCCGTGCACGTCGGAGAAGAAGGCAATCGTCATATGGTTAAATATTTAATTCACCGTAATCAGCAGCACCCGCCGCCCGGTGTGCAGCTCGCCGCTTGCAGCTGGGGCCGCGCCGGCGCGTGGCGCGGGACGCCGCAGGTGTCTTGCGCCAGGCAAGCCGTTTGTTTGGGCGTGAGGACGAAGTCGGTGCCGTCGAAGGCGAGGCCAAACTTGCCAATGGTACCCTGCTGGTATTCAACCTCCATGGCTAAATCCTCGCTGCCTAAAATCCGCTCCGAGAGCGTGAGAATGTGCAGGAATTTTTGCGGAGCGAGCCGGTGGCCGTAGTCGCCGGCTTCCCACAATTGAAAATTGGCCACCGCCTCTTTGCGCTCGGTGCCGCCGCAATCGATAAAATGCTTCGTTACCAAGCCTACTTCCGTGACGTGGAAATGGGCGGGCAGGTACGCGCCGTCCGGCAAGCGAAAATTAACGGCCGCCAGGCCCGGCAGCACCTGCTTCATTTCGGAGATATTCATGGAAAAAGGGGGCAAATGGAGAACGATGACAGGGCGAGCTAGCAGGCGCAGGCGTCGCCCGGCGCACACGGGGCCCCCGCCGTGGCTTCGCCGAAAAACGCCGCGAACTGCTGCTGCACCTGTTGCAGCAGCGCGGTGTTGAGGCAGTAGCAAACGGTCAGGCCGTCGATTTCCCCGCGGATCAGGCCCACGGCCTTCAGCTCCTGCAAGTGCTGGGTGACGGTGGTGCGCGCGAGCGGCAGCTCGGCGGCGATGTCGCCCGAAATGCAGGATTGCTTGCTGGCCAGCAGCTGAATGATGGCCACCCGGGCCGGGTGGGCCAGGGCCTTGGCCACCCGGGCCAGCTGCTGCTGGCCGGCGGTGAAGGCAACGGTTTTGGCGTAGGTCATCGGGGAATTGGCGTAACTATGTCGCAAACATACGACATACTATGTCGTATGTTTGCGACATAGTAGGAAATTTATTTTACCAGAAGCCGCTGGCCGGGGCCCTGCGCGGCCGGGCGAGCCCATAAAAAAGGCCCCGCCGGTACCGGCAGGGCCTTTTGCACAATTATCCAGGGGCCCTCTACACGCCGGCCAGGTACTCTTCTCCGTTCAGCACCGGCTCCATATCGGCCGCTTCTGCTTCGGTGAACAGCCGGGAGCGAATCAGAAACCGCACGCCCAGCGGGATTTCCAGCGAAAAGCTGGCCCCGCGCCCTTTCGTGACGTCGACCGTGAGTTGGGTGTGCTGCCAGTACCCGAACTGGCCGGTGCTCATAAAGAAATCGCAGCCGTCGATCTGCCCCAGCCACACGTCGTTGCCCCCGATCCGGAACTCGCCCTTGGTGAAGCACATCGGCGAGGAGCCGTCGCAGCACCCGCCGCTTTGGTGGAACATCAGCGGCCCGTGCTCGTCGCGCAGCAGCTCGATGGTGGCGGCGGCGGCTTGGGTGACGAGGACGCGGGGCGTGGGCATGGGGCGAACGGCAGATTGAGCGAAAGAGGCAGTATGAATGCGAAACAGTTTTGAATGCAAAATGAGTGAACAAGCAATTCGATTCGCTCATTCACCCATTTAATCAGTCACTTAACTTCTTAAAAGAAACCCAGCTTCTGCTGGCTGTAGCTGATGAGCATGTTCTTGCTCTGGCGGTAGTGGTTGAGCATCATCTTGTGGTTTTCGCGGCCGAAGCCGGAGGCTTTGTAGCCGCCGAAGGGGGCCCCGGCGGGGTAGTCGTGGTAGCAGTTCACCCACACGCGGCCGGCCTGGATGGCGCGCGGCATCCGGTA
>JANXOE010000291.1 GCA_025353745.1 Hymenobacter sp.
CGAGGCCGAGGAGAAAAACGCCGAAGGCTTCGCCAAGGAGTGCGCCGTGGTGACGCACTACCGCCTCCAGACCGACCCCGACCGCCCCGGCAAGCTGCGCGTGGACCCCAACGCCAAGCTCGAAGAAGAGCTGGTGGTGCGCCCCACCTCGGAGGCCATCATCTGGAGCACGTTTAAGAACTGGGTGCAGAGCTACCGCGACCTGCCGCTGCTCATCAACCAGTGGGCCAACGTGGTGCGCTGGGAAATGCGCACCCGCTTGTTTCTGCGCACCGCCGAGTTTTTGTGGCAGGAAGGCCACACCGCCCACGCCACCGCCGGCGAGGCCCTGGCCGAAACCCGCCAGATGCTCGACGTGTACGCCGAGTTTGCCGAGGAGCACATGGCCCTGCCGGTGGTGAAGGGCGTGAAAACCGAGAGCGAGCGGTTCGCCGGGGCCGTCGACACGTTCTGCATCGAGGCGCTGATGCAGGACGGCAAGGCCCTGCAAGCCGGCACCAGCCACTTTCTGGGCCAAAATTTTGCCCAGGCGTTCGACGTGCAGTTCGCCAACAAAGAGGGCGTGCGCGAGCACGTGTGGGGCACGAGCTGGGGCGTGAGCACCCGCCTGATGGGGGGCCTGGTGATGGCCCACTCCGACGACGAAGGCCTGGTGCTGCCGCCCAAGCTGGCCCCGATCCAGGTGGTGATCGTGCCCATCTACAAAACCGGCGAGCTCGACGCGCTGCTCGAGCGCATCAAACCCATCCAACTGGGGCTGATTGAGCGCGGCATCGCCGTGAAGGTGGACGCCCGCGACACCGAGCGCCCGGGCTTCAAGTTTGCCGAGTGGGAGCTGAAGGGCGTGCCCGTGCGCCTGGCCATCGGCGCGCGCGACCTCGACGCCGGCACCGTGGAGGCGGCCCGCCGCGACACCAAGCAGAAAATGAGCCTGCCGCTGGCCGACATCGTGGCCGAGGTGGACCGCCTGCTGACCGACATTCAGGCCAACATTTACCAGAAAGCCCGCGCCTACCGCGACCAGCACCTCACCCGCGTCGAGAGCTACGACGAGTTCAAGCAGGTGCTCGA
>JANXOE010000293.1 GCA_025353745.1 Hymenobacter sp.
GGGCCCGTACCTTTGCCCCATATGTCAAGCAAAGCCGCAAAAAATATCCCCGCCGAGCTGCTGCGGGAAGTCAAGATCCAAGACATGGTGGCCGAGGGCAAGTGCCTGGTGCGCATCGGCAACCTCGTGATTTTCGTGAGCCAGGTGGCCCCCGGCGACGTGGTGGACCTGCGCGTGACGCGGGCCAAAAAGAGCTTCCTCGAAGCCGTGCCCACGCACTTCCACCAGTACTCCGAGCTGCGGGTGCAGCCCTTTTGCCAGCACTTCGGCACCTGCGGGGGCTGCAAGTGGCAGCACCTGAGCTACGACGCCCAGCTGCGCTACAAGCAGCAGCAGGTGGAAGACCAGCTCACGCGCATCGGCAAAGTCGAGCTGCCCGAAATTGCCCAGATCTTGCCCTCGCCGGCCCGCACCTACTACCGCAACAAGCTCGAATTCACGTTCAGCGACAACGGCTGGCTCACCACCGAGCAAATCAACGACGACTCGCGCCACTACGAGCGCAGCGTGCTGGGCTTCCACACCCCGGCGCGGTTCGATAAGATCATCGACGTGGAGCACTGCTGGCTGCAACCCGAGCCGAGCAACGAAATCCGCCTCTTCGTGCGCGACTACGCCCGGGCCCACGAGCTGCCCTTTGGCAACCTCGTGAAGCAAACCGGCCTGCTGCGCAACCTCATCGTGCGCACTGCCCAAAGCACCGGCGAAACAATGGTGATTTTGCAGTGCTACCGCGCCCACGAGGCCCTGGAGCCGCTGCTCGACGCCGTGTACGCGAAGTTCCCGCACATCACCTCGCTCAACTACGTGCTCAACGACAAGGGCAACGAAACCTTCCACGACCTGGACGTGGTGTGCTACCGCGGCAAGCCCTACATCGAGGAAGCGATGGAGGAGCTGCGCTTCCGCATCGGCCCCAAGTCGTTCTACCAAACCAATTCCGAAGGGGCCCACCAGCTCTACCAGGTGGCCCGCGACTTCGCCGACTTGCAGGGCACCGAGCTCGTGTACGACCTCTACACCGGGGCCGGCACCATTGCCAGCTTCGTGGCCAAGCAGGCGCGCAAGGTCATCGGCGTCGAATACGTGGCGCAAGCCGTGGCCGACGCCCACGTGAACGCCGAAATCAACGGCATCGCCAACATGGAGTTTTTCGCCGGCGACATGAAGAACATCCTCACCGCCGCCTTCACCGACGCCCACGGCCGCCCCGACCTTATCATCACCGACCCGCCCCGCGCCGGCATGCACCCCGACGTGGTGCAGCGCCTGCTGGAGCTGCGCACCCCGCGCATCGTCTACATCAGCTGCAACCCCGCCACCCAGGCCCGCGATTTAGAATTACTCGACCCCGCGTACCGCGTGACGCGGGTGCAGCCGGTGGACATGTTCCCGCACACCCACCACGTGGAAAACGTGGTGCTGCTGGAGCTGAAATAATTAAATCGTGTAGTTATGGATGCAGGAAAAGCTAACGGAAAATTCAGTCACTGAAAAATTGCGTTCTGTGGCTTTCGTAAGCGTATTGAAACGGGCCCTGTGCTTTGATTGCAAAAGTTGTTGCAAGGACAAAATTCGTCGAAGGGTTGATACTCCGAACAATTTTTGATGAAGCAAACCATAGCTATTGCCCTATCAATTCCGACAACCCAGATATCATAGCTGAAATTAGCATTTACAAGAACGTTGAAGCCGTTTGAGGCAGTCCGCACGGAGTAGAGACGTGACCCTTCGCGTCTCCATCGCTGCACGGTTTTAATTACTGGCAACGATTGAGACGCTCCGTGCAGATGCACCGAAAAATTACCGCAAACCGCTTCTAATAGATTATTTACCCGATGGACTACTTCAACGACCCCGAGCTGAACGGCAAATACCTGGGCACCTTCACCAAGGACTTCGCCACCGTGTCCGACACGCTGAAAGAAGCTTCGTACCAGGTGCGCAAAAACGACATCAGCAAGTACCCCATCTTCGTTTTTGCCAAGCAGGAAGTGCAGCTGGGGGCCCTGCTGGTGAACGCCGACGAGCTGAATTTGCAGTGGCACGTGTACGCCAGCTTCCTCGAATTATTCGTGCAGCAGGGCATCATCGGGCCCGACGGCGTGGAGGCGTTCGAGGCCAACTACAAGAACGCCGACGAGTTTTGCTGCCTGTTCGTGCTGGACGAGGAGTTCACCAAATTCGTGTTCGTGCCCTACCCGGAGGATTGAGGGCCGGGCGGCCGGCTTTTTTCGCCGGCCGCCCGCGCCGTTCACTGCCCGCCGGCCTAAAACGCTTTCCAGCCCTGGGCTTGCAGGGGCACGGCGTGGCCGGCTTTGGTGACGAGGCTCACCGCGTCTTCCTTGCCGGTGAGGTGGCCGATGATGGTGATGTCGGGATGGTTTTTGATTTTGGCGTGCTCCGTGACGGGGATGGTGAAGAGCAGCTCGTAGTCTTCGCCGCCGTTGAGGGCGCAGGTGAGCGGGTCGAGGTTGAACTCGGCGGCGGCTTCGAGCGTGGGGTTGGCCACCGGAATGTTGTCGGTGAACACGCGGGCCCCCGTGCCGCTGGCGGCGCACAAGTGCATCACCTCCGAGGCCAGCCCGTCGGAGATGTCGATCATGCTGGTGGGGCGCAGGCCCATCTCGCGCAGCTCGTGGATGACGTCGAGCCGCGCCTCGGGGCGGAGCTGGCGCTGCACCACGTACTCGTAGTTGCCCAGCTCGGGCTGCGCCTCGGGGTCGGCGAGGAACACCTGCTTCTCGCGCTCCAGCACTTGCAGGCCCAGGTAGGCGGCCCCCAGGTCGCCGCTCACGCACAGCAAATCGGTGGGCTGGCCGCCCGAGCGGCGCACGGCCTGGCCGGCGGGGGCCTGGCCCAGCACCGTGATGGCCAGCGTGAGGCCGGCGCGGGTGGTGGTGGTGTCGCCGCCCACCAGGTCCACGCCGTAGGCCTCGCAGGCCAGGCGCAGGCCCTCGTACAGCTCCTCCACGGCTTCCACCGAGAAGCGGGCCGGCACGGCCAGGCCCACCACGAGCTGGGTGGGCAGGGCGTTCATGGCGGCGATGTCGGACACGTTCACGGCCACGGCTTTGTAGCCCAGGTGCTTGAGCGGACAGAAGGTGAGGTCGAAGTGCACGCCTTCTACCAGCAGGTCGGTGGTCATCACCACTTCCTGCCCGGCGGCGGGGGCCAGGATGGCGGCGTCGTCGCCGATGCCGAGCACAGTGCCGGGCTGGCGAAGCGTAATTTTTTGCTGAAGGCGGCGGATGAGGCCAAATTCGCCAAGGGCGTGGAGCGGGGTGAGGTCGGACATGGGCAGGGCAGAAAAGCGGGCCGCCGGCGGCCCGGCCCCAAAGGTACGGCCGGGGGCCCCGGGCATTGGGGGCCGGGGGCCGTAGGCGGTACCGCGAAGCGAAGCTCCGCCCCGCTGTTTGGCAAGCGCACCGCGGCCCCGGCAGCGCGAAGAGAATGGCGCGGAAGCTTTCGCTCCACGGCACCGCCTGCGAGCGCCGCCGACTGCCCCGGGCGGCTACCTTTGCCGTTGTCATCCCCACCTTCTTTTCCCGATTATGCCGCGCCTGCTCCGCTCTGCTTTTTCTGTTAAATCTGTTTTGAGCGGCTTGCTGGTGGTGGTGGCCTGCGCCGCTTCGTGCAAGCGCGACGGCGGCACCCGCGCCGCCTACGACCCGGCCTCGGCCACGGCCGTGCAGTCGCAGCTCACCGTGCTGCGCGACTCGGCCGATATTAAGTGGCAGGCCATGCTGGCCAGCGACGACCAGAAGATCAGCCTCACGCGGCTGCTGCTGCGCGAACTGCGCCAGCAGCCCGGCGCCAACGCCGCCCAGCTGCAAGCCCTGGGCGCGGCCAACGACCGCCTCAAGGCCCGCCGCTACACCCAGACGGCCCTGCCCTCGGCCCGGATCGACGCCTACGACGCGGCCCAGGATTCGCTGCTGCACGCCGTGTACCCGGTGGCCGCGCCGGGCGGGGCCGCCCCCACCGAAAACGCCCGCAACTTCGTGGAAGGCCTGCAGCAGCTCGACGCCGGGGTGGCCAGCTTCCGCATTCAGTACGACCGCGCGGCCAAGCAGTACAACGCTTACCTGGCCCTGCACCAAGCCGACGTGGCCCACTTCGGCGGCAAGTACGCCGTGCCGCAGCCGCTGCCGCTTTTCGAGCTGGGGCCGGGGCAGTAGCCGGCCAGGGCCCTGCGTTTGGGCCCTGGTGGCCCGGGCGCGCATTTTTCTACTTATCCACCTAATTTATTAACTTTCTGAAATTCATGACTTTCTCCTCTCCCGCTTACCGGCTGCTGCGCGCCGGCTTGCTGATCGTAGGCACCGCGGCTGGCACGGCTTGCCACCGCAGCCCCGCCGGGCCGGCCGCCGCCACTACCACCTGTAGCACCCCGGCCACGGTGCGCGACCTCAGCGGCCTCGACGGCTGCGGGAAAGTGCTGGAGCTGGCCGACGGGGCCCGCCTGCTGCCTTTTGGCAAAGTGTGGGAAAAATTTCCGTCCGCCAACGGCCAGCGCGTCACCATCAGCTACGAAGGCGTCACGGACATGATGACGACCTGCATGGCCGGCAAAACGGTGGCCATCACCTGCATCGAAGCGGCCCCGGCAGCCAAGTAGCACGGCCCCGGGGCCCGCTACAGCGCGGCCATTTCCTCGCGCACGAAGTCGGCCAGGGTGCGCAGGTAGTCGGTGCTGAAATCGAAGCGGATGCCGGCGGCGGCGTAAATCTGGCCGATGGGCGCGGTGTAGCCCAGGGCCAGGGCGCGCTTGTAGGCGGCCAGGCCCTCGGCGGGGTTTTGGCGGTAGTGGCGCCACACGGCGATGGCCCCGAGCTGCGCCATGGCGTACTCGATGTAATAAAACGGCACTTCGTAGAGGTGCAGCTGCTTCTGCCACAGGTAGGGCTTGATGCTTTCCAGTCCGCGCCAGTCCACGGTGCGCTGGTTGAACTCATCGAAAATCTCCGTCCAGCGGTGGCGGCGCTCGGCTTCGGTGTGCTGCGGGTGCTCGTACACCCAGTGCTGGAACTTGTCGATGGTGGCCACCCAGGGGAAGGTTTCGAGCACGCTTTCGAGGTGGGTTTTCTTGGCCCGGCGCAGGTCTTCCGGGTTTTCAAAAAACACGTGCCAGTGGTCCATGCTGATGAGCTCCATGCTCATCGAGGCCAACTCGGCCACTTCCGACGGCGGGTGCTTGTCGGCCCCCAGCGCCAGGTGGCGCGTGAGAAAGCTGTGCACGGCGTGGCCGCCCTCGTGCAGCATCGTCACCACGTCGCGCAGCGAGCTGGTGGCGTTCATGAAGATGAAGGGCACGCCGGTTTCGTCGAGCGGGTAGTTGTAGCCGCCGGGGGCCTTGCCCTTGCGGCTTTCCAGGTCGAGCTGGCCCATCTGGCGCATGGTGCGCAGGCAGTCGCCGAGGTAGGGGTCGAGGGCCTGAAACACGGCGATGGTCTTCTCCAGCAGCTCGGCGCCGCTGACGAAGGGGCGCAGCGGGGGCTGCCCACTGGGGTCCACGTCGAGGTCCCAGGGGCGCAGGGCGGGCTGGTTCAGGTCCTGGCGGCGCTCCAGGTCGAGGTCGTCGATGAGGGGCACCACCGTTTCGCGGATGGCGCGGTGGAAGTTGAAGCAGTCCTGCGGCGTGTAGTCGAACCGGCCCAGGGCGGCGAACATGTAGTCGCGAAAGTTATCAAAGCCGGCGTTCAGGGCCACCTGGTTGCGCAGGCCCACGAGCTCGGCAAACAGCGCGTCGAGGGCCTTGGCGTCTTGCAGGCGGCGCTGCTGCACCGCACGCCAGGCCGTTTCGCGCACGGCGCGGTCGGGGCTTTTGAGGCGATCGGCGGCCTGGGGCAGGGTCAGCTCCTCGCCGTCGAGGGTCACGGTCATGGCCCCGGCGGTGGCGGCGTACTGCTGCTGCTTGGTGCTGATTTCGGTTTTGAGCGGGATGTTTTCGGCCCGGTAAATTTCCGACGCCCGGCGCACCGAGCGCAGGAACACGCCGTAGCGCTTCTCGTCGAGCCCGGCCAGGTAAGGCGAGGCCAGCATCTTCTCGTTCAGGGCGTGGTCGTAGGGGGCCACGCGGGGCTCAATCTCGCTCACGAAGTACTGAAAAGCCTCGGAGCGGGCCACGTCCTGGGTGGCGCAGGTCATGCGGATGTAGCGCCAGGCCAGGTCTTCGCTGAGCACGGCTTCCAGCTCCGAGCGGTCGAGGAGCCAGCGCTCCAGCTCGCCGGCTGAGGCCACGGGGCGGGCTTCCAGCTCCTGGAAATAAGATTCCAGCGCGGCCCAGTCTGTCACCTGAAAATCTTCGGGCACGTAGCGGCGCGGGGGGCGTTGGGTATCGGTGGCCGAGGCGGCCGTGGGTTCAGCGCTAAGCAGCATAGGGTACGTAATCGTTGGGGGCCTGCCAGCGGCGTGCGTAAGCCAAGGCCGTATTATATGCAATGATAATGATAGAGCAAAAGCCGCGCCGTACGGCCCGAAAGCTCCGGGGGCCTGCCGAACCGCACTTTATTTCCAACCGGCGGCAAGCGCGAAAGTTGGCGTGCGGCTCAGCCGATTTCCAATACTACGTCGTCGGTGAGCGGGTGGGCCACGCAGGTCAGCACGTAGCCTTGCTTTAATTCAGAGTCGGACAGGCCCTCGCGTTCGTCGAGGTGCACCTTGCCGCTCAGGCATTTGCCGCGGCAGGCCGTGCACACGCCGGCCTGGCACGAATAAGGCAGGTCGATGTCCTGGTCGAGGGCGGCGTCGAGGATGGTGGTGCCGGCGGGCACGGCCACCACGTACTCGGCCCCCTCGTACTGAATGGTAACGCTGCGGGCCCCGCCCGGGGCGTCGCCCTCGTCGGCCGACACGTCGCCGTGCAGGGCGGCGGCCGCCACGGCGGCTTCTTCAAACGTGCTGGTGGCGGCCAGGAAGCTCTCCCAGTGCACGCGGCTTTCGGGCACGCCCAGCAGGGCAAACGCGCTGCGCGCCTCGGCCATCAGCCCCTCGGGCCCGCAAATAAAATACTCGGCCTGCTCGGCGGGAAACTGGTGGCGCTGCTCCAAAATGCGCAGCAGCGTGGTGCGGTTGAGGCGGCCGGTGTGCTGGTGGGGGCCGCCGGGCCGCAGCGGCTGGCTGTACACGTGCTCGACTTGCAGGCGGCCCCGGCCCTCGGCTTCGAGCCGGGCGAGCTGGCTTTGGAAGATGACCTGCTCCTCGTTGCGGTTGCCGTACACCAGCAGCACGTGGCTGGCGGGCTCGCCCAAAAGCACCGCTTTGAGGATGGCCATGAGCGGCGTGATGCCCGAGCCGGCCCCCACCAGCACCAGCGAGCGGGCCGCCTTGGGGCTGGGCTTGAGGGTGAAGTTGCCGAGCGGGTTCATCACCTCAATTTGCTGGCCCACGCGCACGGTGTCGAGCAGGTGGTTGCTCACCAGGCCGCCCACCACGCGCTTCACCGTGATGGCCAGGCGCGGGGCCTCGCGCGGGATGCTGCTGAGCGAGTAGGCGCGGCGCTCTTTTTTGCCGCCGGGGCCGCAGGGCAAAATCAGCGTCAGGAACTGCCCGGGCTGGGCCGCGATGGGCTGCCGGTCGGGCCGCTCCAGGTGAATGGTGATGGCATCGGCCGTTTCCTGGGTCAGCTCAACTACGGTCAGGGTTTGGTACATGGTTAGGGCAAAGTAAAAACAGGGGGAAACGGCGCAAGCGCGCTCCGGCCATTAACAAACAGAACGACGGAATGGTCGCCCGGGGTGGGGCCCCGGCCGGTGAGAACCGGCCCGCAAAAGTAACTTGCCGCGCCCCGGCGCTCTGCCGCCGCCAAAATTTTACTGCATGCCCACCCCTTTCCTGCGCGCCCTGGCGCAGGCCCCGGCCGCGCCCGTGCTGCCCGTGGCGCTGGGGGCCCCCGGCGCCGCCCGCCTCGACTTCACCGCCGCCAACCCCCGCCTCGCCCGCCCCGAAGCCCTGCGCGACACCGCCGCCTTCGCCCAGGTGGTGCAGCAGATGCTGGCCGACCAGCACGCCGCCACCGGCCTCGGCGGTTACCTCGAAAACCGGGTCATCTACCGCCGCAGCCCGCACTTCGGGGGCCCCGGCGCGGCGCGCTCGCTGCACCTGGGCGTGGACGTGTGGGTGCCCGCCGGCACGCCGGTGGCCGCGCCGCTGCCGGCCGTCGTCCACAGCGTGGCCGACAACGCCGGCTTCGGCGACTACGGCCCCACGGTGGTGCTGGCGCACGCGCTGGCCGGCACCGCGTTCTATTCCCTCTACGGCCACCTGGGGCGCGCCGACTGGCTGCGCCTGCGCCCGGACCAGGCCCTGGCGGCGGGCGAAACCTTCGCCGCCGTGGGGCCCTACCCCGAAAACGGCGACTGGCCCCCGCACCTGCATTTTCAATTGATAACCGATATGCAGGGCCGCCGCGGCGACTTTCCCGGCGTGGCGCGGGTCGAGGAGCGCGACTACTGGGCGGCCCTGTGCCCCGACCCCAACCTGCTGCTGCGGGCCCCCGCCCTAACGGCGCCTGGGCCGCTTAATCGAACTTGATGGCCACCACCGGCTTGATGCGCGAAATCAAATACGTGGGGATGAGCACGGCCAGCAGCGTGGTGCCGAACGTGGCCACGTTGAGGACGAGCAGCACCTTAAAGTCCCAGAAAATGGGCACGCGGTCCATGTAGTAGTTCTCGGGGTCGAGGGGGATGAGGTGGAAATAGTACTGCACGGCGCAGAAGCCCAGGCCCACGGCGTTGCCGATGACCATGCCGCGCACGGTGAGCGAAAGGCCCCGGAAAAAGAACATCTGCCGGATCTGGTTGTCGGTGGCCCCCAGGGCCTTCAGCACGCCGATCATGTTGGTGCGCTCCAGGATCATGATGAAAATGGTGGCCACCATGTTGAACGTGGCCACAAAAATGATCAGCACCAGAAAGATGATGACGTTGCGGTTCAGCAGCTGGAGCCAGTCGAAGAGCTGGGCGTACTGGTCGGTGATCTTGTCGATCTTCAGGTCGTAGGGCAGCGCCTCGTAGAGCTGGGCGGCGGTGCGGTCGAGGCGCTTGAAATCGTGGAGCACCACCTCCAGGCCCCCCACCAGCGAGTCGGGCCAGGCGTTCAGCTCGCGCACCTGGCGGATGTCGCCCACCACGTAGGCTTCGTCGAACTCGTCGAGGCCGGTTTGGTAGATGCCGCTCACCCGGAAGCGCCGGATGCGGGGCGGGTTCTGGATGAAGTAAAACAGCGCCTCGCTGCCCACGTGCAGGTTCAGCTTGTTGGCCATTTTGCGCGAGAGCAGCACGTCGTTGCCCGCCGCCGAGTCGGGAAAGCCCACGAAGCGGCCCGCCACCAGGTTCTGGCGCATGGGCGAGGGGCCGTCTTTCTCGTCGATGCCCTTCAGCACCACGCCCAGCACCTCGTCGGGGGTTTTGATGATGGCCGTTTTGTAGGCGTAGGGCTGCACCGTTTTCACCTGCCCGAAGCGGTGCAGGCGCCGGGTGAGGGCGGGCGCGCCGATGGGCGCCACTTCGAGCGAGTTGTTGGTGTCGTAGCGCGAAACCTGGAGGTGGGCCCCGAACGAGAAGATCTTGCTCTGGATTTCGTTGCGGAACCCTTGCAGGATGGCAAACGACACGATCATCACGCCCAGCCCCATGGCGATGCTGATGATGGCTATTTTTGTGACCGACGAGGTGAAGGAGCCGGAGTCGGCTCCGCCGTCGATTTTGTGCGATATGTAGCGGGCAACGTTCATGCGGTGGCGTAAAGCTACGCAGATTGCGTACCCCCGAACTCGACCATTTGGCTTTTTACGCAAACAACCCGCTCCCGGCATGCTCCCCCAACCCCTGCCCCTCTTCGCCACCCTGCTAGTGGCCCTGCACGCCTGCGCGGCCCCGGCCCCCCCGGCCCGCCCGGCCCCCGCGCCGCCCGCGCCCGTGGTGGGGGCCGCCCGCCTGGCCCAGTACCTGCCGCGGCTGCAAGGCCGGCGCGTGGGCCTGGTCGTCAACCAGTCGAGCCGCGTGGGCAACACCTACCTCGTGGACACGCTGCGCGCCCGGGGCGTGCGCGTGACGGCCATTTTCGCCCCCGAGCACGGCTTCCGCGGCGAGGCGGCCGACGGCGCCACCATCCGCGACGGCCGCGACGCCCGCAGCGGCGTGCCCGTGCGCTCGGTGTACGGCAAAACCAAAAAGCCCACCCCCGAAATGCTCGCCGACGTGGACGTGCTCGTCTTCGACATCCAGGACGTGGGGGCCCGCTTCTACACCTTCATCAGCACCCTGCACCTGGTGATGGAGGCCGCCGCCGAACAAGGCAAGGAAGTGCTGGTGCTCGACCGCCCCAACCCCAACGGGGCCGCCGTCGACGGCCCCGTGCGCGAGCCGGCCCTGGCCTCGTTCGTGGGCCAGGACGCGCTGCCCGTCGCCCACGGCCTCACGGTGGGCGAGCTGGCCCGCATGATCAACGGCGAAAAATGGCTGGCCGGCCGCCGCCGCTGCCGCCTCACGGTGGTGCCGCTGGGCCCCGGCTACACCCACGCCACGCCCTACGCCCTGCCCGTGCGGCCCTCGCCTAACCTGCCCACGGCCCACGCCGTGGCCCTCTACCCCACCATTTGCCTGTTCGAAGGCACCAACGTGAGCGTGGGCCGCGGCACCGACTTCCCGTTCGAGGCCATCGGGGCCCCCACGCAGCCGGCCGCGCGGCCCTTCGCCTTCACGCCCCGGCCCAACGCCGGCTCGCCCGCGCCGCCGCTCAACGGCCAGCGCTGCTACGGGCTCGATTTGCGCGGGGCCCCGGTGCCGCCCACCGGCTTCACGGTGCAGTACCTGCTCGATTTCTACCGCCAGAGCACCGACCAGGCGCACTTCTTCGGCCCGTACTTCGAGCAGCTCAGCGGCACGCCGGCCCTGCGCCAGCAAATCATCGCCGGCAAAACGGAAGCGGAAATCCGCGCCTCCTGGGAGCCCGCGCTGGGCCGCTACAAGCGGCTGCGCCAAAAATATTTGCTGTACCCGGAGCGGTAGCCGCCCCCTTCGCCCGGCGCGGTTTCAGCAACGCCCGCCCAACGGCCGTTCAACCGCTGCCCAAATGCAATTGCGCCAGTCAAACGATCGTAGAGACGCGACCCTTCGCGTCTCAATCGCTGAACGGATGTGATTGCGCCCCCCGCACGGCCCTTCAATCGCTGAACGGATGTGATTGCGTTATTCAAACGGTGGTAGAGACGCGACCCTTCACGTCTCGGCCGCTGCCAGCAATCAAAACCGTTCAACGATTGAGACGCGAAGGGTCGCGTCTCTACCACCGTTCAATAACGGGCGGGGAATGCCTGTAAATCACCCATTGATTCGTAATTTTCAGGCTTTGATTCGTGTTTTGCACGCTTTAATTCGTGATTTTCAAGAATTAAAGCGTGATTTTCACCCATTAAAGCGTGTTTTTGTCGAATCGATTCGTGAAAAACACGCTCTAATGGGTGCTTTCCACGCTTTAATTCGTGGAAAACACGCTTTGATTCGTGCCCGGCGCGCGCCGGCGCTTCTTTGCCCCGGCCGGGGCCGCCCGACGTGCGGGCGCGGCGCCGGCCGGGGCGCTTTCTTTGCAGCATGGCTCCTCCCCTTCGCATCGTTTTCATGGGCACGCCCGATTTCGCGGTGCCCACCCTCGAAGCCCTGCTGGGCTGGCCGGGCGGGCGCGTGGTGGCCGTCGTCACGGCCCCCGACCGGCCCGCCGGGCGCGGCCGCCAGCTCCAGGCGTCGGCCGTGAAGCAGGCCGCCGATGGCCACGGCCTGCCCGTGCTCCAGCCCACCAACCTGAAAGCGCCCGAGTTTCAGGCCGAATTGAAAAGCTACGGGGCCGACGTGCAGGTGGTGGTGGCCTTCCGGATGCTGCCCGAGGCGGTGTGGGCCATGCCCCGGCTGGGCTCCATCAACGTGCACGCCTCGTTGCTGCCGCAGTACCGCGGGGCGGCCCCCATCAACTGGGCCCTGATCCGGGGCGAGACGGAAACGGGCGTGACGAGCTTTTTTCTGCGCCACGAAATCGACACCGGCGACCTCATTTTCCAGGACCGCGTGGCCATCGCGCCCGACGACGACTTCGGCACGCTCTACGCCAAGCTGAAGCTGGCCGGGGCCCTGCTGGCCCGCCGCTCGGTGGAGGCGCTGGCCGCCGGCACGGCCCCCAGCCTGCCCCAGCGCCCAAGCCCCGACCTGCGCCCGGCCCCCAAAATCCAGAAGGAAACCGGCCGGCTCGACTTCGCCCAATCGGCCCTCGATTTGGTGAACCTGGTGCGCGGCCTCTCGCCCACTCCTGCGGCCTTCGCGCCGCTGCCCGACGGCCGCCTGCTCAAAATATTCCGCGCCGGGGCCCTGCCCGCCGGCTCCGCCGAAGCCCCCGGCACCTGGGCCACCGACGGCCGCTCCTACCTGCGCGTGCGCGCCGCCGACGGCTGGCTCGACCT
>JANXOE010000296.1 GCA_025353745.1 Hymenobacter sp.
GCCATGAACGCCTCGGTGAACCTGAGCATCGCCGACGGCTGGATTCCCGAGTTCATCCGCGACGGCGAAAACGGCTTCGTCATCCCCCACGCCCCCGTGGACCAGCCCGACGCCGCCAAGGACGACGCCGAGGCCACCGCCTTGCTCGACGTGCTCGAAGGCCAGGTGCTGCCGCTCTACTACGACCAGCCCAAAAACTTTCTCAAAGTGGTGAAAGCCGCCATGAAAGACGTGGAGCCCGCGTTCGAGAGCACCCGCATGGCCAAGGAATACTACGAGAAGCTGTACCGGCCCTAAGGCCCTGGAATTTGGGCTTGGGCGATAACGGCTTTAGGGCGTCGTATCCCTCTGGCGTTCACGCAGCGCCTCTACCTCTGCAGGCTTCTTAGCCAGCGGGAGGAATGCTTTGCTGCGTTGGCAGGGGCTAAATTGCCGATCTACTCGCAGCTTTTATTGATTTTTACGCCCCAGTTTTTATATGAAGTTTTTGGTTTTCAGTAGCGTCTTGTCATTGTTTGCAATTGCCGCCACGGCCCAATCGTTTTCGACCATGCACTGGCAGAACGCGCCCAAAAAAGCGGTGGTAACCGCCGATAAGGTGCAAGTAGAGGTGGAGGGCGGGACCGACTTTTGGCGCGTGACGCACTACGGCTTCATCCGCGACAACGGGCATTTTTATTACCAGGAACAAGCCGGGGATTTTTTGGCCAAGGTGAAGGTGACCGGGCACTACAAAGACCTGTACGACCAGGCCGGCCTGATGGTCCGCCTCGACGAGAAGAACTGGATCAAGACCGGCATTGAGTACGTGAAGGGGGTGCAAAACGTGAGCGCGGTGGTGACGCGGGAGGTGTCCGACTGGTCCGTTGTGCCCCGGCAGGACAGCCCCCCGGCCGTTTGGCTCACGCTCCTGCGCAAGGGCGACTACGTGGAAATTCAATATTCTTTCGACAACAAAGAGTTTAAGATGCTGCGGTTGGCTTATTTCCCGCCCACGCCGGGGCAGAAAGTGCAAATTGGCCTGATGTGCGCGGCCCCCGACGGCAAAGGCTTCCCGGTGGCGTTCGAAGAATTCTCGGTCACGCCGTTGCCGGCCCCAACCGAGAAGAAGCATTGAGCGTAGCTACGGAAGAACTGGTGGGCGGGCGCGGGCCCGCGCCGCCGGGTTGCCTCCCGTTCACGCCCTAATTCGTTCGCCATGTGTGGCCGCTACACCGTCATCACGCCCGCGCCGGCCCTGGCCCAGCGCTTCAATGCCCGTGAGGCGGGGGCCCCCGCGCCAACCTACAACGCCGCGCCTTCGCAGGCGCTGCCCATCATTACCAACGCCGCGCCGGACCGCATCCAGCTGGTTTCCTGGGGGTTGGTGCCCGGCTGGAGCCGCGACCCGGCGGCGGGCCCCAAACCCATCAACGCCCGCGCCGAAACCCTGGGCGAGAAGCCCAGCTTCCGGCAGCTGCTGGCGCGGCGGCGCTGCCTGGTGCTGGCCGACAGCTTTTACGAGTGGCAAGCGCTGCCCACGGGCAAGGTGCCGCACCGCATTTTGCTGCGCGACGAGCAGCCCTTCGCCTTCG
>JANXOE010000299.1 GCA_025353745.1 Hymenobacter sp.
TAGGTCGCCGAGCGCGGCGGGGCGACCCAGGTGCCAGGCGCCCACCACCTGGGCCGCGTCGGGGCCCAGCGGCGTGATGCGCAGGCCGCTGAAGTCGAGGTGGCCCATGGCCGCCGCGTCGGGGTAGCTTTTTCGGTAATGGGCCAGGGTGGGCTGCCAGCCGTAGGTGAGGCCTTTTTTGCCGATGAACACCAGCGAATCGGACTGCCAGTAGCCCTGCATGAAACCTGGGATATCGCCCCGGTTCCAGGCGGCGGTTTGGGCCGTGAGCACCTGGGCAATGGCCGCGCGGGGCGCAAGCGGGGCCGGCTGGGCGCGGGCCGGCGGCGCGGCCAGCGCCAGCAGGGCCCCCAGCACGGGCGCGGTGGCGCGGCGCGGCAATCGAAAGAAAACGAAGCACATAATCAACAAAAAACAGGCGGGGCCGCGGTGCCCCGGCCGCAAAGATGCACGGGCGGTGGCCGGTGCGCGGGGCCCTTGCCGCCGCCAAGGTGTAGCTTGCCTTTTCAATACCTCTTTTCGTTCTCTATGCCCGACGCCATACCCACGCCGCAGCCCCATTTCCAGCGCGCCCTCACGCTTTTCGACGCCATCATGCTCGTCACGGGCAGCATGATTGGCTCCGGTATCTTCATCGTCTCGGCCGACATTTCCCGCCAGGTGGGCTCGGCCGGCTGGCTGCTGGTGGTGTGGCTCCTCACCGGCTTCATCACCACGGCCGGGGCCGTGAGCTACGGCGAGCTGGCGGCCATGTTTCCCAAAGTGGGCGGGCAGTACGTGTACCTGCGCGAGGCCTTCGGGCAGCTGGTGGCGTTTCTCTACGGCTGGACGCTGTTTTTGGTGATTCAAACCGGCGTGATTGCCGCCGTGGCCGTGGCCTTCGCCAAGTTTCTGGGCGTGCTCTGGCCGTGGTCGAGCGTGACGCACGTGCTGGCCAAAATCGGGCCTTTTGAGTTCAGCAGCGCGCAGCTGGTGGCCATCGTCATGATTGTCGCCGTGACGGCCCTCAACGCCCAGGGCGTGCGCACGGGCAAGCTCATCCAGAACGTGCTGGGCAGCACCAAGCTGGTGGCCCTGGGCCTGCTCATCGTGCTTGGGGTGGCGCTGGGCCTGAACCACGCCGCCATCCAGGCCAACTTCCACGACGTGTGGGCCGCCGTGCGCTACCCTGCCCCTGGCGCCGGCGCCCTGCCGCTGCCCCTGCGCCCCGGGGCCCTGGTCATCGCCATCGGCATGGCCATGACCGGCTCGCTGTTCTCCTCGGATTCGTGGAACAACATCGGCTTCGCGGGCGAGGAAATCCAGAACCCCGAGCGCACGCTGGTGCGCAGCATGGTCATCGGCACGGGCATCGTCACGGCCCTCTACATTTTGCTGAACGTGGTGTACCTGCTGGTGCTGCCGCTGGCCGGCTCGCCCACGGCCGCCACCGTGGCCGGGCGCGGCATCATGTACGCCAAGGACGACCGCGTGGCCACGGCCGTGGCCGAGTCGGTGCTGGGGGCCCCGGGGGCCTATATTATGGCCGTTCTCATCATGCTCAGCACGTTCGGGGCCAACAACGGCATCATCCTCAGCGGGGCGCGGGCCTACTTTGCCATGGCGAAGGACGGCCTGTTTTTCCGGGGCCTGGCCCGCCTGAACGGGGCCGGGGTGCCCAGCCGGGCGCTGTGGGCCCAGTGCCTGTGGGCCTGCCTGCTGTGCCTGAGCGGCAGCTACGGCCAGCTGCTGAATTACGTGATGTTCGCGGTGATTCTGTTTTACGTGGTCACCATCGTGGGCATTTTCGTGCTGCGCCGCACCCGGCCCGCTGCGCCCCGCCCCTACCGCGCCTGGGGCTACCCGCTGGTGCCGCTGCTCTACATCGGGTTGGCCTCGGCGTTCTGCATTGTGCTGCTCGTGGCCCCCGACACGGCCGATTACTCGCGCCGGGGCCTGGGACTGGTGGCGCTGGGGCTGCCGGTGTTCTTCCTGTTCCGCAACCGCTTCGGGGGCCCGGCAGTAGAATAGCGCGGTTTTCCGGCTCGGCCGTTTCCAAAAAGAAGGCCGTTTCTGCGCAGAAACGGCCTTCTTTTTTGGAAATTCTGGCCGGGGCGCGGCGGGCTCAGCGGCGGCGGTGCTTTTTGGTGTCGGGGCGCGGGGTCAGCGTCACGTTCAGGGGCTGGCCGGCGTGGGCCTGCACCACTTCGTCTTCGTAGCCGCCGTAGCCGTAGGTCAGGGTGCTCTCGCCAGCCGGCACGTCCAGGGTGTAGTTGCCCGACGCGTCGGTGCTGGTGCCTTTGGTACTGCCTTTCAGCATCACCGTGGCGCCCACCAGGGGCTTGCCGTATTCGTCGAGCACGCGCCCGGCCAGCGGCACAGCGGCCGGAGCCGCGGCGGGGGCCGCCACCGGCTCGGGGGCCGGGGCCGGGGCGGGGCCCGTGGCAACGGCCGCTACAGCCAGCGGCTGCACGGCTGCGGGGGCCGTCGCACGCGCTTTCTTTTCGGCAACGTCCGGGGCAGCGGGGGCCTCGGCCTCGTCGGCAACCGGTGCGGCGGGCGTGGCAGCGGGCTTGTCCCTGGTCGCCGTCACGGCCGCGCCCTCAAGCATGAACGACGGAGCAGCAGTTGGAATGGCCGAGCCGGGCTGCTTAGGCAATAGCACATAGCCAATAACAAGTAGCACTACTATAGCGCCGGCTATCCAGGTCAGACGGCCCCCACCCGCGCCCAGCGATTCGTCTGGTTCAGAGGCAGAATCAGCAGTGTAAACTTCAGGTTCAAAAGAGGGCAAACGATTAGAATCCATGAAATGGGGAAATAGAAGGAAAATAAGGCCAATTGCAGCGCACTAAATTACGCGCTTGCCCGACAAATGCAAAAACCAGGGCCCCGCAGCTGGTCTTATTTTTCCTATAATTCCCATAATCGGGGGCCCTACGGTTCCTGGGGCGTTTCGGCCGGGCCGCTGGGGCCGTCGGCACCAAAATTTTGCTCGCGGGTGCGCAGCTTGTAGTCCAGCTCGTAGCTGCCTTCGTCCTCGAAGCCGGGGCCCTGCTGCTGTTCGTCGGCCGTCTGGTGGTTGGTTGCGCCTTGGGGCGTGGCTTCCGAGCCGCCGATGTGCAGGTTTTCGAGCTGGTCCTTTTGGTTGTCGCGCTGCGTGTAGCCGTGCGCGCCGGTGTAGCGGGCGGCCGTTGGGTCGTTCGTTTCCTTGCCGTTGCTTTGGTCTTTCTGGTATTCTTTTTCCTTTTCCAGCCGCTCGTTTTTGGGCGTGTCGCGGGCGGCCGGGTCCGGGTCTTGGTCGTCTTCGGTGCCAAACAGGTTGTCTAGTATCATGTTGTTGGGGCTGAGGGGTGAGAACGAAAGGGTTGCATCCGGGTGGGTGTACGCCGGGCGCGCGCCGGCGTTGCGGCCCCGGCCGGGGCCAGGCGCATACTTTTGCCGGCACCAACCCCGGCCGGCCGTACAAGAAACCGGGCCCACCGCCCGTTCGCCCCGTCTTAATTATGGATTTCTCCAAACTCTACCGGCCCTCGGCCCTCAACAGCTTTCAGTTTGTGGCCCTCACCGGATTGGCCATGAGCGCCGCCGCCCACCTCGTTCTGGCGCTGGGCACGGGCCGCGTGCCGCCGGGCTTCAACTGGCTCTACCTGTGCTGGCTTGGGTTTTACGCCGGCGGCACGCTGCTCAACTACTTTGGCAAGCCCAACGGCGGCCATCACCACCACCACGACGATTTAGAAGAACAAAACCACTAGTATCTTTTCAAAATCAATATATTAAGCTGGATCACGAAATCTCCACTTGAAGTAGACCAAGGTGAGGGTGAACAGCAGGTTGAAGGCGTTGCCGACCAGGATGGGCAGGTTGTGCTCGTACATGCCGTAAGCCAGCCACAGCACCATGCTGGCCGCCGCCACGGCCAGCGTCGAGCCCGACAAGCCCGCCGCCGTGCGCTTCTGCCAGGTGTGCAGCACCTGCGGAAAAAACGTGAGCGCCGACAGGCCCGCCGCCAGCAAGCCGATGAGATTGAACGCGTGCGCCGGGGAAATCGCCATTTGCCTGCATACGCAATCCGGCCGCCCAGGGCCGCCCTGCCGCGCCCATGCTCTCCCCCGCCGTGCCCGGCTTAGCGGGCCAGCCCGGCCAGCACCTCTTTGGCGTTGCGCACGTGGTCGGTAGCGCCGCTCAGCGAGTTGAATATGTACTGGATAACGCCTTGCTTGTCAATCACAAACGTGACGCGGCCCGGCAGCAGGCCCAGCAGGGCGCGGGGCACCTCGTACAGCTTGCGCACTTGCCCGCCGGGGTCGGCCAGCAGCGGAAAAGGCAGGCGGTGCTTTTGGGTAAATTTCTGGTGCGAAGCCTCGCTGTCGGAGCTGATGCCCACCACGTCGGCCCCCAGGTCCTGAAAGTCCTCGTACTGGTCGCGGAACGAGCACGCCTCGGCCGTGCAGCCGGGCGTGTCGTCTTTAGGGTAGAAGTACAGCACCAAATGCCGGCCCCGCCGGTCGGCCAGGCGAAACGGGGTGCCGTCGGTGGTGTTGAGCGTAAAATCGGGTGCGGGCTGGCCTACTTGAAGCATGGTTTCGGGCGTTGTTATTGGTTATTATCAATGATCAGCACAATTTCATCCGGGGTCGGTGCACTGATCGGGCAACCGATCTACGTATTCCGTTGGCTGGCAGTGGCTGCGGCCAGCCTCACCGGATGGCAATTAACGCCCGATTTGTTGGTTTTGCCGGCCCGCTCCGCTCCCACCGCCACCAAAACGGCCCCACGAGTCGTCGCGGGGGCCGTTCGCAAGCAGGTGCTTAGGGTGTTTAAATCGTGCCCATGGCCCGGATGGGCATGGTGGGCGTAGCGCTGCCGCCCACCGGCTCCAGGGTCACGGCGAAGGCTTGGGCGCTGGCAATGTCTTTCATGCGCTCCAGGCGCTCGCCGGCGGCAGCGGCAACCGTCAACACCCCGGCATCGACGGGCTTGCCCTTGTTGAGGGCCCAGAGCTGGTACTGGCGGCCGGCGGGCGGCGCGGGCAGGCGCTGCACGTCCACGTACACCCGGCGGCTGACGGCGTTGAACAGCACCCGGGCATGGGCGGCGGGCGCAGCCGGGGTGCCGGCCAGGGCCACGAAGCGGAACTCGGCGTCGCGCAGCACCGCGTTTTGCTGGCGCGCGTCGCCGAGCTTTTTCTCCACCACCATCGTGTTGGCCGCCAAGCGGCTCTGGTCTTCTTGGAGGGCCACCAGGTCGTGGTCGGCGCTCTGCCAGCGGCCGTAGAGCCAGCCGTTGCCGATCAGGCTCAGCAGCAGGGCCACCGAGGCGGCGATGGCCCAGCCCCGGCGGGCCGGCGTGGCAGCGGCCAGCGGCCGTACCACGGCCTCGCCCGGGGCAGATTGCGGTTGGGCAAGGGCGTCTACGTCGGCGCGCAGGCTGGCCGACGCCACCGGCGCGGCGGAGCCCACTTGGGCCAGCACTTTGGTCAGCACCCGGTCGCGCATGCCGGCGGGCAGCTCGCGGGCGTGGGCATCGGCATAATATTCAAGGGCCAGCTGCCCGGCGGCCAGCTCCTGGGCAATGGCGGGGTGGCGGGCCGCTTCGGCTTCCACCGCGGCCCGCTCGGCGGGCGTGAGCAGCCCCAGCGCGTATTGCTCCAGGATGCCGGACTCGATATAGGATTGGGGATCTTCCACGTCGTGGGTCAGCGAATCAGTTTACTCAGTAATTTGATGGCCGTGCGGGCCCGGGTTTTCACCGTGCCCAAGGGCAGCTTTAGTTCTTCGGCCACTTCGCTTTGGGTGTAGCCGCCGAAGTAGAGCAGGTCGATAATTTGTCGCTGATCCGGTACCAGGGTCTGAACAATTTCTTTCAGCCCGATGTGCTCGGGCCGAAAACTTTCGGCGGCGGGCAAACGCTGGGCGGCCAGACTGTCGTCGAGCCCCTGAGTGCGAGTACCTACGCGGTGTTGGCGCGAGCGGATTTTGTCGATGGCCAGATTTCGGCTCACGTTCAGCACCCAGGTAAAGAGGCGGCCCTTGCCGGCATCGTAGGCCGGAAAGGAGTTCCAGATTTTGACCATGGCCTCCTGAAGCACGTCTTCGGCCGTGTCGTCGTCTTTCACGATGCGGGAAATGACGCCGAACAGGGCCGGGGCGTACCGGTCGTAAAACAGCGTCAGGGCCGATTCGTCGCGGGCCCGAAGCCGTTGCACGAGGTCTTCTTCCGAAGCGGTGGACGGGGAAATGGGCAGGGTGTCGGACACGGGCGGTAGAAGAGGAGACGGCCCCGCGGCAGCTTGGGCCTTGGATGGGTGCACGAAAGTACGGCCTGGGGCCCTACCATGCGCTGGCGCCGGGACGCCGGTAACCACGCCGGCCCGCATAAGGTTGTAACAACTATTGACCCGGCCCGTTGCAGGGCCCTACTGTCGCCTTTTCGCCCATGCCCATCGAATCGTACAACCCCTACACCGGCCGCGTGCTGCGCCGGTTCCGCCCGTTTTCGTGGGCCAAAACCGAACGGATTCTCGGCCAGGCCCACCGCGCCGCTGCCGCTTGGGCCGCCACTTCCTTTGCCCACCGGGCCGGCGTGCTGCGCCGCGCCGGGGCCCTGCTGCGCGAGCGCCAGCACGAGCTGGCCCGCCTCATGGCCCTGGAAATGGGCAAGCCCGTGGCCGACGGCCGCGCCGAAGCCCTGAAGTGCGCCGCTGGCTGCGACTTCTACGCCGCGCACGCCGAAGAATTTCTGGCCGACGAAATGGTGCCCACCGACGCCGGGCGCAGCTTCATCGGCTGCCAGCCGCTGGGCGTGGTGCTGGCCGTCATGCCCTGGAACTTTCCCTTCTGGCAGGTGGTGCGCTTCGCCGCCCCGGCCCTGATGGCCGGCAACGTGGGCCTGCTCAAGCACGCCTCCAACGTGCCGCAGTGCGCCCTGGCCCTCGAAAAAATATTTCACGACGCGGGCCTGCCGCCGGCCTGCTTCCGCGCCCTGCTCATCGGGTCGGATTTGGTGGAACCGCTCATCGCCGACGACCGGGTGCGGGCCGTGACGCTCACCGGCTCGGAGGCGGCCGGGGCCGCCGTGGCGGCCGCCGCGGGCCGCCACATCAAGAAAACCGTGCTCGAACTCGGCGGCTCCGACCCGTTCGTCGTGCTGGCCGACGCCGACCTGGCCCTGGCCGCCCGCACCGCCGCCCAGGCCCGCATGCTCAACGCCGGCCAGAGCTGCATCGCCGCCAAGCGCTTCATCGTGGAAAAGTCCGTGGCAAAGGAGTTTGTGCGCCAGCTCGCCACGCACCTGCTGGCCCTGCGCACCGGCGACCCGCTCGACGAAACGACCCAGTACGGCCCCCTGGCCCGCCCCGACCTGGCCGACGAGCTGGCCCGGCAAGTGGCCGACTCGGTGGCCCAGGGCGCCCGCCTGGCCCTGGCCGGCGGCCAGGACCGGCCCGGCACGGCCCTGTTCCGGCCGGCCATCCTCACGAACGTGCGGCCCGGCCAGCGCGCTTACCACGAAGAGTTTTTCGGGCCCGTGGCCCTGGTGCTCGAAGCCCGGGACGCCGCCGACGCCGTGCGCCTGGCCAACGATTCGCGCTTCGGCCTGGGGGCCTCGGTGTGGACGCGCGACCTGGCCCGGGGCGAAGCCCTCGCCCGCCAGCTCGAATGCGGGGCCGTGTTCGTCAACAGCCTGGTGAAATCGATGCCCGAGCTGCCCTTCGGCGGCGTCAAGAAATCGGGCTACGGCCGCGAGCTCTCGCGCCTGGGCATCCGCGAGTTCGTGAACCAGAAATCGGTGTGGATCGGCAAAGCGGGGGCCCCGGCGCCGGGCCAGGCCGAGTAGCCGGCCGGGGCCCCCGCCCGACGAATGCAAGCGCCCCGCCCCGGCAAGCCGGCGGCGGGGCGCTTGTTTGGGCCACCAAGCAATGACCGCTAGGCTTTCACCGGTGCGAAGGCGCGCAGGCGGTCGAGCTGGGCGCGCACGTCGGCTTCCTTCGTCAGCACGTCGCATTCGAGCAGGCGGCCCTGGCAGTAGCTCACAAAAAACGGGGCCACGTGCTGGTCCATCAGCTTTTTGGCCACCGGGTTTTGGTCGGCGTTGAGCTTCAGAAACAAGATGGGCTGGTAGGCGGCACCGTCGGCGAACTTGGCGAAGGGCAGGGCCAGGGCGTTGCAGATCGCACAGTTTTCCGACGTGAATTTGACAAACACCTTGAGGTGGTCGTGGATGAGGCGGCGCAAGCCTTCGTCGTTTACTTCTTGGATGGCTTGTAAATCAACTTCTATCATAGGAAAGCCGCGGCGTAGAAGGGCGAAGAATCGCGCCCGTTGTCCGCTGCCCCCAGACCCTATTCGCGCAGCATTAGTTCACGGATGTACTTCACCGGGGCGCTGCCGTAGCTCAAAAACTGCTCGTGAAACGCTTTCAGGTCGAACGCTTTTCCGCGCCGCTGCTTCAGCTCGTCGCGCAGGGCGTAAATCTCGGTGTAGCCGGCGAAGTAGCTGCTGAGCTGCACCTGGCTCAGGGTGGCGCGCAGCCACTTGCCCTCGGCCTCGGCTTTTTCCTGGAAGCCCTCGCGCTCGAGCAGCGCCACGGCGTCTTTCTCGGCGATGTTGTCGACCTGCACGGCGCGGTCGAGGATCGTGTTCAGCGTCACGCGCAGGTTCCACTTGTCCCAGAGCAGCCACATTTCGTCGGTGTTCTGGCCGTAGCCCTGCTCCAGCATCATGCGCTCGGTGTACACGGCCCAGCCCTCCACCATGGCCCCGTTGCCGAAGATGCTTTTTACCAGCGACGGCGAGCGGTTGGCGTACACGAGCTGCGTGTAGTGCCCGGGAATGGCTTCGTGGATGTTGAGAATCTGCAACGTGTAGTCGTTGTACTCGCGCAGGTAGCTCTCGGCCTGGGCGGCCGTCCAGGCGGCGGGCAGGGGCTCCACGTTGTAGTACGTGTTGGCGCCCTTGTCGTAGGGCCCCGGGGCCGACACGCTGGCCCCGGCCCCGCTGCCGCGCATGTAAAGCGGCGTTTCGCGCACCACCAGCGGCTTGCCGGGGTCCTGGGTGAGCAGCTTGTGGTCGTTGACGAAGGCCACCAGCGCCGGAATCTGGCGCTTCACCGCGTCCACGAAGCCGTCGCGCGGGGCGTGCTTCAGCGTAAGCTGGCCGACGACGGCGCGGATGAGCCGGAGCGTGTCGGCGGGCACGGGCTGGCCGGGCAGGTACTTCGGAAACAGCCGGGCGGCGCGGCGGCCCATGTCGCGCAGCAGCTCGGCCTTGTGCTTTTGCGCTTGCTGGTACACCTCGGCGGCCGAGAAGCGCGACTGGATGTCGAAGGCAAACTTGCGGTCGAACAGCGCCCGGCCGATGCGGAACGAGCGGAACCGGTGGGCCCCCAGCACGTCGGTTTTCAGAAAAGCGACGTAGCTCTCGATGGCCAGGCGCGCCGTGGCGATGCGGTCGGCGAGCTCCTTTTTCTCGCGGGCGCTCAGGCCCGAGCGGCGCACCGAATCGGCCAGGGCCGGCCCCAGCACGGCCAGGCCGCCCTCGTTTTGCTTAATGGCCAGGCGGGTGTGCTCCTGGGTGGGGCGGCGCAGGTTGCCCTTGGCGGCGCTGTAGTACTCGGTGGCGTGGTTGAGCTGGTCGGAGATGTTGCGCAAGCGGCGGTCGAGCCCGAAGTGGTGGCCGTTGAGCAGCTCGCCGATGCCGGCCCCCAGGTTGTAGGCCGCCGGGTTCCACTGCCAGGCGCGCAGCGTGTCGTCCTGCCAGCGGGCGCTGCGCAGGTAGTTGGCGAGCAGGCGGTGGTCGATGCGGTTGCCGGGCGCCAGGCTGTCGAGCGGAAACGCGGCCAGGGCCCCCAGGCTTTTCTCGCCGAACACGGCCGCCCGCCGGCGCTGCACCGAGTCGGGAATCACCAGCAGCGAGTCGTACTTGTGGTAGCCCTGCGCCGAGGCCAGCCCGGGGTCTTCGCGCCACAAGTCGGCGATGAACCGGGTTTTGAAGGCTTCGAAGCGCGCGTCGGCCGTGGGCCGGGCGGCGGGGCGGTCGGCGGGGTGGCAGGCGGGCAGGGCGGCGGCCAACAGGGCCAGCAGCGGCAGGTAGCGGAGTTTCATGGCCCGAATGTAGGCGCGGAGACGGGTTTCGCGCCCTACTTTCGCCTTATGCTCACCCCCCGCCCCAAAACGCCCGCCCAGGCGCTTGACCTCGCTTTTCGCCGCCAAAAACCCGCCCGCACCCAACTCGCCGCGTTTGCCCTGGCCCCGCACGACCTGCTGGCCGCCATCAACCCCAAGGAAAGCGAAGAGCCCCTCCAAAAGCCGGCCGTTGATTTTCTGGCCCACCCCGGCGTGCTGGGGCCCGGCTACTACCTCAACGTGAGCCAGCGGCGAGATTTGGCGGTGCGCACCGGCCCCAAAGAGGCCGACGCCCTGGGCGTCATCGTCGAGGTGAAGCGCGCCGCCAACGCCGCCGAAATGGTGACGCCCCTCGACCTCAACCGCAAGGCCCTGCACGAGCTGCTGCTCTACTACCTCGAAGACCGCCGCGACGGCCCCCGGCCGGCCGCCCCCACCCCCTACCCGAACGAGACCGGCAGGGCGCGGGGCGGGCCCTCGCCCGCCGCCTGCCCTATTTTTGATTTTCCATCGGGTCGTTTGCCTTTCAATTTTCCATCGAATCGTTTACACGACGGGCGGGGGCCTACCCCGCACCCCACCCAAAGCAGCTTGGCCGTCCGCGCACCTATTGTATCGCTGGGCACCCCCTCTCCTTTTCGGAGGGGGGCCGGGGGGGTGAGGCGCCCGTTAGAACGACCAGGTGCACCGACCATGAAACGGCGCTAAAGCCCGGCGCCAAGGCCCCAAGCCCGGCGCCAAGGGCCCCAAGCCCAGCGCCGGTGTTCCCAAGCCCGGTGCGAATGTTCCCAAGCCCGGTGCCAATGTTCCAAAGCCCGGTGCCGGTGTTCCAAAGCCCAGCGCCGGTGTTCCAAAGCCCGGTGCCGACGACCATAATCCAAGATTCACTATATAAAATCCAACTTCCACTCATCCCAACCCTTCATTCATTCAATGCTAACCGCTCAACAAGACAACCGCCTCACCGCCGCCGAAACCCTGCTCGCCGCCCTCCGGCAAGACCCCGCCCCCTACGCCGCCGACAAGGCCCTGCAAGCCGTGGTGGCGCGCCTGGCCGAAATCATCGCCGATATG
>JANXOE010000319.1 GCA_025353745.1 Hymenobacter sp.
GCCGGGAAGATTCGCCGGGCGGCGGGCGGGGCGGCCCCGGGGCCCCGCCCGCGCAAGGGCCAAAAGATGCCAACAACAGCCTTAAAACGCCGCCCGGGGCCCGCAGCGACGCGCCCCTGCGCGGCCAGCGCTGCCCGGCTGCAATGGCGTCAATCAAACGCCCGCAGCGACGCGACCCTTCGCGCCTTCATCGCTGCCCGGCTGCAATCGCGTCAATCGAACGGCCGTAGCGACGCGACCCTTCGCGTCTCCATCGTTGCCAGCAATCAAAACCGGGCAGCGATTGAGACGCGAAGGGTCGCGTCTCTACAGCAGTTGGTTTGGCAGTCGAAAAACGGTGTTAATCAGCCGGAAATCGGCCGCCCCCAGGGCCGTAGAGACGCGACCCTTCGCGTCTCGGCCGTTGAACGATTGGGATTGCTTGCGACGATGGAGACGCGAAGGGTCGCGTCGCTGCGGCCGTTCGGTTAGCGCCATTGCAGCCGGGCAGCGCAGGGGCCGCGCAGGGGCGCGTCGCTGCGGGCCCCGGGCGGCGTTTTAAGGCGGTTGTTGGCATCTTTTGGCCCTTGCGCGGGCGGGCGGGGCCCCGGGGCCGCCCCGGCCGCTGCCCGGCGAATCTTCCCGGCCGTCCGGCTGTTTACCTTCGCAACCACATTCCAACGCCTGCCCACTTGCTACTCCCCCAAAACTTCGAACACAAAATCGGCTTCGCGGCGCTGCGCCAGCGCCTCGAAGCCTACTGCCTGTCGGCCCTGGGCCGCCAGTACGTGGCCAAGCTCGAATTCCAAACCAAGGCCGAGCCGCTGCTCAAGCTGCTCCAGCAAACCGACGAATTTGCCTTCCTGCTGCGCTCCGGGGCCGATTTTCCGGCCTCGCACTACTACGACCCGCAGGCCCACTTCAAGCGGGCGGCGCTGCCGGGAGCCTTCCTCGACGTGGGGGCCTTTTTTGAGGTGAAGATGAGCCTGCGCACCATCCGCCAGGCGCTGGCTTTCTTCACCCAGGCCCCGGAAGGGCAGTTTCCGACGCTGCGCCTGCTGGGCATCGGCGTGCAGGTGGACCGCAACCTGCTGGCCGCGCTCGACAAAGTGGTGGACGACGAAGGCCAGGTGCGCGACGACGCCTCGCCGCTGCTGCGCCAGCTCCGCCAGGAGCTGATCGTGCGCCAGGGCCAGCTGCGCCGCCAGCTGGCCGCCATCCTGCGCCAGGCCACGGCCGAGGGCTGGGTGCCGGCCGGCGCCGAGCCCACCATCCGGGGCGGGCGGCTGGTGCTGCCGGTGCTGGCCGAGCACAAGCGCCGGGTGAAGGGCCTGATCCACGACGAGTCGGCCTCGGGCCAGACGGTGTACATCGAGCCGGCCGCCGTGTTTGAGCTGAATAATGATATTAAGGACCTCGAAAACGCCTACCAGCGCGAGCTGGTGCGCATCCTCACGGCCCTCACCGACCAGCTGCGGCCCCACCTGCCCGACCTGCGCCGCGCCTACCAGTACCTGGGCCTGCTCGACTTCGTCCGCGCCAAGGCCCGCCTGGCCGTGGAGCTGGGCGGCCAGCTGCCCGTGCTGCACCCCAAGCCGCTGCTGCGCTGGAAGCGCGTGCGCCACCCGCTGCTGCTGCTGGCCTTCGCCGAGCACAAGCGCCTCACCGGCGAGGCCCGCGAGGTGGTGCCGCTCGACCTGGAGCTGAACCACGAGCAGCGCGTGCTGGTGATCTCGGGGCCCAACGCGGGCGGCAAATCGGTGACGCTGAAAACCGTGGGCCTGGTGCAGTACATGCTCCAGCTGGGCCTGCTCATCCCGTGCGGCGACGAGTCGGAGGCGGGCGTGTTCGAGGACGTCTTCCTCGACATCGGCGACGAGCAAAGCCTCGAAAACGACCTCTCGACCTACTCTTCGCACCTGCTCGCCATGAAGCAGTTCCTGCTGCTGGCCGGCAAGCGGAGCCTGGTGCTGATCGACGAGTTCGGCACCGGCACCGAGCCGAGCCTGGGCGGGGCCATCGCGGAGGCCGTGCTCGAACAGTTCAGCCGGGCGCGGGCGTTCGGCGTCATCACCACGCACTACACCAACCTGAAGAACTTCGCCGAGCGCACGCCCGGCTTCGTGAACGGGGCCATGCGCTACGACCCCGAGCAATTGCAGCCGCTCTACCGGCTCGAGGTGGGCAAGCCGGGCTCGAGCTTCGCCATCGAGATTGCCCGCAAGATCGGCCTGCCCAAAGACCTGGTGGAGCGCGCCGCCCAGCTCGTGGGCAAGGACAAAATTCGCTACGACCAGCTCCTGGAAGGGCTCGAAAAGGAGAAAACCGAGCTCGAACGGCACACCGCTGAGGCCGCCAAGCAGGAAAAGCGCCTCAAAAAGGCCGCCCAGGAGTACGCCGACCTCAAGCAGCACATCGAAGACACGCGCCTCGAAACCCTGCGCGCCGCCAAGCAGGAGGCCAAGGCCCTGCTGCGCGACACAAACCAGCAAATTGAGGCCACGATCGGGGAAATCCGGCGGGGCCAGGCCGATAAGGAGGTCAACAAGCAGGCCCGCGAGAAGCTCGACGCCTTCGTGCGCCGCGAGCTGCACATCGAGCCGCCCAAGGCCCGCGCCACCCGCGAGCAGGCCACCGTGGGCGGCCTCCAGCCCGGCGACAAAGTGGCCCTGCTGGGCCAGGACGGCCACGGCGAGCTGGTGGGCGTGAAAGGCAAGACCGCCGAAGTGCTGTTCGGGGGCCTGAAAACGCTGGTGAAGGTGAGCCAGCTCGAAAAGCTGGGCCGCGCCGAAATCCGCGAGCGGGAGCAGGCCGCCAAGGCCAAAGCCTCGCGCCTGGGCGGCGGGGGCGGCGGGGGCAACGGCCTCAACATCACCGACCGCATGGCCGGCTTCAGCCCCACCCTGGACCTGCGCGGCGAGCGCGCCGAAGACGCCCTCACCAAAACCATGAGCTTCGTCGACGACGCCGTGATGCTGGGCATTCCGGAGGTGAAATTCGTGCACGGCCGCGGCAACGGCGTGCTGCGCCAGGTGGTGCGCGACTACCTGCGGGCGCAAAAAGCCGTGGCCAGCGTGGCCGACGAGCACGCCGACCGCGGCGGCGACGGCGTGACGCTGGCCGTGCTGAAGTGATGGGAAATAAAACCTCCCAAACCGCCCTGCCGGGGGCGAAGGATTTTACAGAATGTTCACTTCCGGGTGCAGCTCGATGCCGAACTGCTGGCGCACCGACTGGATGATTTCCTCGGCCAGCTGGCGCAGGTCCTGGCCGGTGGCGCCGCCGTGGTGCACGAGCACCAGGGCCTGGCGCTCGTGCACGCCGTGGGTGCCGGCGCCGGGGCCCCGGCGCAGCCCTTTCCAGCCGGCCTGCTCGATGAGCCAGCCGGCGGGCACCTTCACGCCGCCGGGCACGGGGTAGCCGGGCAGGCCGGGGTGCTGGGCCTTCAGCTCGTCGAACTTGCGTTGCGACACCTCGGGATTTTTGAAGAAGGAGCCGGCGTTGCCGGTTTCGGCGGGGTCGGGCAGCTTGGAGCGGCGGATGTGCACCACGGCGCGGCTCACGTCGTGCGGGGTGGGCTCGCCGGTGATGCCCAGCTCGGCGAGCGTGTCCTGGAGGGCCCCGTACTGCACGTTGGGGCGGGCCCGGCGGTGCAGGCGCAGCACCACGGCCGTGACCACGAACCGGTTTTTGAGCGCGTTCTTGAACACGCTTTCGCGGTAGCCGAACCCGCACTCGGCGGCCCCGAAGGAGCGCAGGGCCCCGGTGGCGATTTCCACCGCTTCGAGGCGCTCGAAGGTGTCGCGCAGCTCGGCCCCGTAGGCGCCGATGTTTTGCAGCGGGGCGGCCCCCACCGTGCCGGGGATGAGCGAGAGGTTTTCGAGGCCGCTCAGCCCCTGGCCGAGCGCGTATTCGACGAGGCCGTGCCAGCCTTCGCCGGCCCCGGCGCGCACCAGGGCCGTGTCGTCGCCGCCGTCTTCGGCAATGATTTCGAGGCCCCGAATTTCGTTCTTCAGCACCGCGCCGGCGAAGTCCTGCGTGAAGAGCACGTTGGAGCCGCCGCCGAGGATGAGCTTGTCGGCGGCCTGCACTTCGGGCAGCGCGAGCAGGGCCCGCAGCTCGTCGGCGCTGCCGAAGCGGGCAAAGTAGCGGGCCCGCACGTCGAGGCCGAAGGTGTTGTAGGGGCGGAGGGAAACGTGTTGTTCGAGCAGCGGCATGGTGGGCGCAAAGGTAGGGGCTTTGGGGCCCGGCGCGGGCCGCGCCTACCGCACCCGGTAGCCGCTCAGCGCGTAGTACAGCAGGTACGCGTAGCAGAGCGCCGGCACCGCGAAGGCCACCCGCAGCCCGCCGCCGTGCGTGGCCAGCCAGCCCATGAGCGGCGGGATGATGGCCCCGCCCACGATGGCCATGATCAAATAAGAAGAGCCCTGCTTGGTGAAGGGCCCCAGCCCGGTGATGGCCAGCGGAAAGATGACCGGCCACATGATGGAGTTGCACAAGCCGCAGAGCACCACCAGCCACAGCGCCGTTTCGCCGTGGCTGAGCAGCGAGGCCCCCACCAGCGCCGCGCCGGCTGCGCACACCGCCACCAGCAGGGCCCGGTTGCGGAATTTTAGCAGCAACGGAATGCCCACCAGCCGCCCCACCAGCGAGCCGAACCAGTACGACGACACCAGCACCGCGCCCACCGCCTTGGTGAAGCCCGCCGATGTGTCGATGGCCGCCGGCGCCTGCCCGAACAGGGCCCCGGCCCAGCCGGTGGCCGCGCTCAGGCCGCGCACCAGGCTTTGGGTGAAGGCCGAGAGCTGTGCGATGCCCTGGCTTTCGCCGTAGCGGATGAGGAACGAGCCGAGCCCGACTTCCACGCCCACGTACACGAAAATGGCCCCGATGCCCAGCACCAGGTGCGGGAAGCCGAGCGCCGACGTGCGGCCGGCCGCCACGGGCCGGGCCTCCAGGGCCTCTTCTTCGGGAATGCTTTCGATGTCGGGCAGCTTCACCAGGAAGAAAAACACGCCCGCCAGCAGCACCAGAAACGCGGCCAGCCCGAGGTAGGGCCCCTTCACCAGCTGCGACTCGCGGCCCAGGCGCTCGGCCAGGGGCAGGGCGGCCAGCCGCGCCTTCAGCGCCACCGAGCCGCCGAACAGCACCAGCCCGCCCACCAGCGGCGAGAGGGCCCCGCCGAAGTTGTTGGCCACGCCCACCACGCTCACGCGGGCCGCCGCGCCGCGCGCCGGCCCCAGCACGCTCACGTAGGGGTTGGCCGCCACTTGCAGCAGCGTGATGCCGGCCCCCAGCACGCCGAGCGCCGTGAGGAACAGCCCGAACGCCCGCGAGTCGGCGGCCGGCACGAAGAGCAGGGCCCCGCCGGCCATCACGAGCAGGCCCGCCACGATGCCGCGCTGGTAGCCCAGCTTTTTCAAAACCCAGCCGGCGGGCAGCGACATGAGAAAGTAGGCCCCGAAAAAGGCAAATTGCACGGCCGTGGACTGAAAATCGCTGAGCTGGCAGATGTCCTTGAGGTAGGGCATCAGCACGTCGTTGAAGTTGGTGACGGCCCCGAACAAAAAGAACAGGCTGGTCATGAGCACCATCGGCCCGGCGTAGGAGCGGGCGGGTGCGGCGGCCGTCGAAGCCGCGGAAGCAGTAGTAACAGGAGTAGCCATATGGGGGCGGAAGGTACAAAAAAGCCGGCCAAAGGGGCCGGCTGGGG
>JANXOE010000333.1 GCA_025353745.1 Hymenobacter sp.
CTGCGCGCGGCGGCCCGGCCCCCCGCGCCGGCCCCCGCCGCGCCCGACCCGGGGCCCCCGCCCGGCGCCGTTCCGGCCCGCCGCAGCCGGTTTCGCTACGGCTTCTCGCTGGGCGCGCTGCCGCTGACGGGGCCGGGGGGCCAGGTGCAGCTCGGGTTTGCGCCGGCGGGCTCGGGGTTCCGGGCGCTGGGGGCGGGGGCCGTGCGGGCGCCGGGCGCGGCGTACTGGTCGAGCTTCTGCTACGAGTACGAGGTGGCGGGCGGCGTGGCGGTGCGGGCGGCCACGCGGTCCCTCTACGGGCTGCTGGCCGGCAGCGGCTGGGAGGCCGGCCTGGCCTACGAGCACAACCTCAACCCGCGCCGCCGGCCCGTTTTTGTGCGGCTGGGGCTGACGTATTTTCGCCAAACCGCGGCCCGCGACCTGGGGCCCTACCACAACCCCGACGCCGGCCTGCGCGTGGCCGGCACCCGCCTCCGGGCCGACGAACTGGGCCTGGGCCTCCAAACCCAAACCCGCGCCCTTCAGCCCAAGCTGGGCCTGGGCCTGGAGCTGAGCCGCCGCTTAGAACTGGTGGCCGACCTGGGCTACCTGGCCGCGCCCCGCACCCGCACGCAGCTGGCCCTCGACGAGCGCAGCGGCTTTTGGCTGAGCCGCAGCACGGCCGCCCTCGATTTGCCCGCCGCCGGGGCCGCCTTGCGCGTCGACGGCCAGCCCGCCGCTGCCGCGCCCTGGCGCCCGGGCCGGTGGCTGCTGGGCGCGGGGCTGCTCTACCGGGTGCGGTAGGGCCCCGGCCTTGGGGCCGCCGGGGCCGTAAGGAAGGCGTATGAAAATCGGCATGGAGTTCTACCAGCGGCCCGACGTGCTGCAAATCGCCCGCGAGCTGCTGGGCAAGCACTTGTACACCAACGTCAACGGGGTAGTCACCGCCGGCCGGGTCGTCGAAACCGAAGCCTACCGCCACGAAGGCGACCACGCGCTGGCCCTGCACTTGCTGCGCAAGCGCCACCAGGCCCAGGGCCTGCACCAGCCCGGCGGCCACGCCTACATCTACACCGTGTACAGCCGCCACGCCCTGTTCAACCTCACCACCCACGACGCCGCCCACCCCGACGCCGTGCTCGTCCGGGCCGTGGAGCCGCTGATTGGCATTGATGAGATGCTGCGCCGCCGCGGCCTGGGGGCCCCCGCGCGGGCCCTCACGGCCGGCCCGGGCGTGCTGAGCCAGGCCCTGGGCATCACGCCCGCCCTCAGCGGCACGGCCCTCACCGGCAACGTGCTGTGGTTTGAAGACCCCGGCCCGGCCGTGCCCGCCGCCGACGTGTGGGCCAGCCCCCGCGTGGGCCTGGCCTACGCCGGCCCCGAAGCCGCCGGCCTGCCCTGGCGCTTCCGCGTGCGCGACAGCCCGTGGACCAGCCCGGCAAAGTGAAGCCCCGGGGCGAGGGCCCCGGGGCGAGGGCCCCGGGCCTCGCTCATGGCGCACAAAACAACTGGTTGTCAGGGATTAAGTGTTTTAATGACCAGTAAAGGATAAAACTATTCGGGGGGTAAGCGTGTGCATCGACTGAAAACCGGCCAAGCCAAAAATTTACGATAAAAATTATATATTTAGGGTGAAGTACGCTATTTTGCACAGCCATGAAGTCCAGGCTTTCTGTTATCGTGTTTTGCTGGCTGGTGGCTGCGCAAAGCATGGCCCAAACCGAGCCCGGCGCGGGCGCGTGGAAAACCTGGGTAATTCCGTCGGGCGCGGCGTACCGGCTGCCGCCGCCGCCCACGGGCAAGGCCGGCCGGGCCGAAGTGCAAACCCTCCTGCGCCTGGCCCAGCAGCGCGATTCGGCCGCGCTCCAACAAATAAAATTCTGGGACGCCGGCGCGCCCGGCTACCGCTGGGAGCTCCTGGCCGAGCAGCTGCCCTTCGCCATTCAGGTCCGGGCGCGCAATAAAATGCTGCTGGACGTAGCCATTTACGACGCCACGGTGGCCGCCTGGGACACCAAGTACGCCTACCGACGGCCCCGGCCCTCGGCCGCCCACGCCAAAATCCGGCCGTGCCTGCCCGTGCCCGACTGCCCGTCGTACCCCTGCGAGCGGGCAGTGGCGGCGGGCGCGGCGGCCGCCGTGCTGGCCCAGCTGCTGCCGGCCAAGGCCGATTCCATCCGGCAACTGGCCCTGGCGGCGTGCCGCTCGCGCACGCTGGCCGGCGTGGCCTACCCCAGCGACGTCGAAGCCGGCTTTGCGCTTGGGCAGCGCGTGGCGGCCGCGGTGTTGCAACGCGCCCAGACCGACAGCCTGGACGCCGCGTGGAAGGGCGCCGCGCCCAACCGGCCCGGCCTGTGGCACGACAAGCGCCCGCCCATGCTGCCCATGCGCGGCCATTGGCGCCCCATGGTGCTCGCCTCGGGCAGCCAGTTTCGGCCCGGCCCGCCGCCCGACCCCGCCGCGGACATGAAAGAGTTGCGCGAATTCAAAAGAACCCCGCAAGCCCTGGCCCGCGCCTATTACTGGGTGACGACTGATTTCTGGGGCGAAGCGTGCGTGCGGGAAATATTCGAGAACAACCTGTGCGGCAACGCGCCGCGGGCCGCCCGTGTGTGCGCCCTGGTGAGCGTGGCGGCCCACGATGCCGGCATTGCCTGCTGGGACGCCAAATTCACTTATTGGGGCATCCGGCCCGATCAGTACGACCCCACTTACGTGCCGCCGCTGCTGGTCACGCCGCCTTTTCCGGGCTACCCGTCGGGCCACGCCACCACCTCCAACGCCCGTGCCGTGGTGCTGGCCTACTTATTTCCCGAAGACGCCAAGTACTTCCTCGCCAAGGCCCGGGAAGCCGCCGAGTCGCGGTTCGAAGGGGGCGTCCATTTTCGCGTCGACAACACCGTGGGCCTGGACATGGGCAAAAAAGTGGGCGAGGCCGTGGTGCGCTACGCCCGCCAGGACGGCGCCGACGCCCCGGCCAAGCTGGCCAAGCGGTGACCGAATGGCGGGCCCGTGCGCCGCGGGGCCCTAGTCGGCGGCGCGTAGCTGGCGCAGTAGTTGTTTTTTTTATTTACTTAGTACAATATAAGCGGTGGCGGTGCGCTGCGTTATGTACCTGTCCATGAAAAAACTGTTGCTATTTGTGTTGCTGGCCGAGGCCCTGGCGGGCCCGGCGGCCCGCGCCCAGGAGGCCCCGGCGCTGACCACTTTTCAGGTGGGCACGACGACGGTCACGGTGTCGGCCCTCGCGCCCAACCTGGCCACGCTCTGGGAGCTGGTGTGGGGCCCCGACGACTTCATCTGGGCCACCGAACGGGCCGGGCGCATCAGCCGCGTGAACCCGGCCACGGGCGCGGTGGTGCCGCTGCTCACCATCGCCGACGTGACGCAGAACAACGAAAGCGGGCTGCTGGGCATGGTTTTGCACCCCGATTTCGCCGCCAAGCCCTACGTGTACGTGGTGTATAATTATACCGACCAGGGGGTGTTGAAGGAGAAGCTCGTGCGGTTTACGTATGCGGCTTCGGCGGGCACGCTGGGGGCCCCGCTGGTGCTGCTCGGCGGCATCGTGGCCACCACCAACCACAGCGGCTCGCGGCTGCTCATCCTGCCCGACCGCACCCTGCTGATGACCACCGGCGACGCGCTGCAAGCCTCTGAAGCCCAGAACCGCGCCTCGCTCAACGGCAAAATCCTGCGCCTGAACCTCGACGGCACCGTACCGGCCGACAACCCCACGCCCGGCAGCTACGTGTACACGTTCGGCCACCGCAACCCGCAGGGCCTCGTGCAGCTGGCCGACGGCCGCCTCTACGCCTCGGAGCACGGCCCCAGCAACGACGACGAAGTCAACAAGATCGAGGCCGGCCGCAACTACGGCTGGCCCACCGTGGAAGGCCTCTGCAACCTGCCCGCGGAAGCGACCTTCTGCACGGCCAACAACGTGCGCGAGCCCCTCACCACCTGGACGCCCACCATTGCCCCGGCCGGCCTCAAGTACTACGACCACCCCGCCATTCCGGGCTGGCGCGGCAGCTTGCTGCTGGTGGCGCTGGGCGGCAAGCGCCTCGTGCAGCTGCCGCTCGACGCGCCCGGCACCGCCATCACAGCCCGCAACGAGTTCTTGCTGAACGCTTTTGGTCGACTGCGTAGCATTTGCGTGTCGCCCCAGGGCCGGGTGTACGTGGGCACCAGCAACCGCGACGGCCGCGGGGCCCCCGCCGCCACCGACGACCGCATTCTGGTGCTCGAAAACCGGGCCTACATGCCCACCGCCACCCGCAACGCGGCCGCCGTCGGCTTCGAGCTTTTCCCCAACCCCGCCCGCCAGCAGGCCTCCCTGCGCCTGCCCTCGCCGGGGGCCCACGTCACCATTTGCGACCTGCTGGGCCGCCGCCTGCGCGAGCAGGCCGTGCCCGGCACCACCGCCGTGCTCGACCTGGTGGGCCTGCCCGCCGGGCGCTACCTGGTGGCCGTGGCCACGGCCCTGGGCACCGCCACCCGGCCGCTAAGCGTGGAATAGGTCCCAGAAGTGATTGGATGACTGCGAATTGGTGACTGATTATGTCCTGCTTTTAGCGCCACGAAACGCTTTTGCACTGCCGATGGTGCACCTGGTCCGGCGTGGGCAGCGCGTGGACATCGGCGAGTTCGCCGGGCCCTAGCCATCGACGGAAACGCCGCGGCTTTTGTCGCGCTCGAAGCTGTAGTACAGGTAGAACAGGGCCGGGAGAATGAATAAGCTGCCCAGCAGCAGGGCCTCGCCCAGGGCCTGAACGGTGCGGGCCGGGGCCAGCTCGCGCACCAGCGACAGGTTGGGGCCCCCGCGCACCAGCAGGAAATCGGGGAAGTGGGCGTAGCCGATGGCCAGCAGAATCATCGTGGCCTGAAAGCCGGCCAGCACCCGCAGCAGCGCCGCCGGCCCCCGGCCCAGCCGGTACCAGAGCAGCCCCAGCGACGCGGTGGCCAGCCCCAGGGCCGTGCGCCCCACGGCGTTGCCCAACACCCAGTGCAGCAGCGGAATGCCTTCGCGGTACGCCGCCGCGAACACGGCCCCGCCGGCCCCCACCGTCACGGCCGTCAGCAGGCGGGTTTTGCGCACGAAGCGCTGCCGGTCGGCGGCCGTTTTGGCTTCGCCGACGGTGTACACCGCCGCCAGGTAGCCGCACAGCGCCACCGTGAAGAGGCCCACCGCCACCGAAAACGGGTGCAGCCAGCTCGCCACGTAGGCCGACCAGAAATCGGGGGCCCCCGGGTCGATGCGGCCGGCGAGGACGCTGCCGGCGACGACGCCCAGGAAAAACGGGGTCACGGCGCTCGAATACACAAAAATGCGGTTGTACACGGCCTGCATCCGGTCGTGCACGGCGTCGTAGTGCCGGAAGCCAAAGGCCGTGCCCCGCGCGATGATGCCCAACAGCATGAGCAGCAGCGGGATGTGCAGGTGCACCGACATGGTGGTGTAGATGCGCGGAAAGCCCACGAACAGAATCACCACCGCGATGATCAGCCACATGTGGTTGGCCTCCCAAACGGGGCCGATGGCCCGGTAAACCGTTTGGCGCGTGAGGTGGCGGTTTTTTTCCGAAGTGAACAGCTCGATGATGCCGCCCCCGAAATCGGCCCCGCCCAGCAGCAGGTACAGCAGGATGGCCAGGAAAAGGTAGGCGATGACGACGTAGGACATGAACGGCATGGCGGCGGGGCGTTAGGCGAGGGCCGTGGGCGGCGCCACGTCGTAGAGGGCGGGCACCATGCGGATCTGGCGGCTCAGCAAGAACACCACCACGCAGCTCAGCGACACGTACACCGCCGAAAACAGGTAGAACGAGTAGGCGATGCCCGGCATGGGCGTCACGGCGTCGGCCGTGCGCAGCACGCCGTTGATGATCCAGGGCTGGCGGCCCACTTCCGTCACCGTCCAGCCCGCCTCCACGGCCAGGAAGCCGGCGGGCGTGGCCGCCGCGAACAGCCGCAGCAGCCAGCGGCTTTGCAGCCAGGCTTTACGGCGCCACAGCGCCAGGAAAAAGAGCGCCGCCACGCCCATCATGAACGTGCCCAGGCCCACCATCAGCTGGAAAGCCAGGTGGGGAACGAGCACCGGCGGCCGGTCGGCCGCGGGCACCCGGTCGAGGCCCTGCACTTCCTGGCTGAAGTTGCCGTGGGCCAGAAAGCTGAGCAGGCCGGGGATGCGGACGGCGTAGTTCACGCGCTGGGTTTGCTCGTCGGGCAGGCCGCCCAGCACCAGCGCCGCCGGTTTTTCGGTGTGGAACAGCGCTTCCATGGCGGCCAGCTTGGCGGGCTGGCGCCGGGCCACGTCCTTGGCCGAAAAGTCGCCGCTCAGGGGCTGCACCAGCGCGGCGAGGGCCCCGAAGACGGCCGCAATGGTGAAGGCGTGGCGGTGAAAGGCGACGTTTCGGCCCTTAAGCAGCATCAGCGCGTGGATGCCGGCCACGGCAAAACCGGTGGCCGCGAAGGCCGCGATGCACATGTGCAGGGCCTGCGAGAGCCAGGCGGCGTTGAACATGGCCTTGATGGGGTCGACGTTCAGGTACTGGCCGTTGACGAAGTCGAAGCCGGCCGGGCTGTTCATCCAGGCGTTGGCCGCCACCACCAAAATGCCCGACACGAGCCCGCTGATGCCCACCACCAGGCCCGTGAACCAGTGAAACCACGGATGAAACCGCTCCCAGCCGTAGAGGAAAAAGCCGAGGGCAATGGCTTCGATGAAGAAAGCAGTGCCTTCGAGCGAAAACGGCATCCCAAAAATGGGCCCCGCGTGCAGCATGAACTTGGGCCAGAGCAGGCCCAGCTCGAACGAGAGCACGGTGCCCGACACGGCCCCCGTCACGAAGAAAATGGCCACGCCCTTGCTCCAGGCCCTGGTCACGTTCTTGTACACCGCCTCGCCGGTGGTGAGCCAGCGGAAGTGGGCCACGGCCATGAAAAACGGCATGACCATGCCGATGCACGAATAAACGATGTGAAAGCCCAGCGAAAGGGCCATTTGCGAGCGGGCGGCCAAAAAATCATCCATAACATCCATCCGGCAAAAGCGATGAGCAAGGAGACAAAGGACGGACCCGCGCGGCTTTGGCCGCGCCGGGGCCCTCACGGGCACGCCCGGGGCCGCCTACGCGGCGGGGCTCGGCGCGCCGGCCGGCGCGGTCCGGGGCTTGCGCTCGGGGTAGCGCACCCAGTTGGGCTGGTAATGGATGCCGCCGAACCAGTACAGCATAAAGGAGCGGGAGTAGCGCAACGACAACGGCGTGAAGGCCGCCGCCGCCGTGCCCACCGCCACCACGTACACCCACACGGCGGGGTCGCCGGCCAGGAAGTAGAGCGCCACCGCGGTGAGGGCAAAGATGACCACCGAGAAGGCGTAGCTCACGAACATGGCCCCGAAGTAGAAGCCGGGCTCGGGCTCGGTGGCCTGGCCGCACACCGCGCACACCTCGGGCATGTCGGCAAACTTGGTCAGGTTGTAGGTCGAAGACGTGAAGAGCCGGCCTTCGTGGCAGCGGGGGCAGCGCAGGGCCAGCATAGCGGCGGTGTCGGAATCGAGGGAAGCCATAAGTGTCAGGAGCTTGTTGAACGACACAAAATTAACCCGGGGCCCGGGCCGGCTTTAGAGCCAATTGCGGGCACCTTCAGGATAAATCAACGATTGGCCGGCTGGTGCTGGCGAAACGTCTCCGGCGTCTGGCCCACGTACTTTTTGAAGTAGCGCGTGAAGTAGGAAGCGTCTTCAAAGCCGAGCTGGTCGGCGATCTGGCCCACCGACTGGGCCGAGTGCGCCAGCCGCCGCTGGGCCTCGGTGATGACCCGCTCGTGGATCAGGGCGCTGGCTGTTTGGTTGACCACGCGCCGGCACAGGGCGTTGAGGTGGTTGGCCGTCAGGGCCAACTGGTCGGCGTAGTAGCGCACGGTTTTCTCGGTGCGGAAGTGCGCGTCGAGCAGCTGGCTGAAGGCGCGCACCAGCTGGAGGCCGTGGGTGGGGGCGTGCTGGGCCTGCACCTGGGCGTAGGAGCGCCAGGCCAGCTCCAGCAGCAGGTACAGGTAGGCCCCCACCACTTCTTCGCGGTTGGCGGCGGGCGTGGTGTTTTCCCGCAACACGCTCTCGAACAAGCCCCGGACGGTCGTTTCCGCGGGCGGCAGGTACAGCACGGGCGGCTGCGCCGGATCAAAAAACGGGTAGGCCCCCAGGCGGTCGGCCGGGTACTGGCGCTGGTAGAAAGCCAGGCTGAAAAAGAGGATGAACCCCTGCGCATCGGCCGACAGCACCCAGCTGTGCGCCTGCCCGGGCACCAAAAAATACAGCCCGCCCGGCCGCAGGTCGTAGTTCACCAGGTCGATGGTGTGCGTGCCGTGGCCCTGCGTGACGTACAGCAGCAGGTAGAAGCTGTGGGCGTGCGGCAGGCTCACGGCCGGGAACCGGGCCAGGTGGTCTTCCAGCCGCTCCACGTAGTAGCCGTGCCCGGGCCGCTGGTTGCCAGCGAATTGCTCGAGTGCCAGGACGGGCAGGCCGGTGTTTTTCATGGGGTGGTGCCGCCGCGGGCGAGCTGGGCGACGGGGGCGAATCGGCCCGCAAACTACGAAAGAATGCGGCCGGCCCGGGCACGCCCACCGCCAACCGCGCGCCCGGCGGCCGCTACCGGGGCCCGGCCTCGCGGAACGCCGTGGGCGTCTGGCGCACGTATTTTTTAAAGTAGCGCCCGAAATACGACGTATCGGCGAAGCCCAGGGCCTGGGCGACGGCGGCCACCGACGCGTCCGATTGCCGCAGCAGCAGCTGGGCCTCGGCCACCACGCGGGCGTGCAGCAGGCCGCTGGCCGTTTGGTTGAGCAGCCGGCGGCAGAGGGCGTTCAAGTGGTTGGGCGTGACGCGCAGGCGCTCGGCGTAGTCGCGCACGGTTTTCTGGGAGCGAAAATCCTGGTCCACCAGCTGCGCAAACGCCTGCACCTGCCGGTAGCGGGCGTCGGGTGGGCGCGGCGGGGCGGCCCGGCGGCTTTTCGCCGGCGACGCAACAGTTGTTAAAACGGGGGAGGGCTCCATGGAAGCAAGGTGCAGGGCCCCTGGCCGCGCAACGGCAGCGCTGGCGGCAACGGGTTGACAGGCACAAAACTAGCCGCCGACGGCCCCGGCCCAGCAGGACGGATGCGGGCAGTTACAGCACGTTTGCGGGCCGTGGCGCGGGCGCGCCGCCCAATGGTTGCTTACAGCTACAGCCGGTGCCGCTCGTTGCGCACGGCGTTGTGCAGCTCCCACGCCACTTCGTGCGCAAACGGGTGCTGGCGCACGGGGCAGCTGGGCATGCGGCACAGCGAGCAGGCGGCAAACGTGCAGGGGTCGGCGTGGACGAACATCTCCACTTCCACCGCGAACTGCCGGCAGATCAGCTCTTCGATGTCGTGCAGCTCGGTGTGCACGTGCTCCAGGCTGAAGTAGTAAGGCATCTGCATGTGGCAGTCGATGTGCAGGTTGGCCCCGTAGCGCTGCACGCGCAGGTTGTGCACGTCGATCCAGGCGGGGCGGCGGTGGGCCTGCAGCTCGGCAATGACGCGGGTGACGACGGCCGTGTCGGTGGCGTCCATCAGGCCCGACACCGAGCGGCTCACCATGTGCCCGCCGTTGGCCAGAATGAAGCCGCCCAGCAGCAGGGCCGCCGCGCCGTCGATGCGCAGCACGCCGGTGAAGGCCACCAGCAGCAGCGCCGCCGCCGACACGATGGACGTCAGCGCGTCGATGTACAGGTGCTGGCCGTCGCCCACCAGCGCCACCGAGCTCAGCTGGCGGCCCTGGCGCACCAGGTAGAAGCCCAGCAGCAGGTTGGCCCCCGCCGCGGCCGCCAGCAGCGCCACGCCCCGGTCGGGCTGCGCCACCGGGTGCGGGTGCAGCAGGCTGCCGGTGGCCGAGTACAGGATGAAGGCCCCGGCAATGAAAATGAGGGCCCCTTCGAAGCCCACCGACAAGTGCTCGATCTTGCCGTGGCCGTAGGGGTGGTTTTCGTCCTTGGGCAGGCCGGCCAGGTACAGGCTGTACAAGGCGAAGCCGCTGGTGAAAATGTTGATGATGCTTTCCAGCGCGTCCGTCAGCACCACTTGCGAGCGGGTGAGGCGGTAGGCGTAAAATTTAACGGCCACCAGCACCACGCTCACCGCGAGGGAAAGCAGGCCGAGGCGGGTCTTGGTTATAGCCAGGGGGGGCATAGGCGGGCAAATGGGGCCGGCAAAGGTCGGGCAGCCGGGCCGCGCGGCCCCCATGCCAAGCACAACTTTCCCGCAAAAGCTCCGTATTTTAGGCGGCCTCAAATTAATTTTTAGATTAACCTAAAAAATTAATTTATCTTTGTAGTGTTCTATGCCTGAATCCGCTGTGTCGTCTCCTGCGCCCGTTGCCCCGCCGGTTGTCCCGGCTCCTGCCCCTTCTGGCTGGCGCCACGCCCGCCGCGCCAACTCGCTCAGCGAAGTGTACGGCAGCGTCGCGGTGCCCGACGCCGGGGCTTCGTTTTGGCGCAAGCTGCGGGCCTACTGGGGCCCCGGCCTGCTGGTGGCCGTGGGCTACATGGACCCCGGCAACTGGGCCACCGACCTGGCCGGCGGGGCCGGCTACGGCTACACGCTGCTGTCGGTGGTGTTGATTTCCAGCCTGTTTGCCATGTTTTTGCAACACCTGGCTGCCAAGCTGGGCATCGTCACCGGCCGCGACCTGGCCCAGGCCTGCCGCGACCACTACTCGCGCCCGGTGAGCCTGGCGCTGTGGGCGATGTGCGAAATCGCCATCGCCGCCTGCGACCTGGCCGAAGTCATCGGTTCGGCCATTGCCCTCAACCTGCTTTTCGGCCTGCCCCTGGCCTGGGGCGTGGTGCTCACCACGCTCGACGTGCTGCTGGTGCTGTTTTTTCAGCACAAGGGTTTTCGGCTCATCGAAAGCATAGTTGGGGGTTTGATTGTGCTGATTTTTTTCTGCTTCCTCTACGAGATTGTTGCTTCGCACCCCGACTGGAGGGCCCTGGCCGGGGGGCTGCTGCCCCGCCCCGAGGTCGTGACCCACCCCGGCATGCTCTACGTGGCCATCGGCATCCTGGGGGCCACCGTCATGCCCCACAACCTGTACCTGCACTCGAGCATCGTCCAGACCAGGGCCTTCGGGCAGGACGAAGCCGGCAAGCGCTCGGCCATCAAGTTCGCCACCATCGATTCGACCGCGGCCCTGTTCCTGGCGTTTTTTGTGAACGCGGCCATCCTCGTGACGGCCGCCGCGGCCTTCCACGGCAAGGGCCACAACAACGTGGCCGACATCGCCGACGCCCACAAACTGCTCACGCCGGTGCTGGGGGCCGGGGCCGCCTCGGCGGTGTTTGCCATTGCCTTGCTGGCGTCGGGACAAAATTCGACGCTGACTGGGACGCTCGCCGGGCAAATCGTCATGGAGGGGTTTCTCGAGATTCGCATTCGACCATGGTTGCGACGTCTTATCACCCGCGCCATCGCTATCGTACCAGCGGCGATTGTGGCAATCTTATATGGCGCCAGTGGCACGGCGAAGCTGTTGATTTTCAGCCAAGTGGTACTGTCGTTGCAACTGTCGTTTGCCGTATTCCCACTTGTTCGCTTCACCTCCGACCGCGCCAAGATGGGAGAGTTCGTCAATTCAACGGGATTGCGCGTTGCCGCGTACGCCGTCGCGTTCATTATCGCGACGCTGAACGGCTGGCTGCTCGTGCAGACCCTGCGCGGGTGGATCGCCTGATGTACGCGCGCATTCTCATTCCACTTGAACACGCCGCATCCGACCAATACATCTTGGCCCATGTACGAGAGCTTGCGCGCTTGTGCCACTCGTCCTTGCTCCTCATTCATGTGGCAGACGGATTCGCGGCGCGAAACATGCGCTCGCTCGGGCTGCGCGAATCCGAAGAAATTCAGCAGGATCGCGCGTATCTTGAAACCTGTTGTGCGGCGTTGCGCGCGGACGGGTTCGAAGCGGAT
>JANXOE010000003.1 GCA_025353745.1 Hymenobacter sp.
GGTGCTCGGGGGCCACGGCGTCGGCCGGGTCCTTGCCGTGCAGGGCCCCCAGCGTCAGCTCGGCCTGGAAATCGCGCCCGTACCACGCTTGAAAACGGGCAATGGAATCGGCCATCACCTCGTCCATGTCGACGGCAATGCGGAGCTTCTTGTTCATACTATCTGATAAAATGGCATACAGGGCCCCGGGGGGGCCTAAAATAAGCCGGCGGCTTCGCGCTTCACGGCGGCCAGGGCTTGGGCCGTGGGCTCGGCGGCGTCGGTCATCAAGCCTTCGAGGATGCGCTTGGCCAGCTCCGTACCGCGGGTTTGGGCGGGGGTGGGCAGGCCGTGGTAGGCGCGGTTCACCATCGTGAGCACGCTTTCCTTGGCTTCGCGCACCAGCGTCCAGGTGTCGGGCGAGAGGTAGAGTTGCTGCGAGAGGTTGTGCTCGTACTCGGCCCGGATTTCCTGCTGCAACAGCCGGTGGTAGTCGGGGGCCGACTGCCCGGCGCTGCTCAGGCGCACGAGGATGTTGTTGGGCGAGATGCGCTCGAGCAGCAGCACCACCCGCTCGTAGGCTTGCAGGCGCAGCGGCAGCGTGGCCTTGCTGCTGTCGAGCCGCAGCTCGATGAGCCGCCGCTGCTGTTCTTTTTCCAAAAACTGCTTGAACAGCAAATAAATAGCGCCGGCGACGATGAGCGCGGGCAAAATAATTTTAAGCAGCTCGAAGAGATAAGCGGGCGAATCCATGGGCGAATGAAAAACAAAAAGAAGGGACCCGGCAAAAATACACCGTGAACCGCCGCCCGTTCATTTCTGTTGTGGGGGCCCCGGCGCTGCCCCGCGCCGGTTGTACATTTGTTACTCTCCGTTTATTCCTTCTAACACCGCTACTCCTATGGCCAGTGTTGCCACCCTCGCCCCCATCAGCCTCACCGACCGCGCCGTGGTCGAGGTAAAAAATATCATCCAGGAAAAAAGCGTGCCCGCCGACTACGGCCTGCGCATCGGCGTGCAGGGCGGTGGCTGCTCGGGCATGAGCTACCTGCTCGGCTTCGACAAAGCCAAGGACCAGGACGAGATCTACGACCTCGACGGCCTCAAGCTCATCATGGACAAAAAGCACGCGATGTACGTGCTGGGCATGGAAGTCGACTTTCAGGACGGCCTCAACGCGCGCGGCTTCGTTTTCAACAACCCCCAGGCCAAAAGCACCTGCGGCTGCGGCTCGTCGTTTTCGGCCTAACCGCCGATTTGGCAGCTTAGCCGCGCCAACGATTTGGCTGCTGCAATCCCCTCGCCCCTCGGCTGGCAATAAATTGGAGGGCTTTTACGCAGCTCAGCAAACCCCGCTTTTTTAGCAACCCCGCATGGACATCAAGTATTTATCCGACGACAAAGGAAAAATAACCGGCGTGTTCATTCCCATCGAAGAATGGGAACGGCTGCAAAAGCAGTTCGGCATTTCCGAAGCGGAACCGGCTGACTCCAACGCCCAGCTGCAGCGCGAGCTGGCCAGCGCGTTGGCAAAAGCCAAGCCCGACGTCGCGAAAAATATTTGATTGACAGCCACTTGGCTACTAAAAACAAAAAAACCCGGTGTGCGCCGGGTTTTTTGTTGCCTCCGTCATTTGCTAAGCGCCCGCACGAAAGGCGCCAAGCGGTTTATGCTTTAGCCAGGGTTTGCCAATCCTGCGCCGTCAGCTCGAATTTGATTTCGCCGTTGGCGCGCCGGCCGGTTTCGCGCCAGCCAGTGCGGCGGTAAAACGTTTCGGCGCGCGTGCCCGGCCCGGTGCCGAGCCACACGGTTTCGCTGGTTTGCTGGAAATACCAGTCTAGCATCAGCCGTTGCAGGCGCTGCCCAACGCCGCGGCCCTCGCCGCCGGGCCGCACGAACAAGGCCCAGATGTTGTGGCCCTCCACGTCGGCGATTGCGAAGCCGAGTAGTTGGGCCCCAGCGGTTTCGCACACCCAGCCTTTGCCCCGGCGCATGAGGTAATCGGCGTAATCATCGGCGGTGATGCGGGTGGGGTCGGTCAGCACGTTTTCGGTGACGGCCAACCGGACGTCCATCAGCTGCGGAATGTCGGCAATGCCTGCTTCGCGGTAATGCATGGTTGATCGGGGCGTGCAATTTTTACCAGGCAGGGCAGCGGGCAAAATTTAATACGTCTTGGTCATGTCATCCGGCACCACCACCACGTAATCGGCCAGGTTCACGTTGTCTTTTTCCAGCTGCTCCAGCCGGG
>JANXOE010000028.1 GCA_025353745.1 Hymenobacter sp.
CAAAATTGCCGAAAAGGGCCTGCGCTACGACCTCACCGTGCCCTTCGCCCGCTACGTGGCCATGAACAGGGGCACGCTCACCTTCCCCTTCAAGCGCTACCAAATGCAGCCCGTGTGGCGCGCCGACCGCCCCCAGCGCGGCCGCTACCGCGAGTTCCTGCAGTGCGACGCCGACGTGGTGGGCACCGACTCGCTGCTCTGCGAAGCCGAAATTGTGCTCATGGCCGCCCAGGTGCTCAACGGGCTGGGGCTGACGGATTTTACCATCAAAATCAACCACCGCGGCGTGCTGCGCAACATTTACCAAGCCCTGGGCGGCGAGGGCCGGGAAACGGATTTGTTCGTGGCCATCGACAAGCTCGACAAGATTGGCCGCGACGGCGTCACCAAAGAGCTGCTGGACAAAGGGTTTACGGCCCCCACCGTCGACACGCTGTTTGAGCTGCTGGACGTGGAGGGCGGCTACGCCGAAAAACTCGAGCGCCTGCTGGCCGGCTTCGTAACGGCCGGCGTGGAGCCCGACGGCCCCGGCCCCGCCCCCGGCGAGCTGACCGATGATTTCAGCGATTCGCTGCCGGCCTACTACCGGGGCCTGGGCGAGCTGGCCCAGGTGCGCGGCTTGCTCCAGGCGTCGGGCTTCGCGCAGTTCGACCGGCTGGAGTTCGACCCCACGCTGGCCCGGGGCCTCTCCTACTACACGGGCTGCATTTTTGAGGTGAAAATCAACAACGTGCAGATGGGCAGCGTGAGCGGCGGCGGGCGCTACGACAACCTCACGGGGGCCTTCGGGCTGCCGGGCGTGTCGGGCGTGGGCTTTTCGTTTGGCGTGGACCGGCTCTACGACTGCCTGGAGGCCCTGGGCCTGTTCGGGGCCGCGGCCGAAACGCCGACGCGCTGCCTGCTCACGCACTTCACCCCGGAAACCGGCCGGGCGGCGCTGCCGCTGCTGGCCCAATTGCGGGCCGCCGGCATCGCCAGCGAGCTGTACCCGGACGCGGGCAAGCTGCCCAAGCAGTTCAAGTACGCCGACGCGAAAGGCATTCCGCAGGTGCTCGTGCTGGGCCCCGAGGAACTAGCGGCCGGCGTGGTGAAAATCAAAACCATGGCCACCGGCACCGAGCGGGTGGTGCCCCTGGCCGAGGTGGTGGCGGCCCTGGGCGCGGCGTGAGCCGCCCGCTCAGGGCCGCCGCCACGGATGAACAAGTGAAAAGCCGGCCAGGTGAGGCCAACCGCCGCCGCCACCCCAAAATTCTTCGGGTCGGCGAGAATAAAGCCTCCGAACAGGGCCCCCGACACCAGCCCTCGTAATCGTGGATTTGTGCGCGCCTGCGGGGCCGGTCAGCGCACGGCGTAGACGCGCTGCACGCGGCGGTTTTGTGCCAATTGCTGGGCCAGCAGCGTGTTGGATTGTTGGGCCGCCGGCGGGTCGGCCAGCACGCGCGCCAGCACCAGGTTGAGCTGGGCCCCGGTGCGGCGGCACAGGCCCGTGCCCTTGACCAGGTTCAGGCACAAATGGTCGAGGCGTTCCTGGTACACGAGCTGGTCCTGCGCGTTGTAGAAGCGCACGAGGGTGTAGTCGCGCGTGGTCAGGTTGGTTTCGATGTTCCAATAACCCGCCGAGGCCGGCAGCGCCGATTGGGCCCGGGCCCGGGTCGAAAGCAGCAGAACAAACAGCGCCAGGCTCAGGCGAAGAATAACGGCAGTTTTCATGGCTTGGGAGGAAGGGTTGGGTTGAAAAAATGGGCCCCGGGGCCGTCGACGGCCAACCTGTTGAGGCAAAGTTTCGGCCGCTGAGGTGCCCCAAGATGGCCGCCGGGGCCGGCCTTTGCTTGCTTAATCGTCCGGCGACGCCCGGGCGTGGCAACACGGGGGCCGGGCGTCGACCAGCCGCCGGTTTGGTCGTTGGTCGACGCCAGGATGCCGTTGATCTACAAGCCGGGCCAACCGCGTGTTACCAACCGCCAAATCGATATATTTATCAGGAGCTTAACGGGTGTTTCGGCATGGCACAGGCGGCGCAGGGCGGGGGGGGCCGGGTTTTACAGGCAATCGACGAGCACTTCTGGCTGCGGCACGGGCTGTTTTGGCTGGTGCGCACGCTGCTGATGACGTGGCTGTTCCTCTACAGCCTGCACACGACCACGGACGGGGGACGGGCGCTGCGCGATGCGCTGATTTTGCTGCCGCCGCACATGTTGGCCACCTACGCCCTGCTCTACGGCGTGCTGCCCCTGCTGTGGCGGAATGGCAGCCGGGGGCGCTTTCTGCTGTTGCTGGCGGGCTGGTTTGGGCTGGGCCTGGCCCTCACTTTCGCCCACCGGTACTTCATTTTTGTCCCGTCGCACCACGGCGCGCCCTCGCCTTTTACCGACTACCACATCGTTTTTGCTACCGGGGCCCACATGCCGCTGCTGCTCACGGCCGGGGTGGCCGCCTGTCTGCGGGTGTACCGCCAATGGCGCCAGAAAGAGCGCGACAACGCCCAGCTCACGCAGGAAAACTACCGGGCCGAGCTGCAGCTGCTCCGGGCCCAGATTCACCCGCACTTTCTGTTCAACACCCTCAACAACCTGTACGCCCTCACCCTCAAGCAGTCGGACCAGGCCCCGGCGGTGGTGGAGCGCCTCGCGGGGCTTTTGCAGTTCGTGGTGGAGCAGGGCAACGCCCCGCTGGTGGCGCTGGCCGACGAAGTGGCCCTGCTCCGCAACTACCTCGCGCTGGAACAGCTGCGCTACGGCGAGCGGCTGACCCTGGAGTTTAGGGCGGAAAACATTCCCGCCGCCGGCCGCATCGCGCCGCTGCTGCTGCTGCCGCTGGTCGAAAACGCCTTCAAGCACGGCTCGGCGGAGCAGCCGGGGCGGGCGCACATCCGCATTGCCCTGGCCGTGGCGGGCAACACCTTTACCTGCGTCATCGCGAACACCAAAAATGCCGGCCCCGCGCCGGCCCCCGCGCCGGGGCCGGCCGGCATTGGCCTGCGCAACGTGCGCCAGCGCCTGCACCTGCTCTACCCGGAGCGGCACCGCTTCGAGGTGGACGCCCGGGACGACACGTTCACCGTTCGGCTGGCGCTGGAGCTGCCCGCCGCCGCGCCCGCCCGCCGCCGGCCCGGGGCCCTCGTCCTGCCCGCGCTTGCTGCGCGCCGCCCATGAAAACCTGGCTTCAGCGCCGGGCGGTCCGGCACGGGTTGTTCTGGACGGCCGTGGTGGGGTTTTTTCTGCTGATTCAGCTGCCTGCCCACCTCATCATCGGCACCAAGCTGGATGTTTTAATCCTGTTGCTCAACCACCTACCCTTGTGGGTGCCCGCCACGTACGTGCTGCTGTACGGCATCCTGCCCCGGTTGCGGCGGCGGCAGCTGGCGCCTTTGGGGGGGGTGTTGCTGGCCGGTTGGGTGCTGGCCAGCGCCGTGCTTACCAACTTGATGCAGGCGTTTTACGATTTCGTGGTGGCCCCCGGCTTGCTGCGGGAAGCGCCGGCCCAACCGTTCCGCTGGGCCAACTACCTGGAACTGAATTATGCCTTCTTTACGCTCCTCATCACGGCCGGCGGGGCCTTCGCCATTAAAGTGGTGAACGACTGGTCCGCGCAGCGGCGGCTCCAGCAGGCGCTGCTGCAACGCAAGCTGCACGCCGAGCTTGAGCTGCTGAAGGCCCAGCTCCAACCCGCTTTTTTGTTCAACACCTTGCGCACCCTGCACGCCCTCACGGCGCGAAAGGCCCCCGAGTCGCCGGCGGCGGTGCTGCACCTGTCGGCCCTGCTGCGGTACATGCTCTACGAAAGCCCGCTCGCCGCAGTGCCCCTGGCCGACGAGGCCGCGATGATGCGGCACTACGTGGCCCTGGAACAGCTGCGCCTGGGCCCCGGCGTGGACGTGTCGCTTAACTTCAGCGGGGCCCTCGGCACCCACCCCATCGCGCCGCTGCTGCTGCTGCCGTTCGTGGAAAACGCGTTTCGGCACGGCACCGGCAAAGGTTTGGAATGCCCTTGGGTGAGCATCGACTTGGTGGCGAAGAAAAATTCGGTTACCTTCAAAGTCATCAACAGCCGCTCGCCGGCAGCGCCCGATTTGCGCGAAGGCCCCGGCCTGCGCAGCGTCCGCCAGCGGCTGGCGCACTTCTACCCCGGCCGGCACGGGCTGAAGGTCGTGGTGGAGCCCGACACGTTTTTGATTGCCTTGCACTTGCAGCTGGCGCCGCCGCCCGCCGCGCCGCCCGCCCCCGCCGGGGGCCCCCGCGCGGCGCGGCAATTTTTCACCCTCGAATAGCCAGCCATGAAACTGCGCTGCTTACTGGTCGACGACGAGCCCCCGGCGCTGGAAGTGCTCGAAGCCTACGTGCGGGAAGTGGCGCAGCTGGAGCTGGTGGGCACCTGCAGCAACGCCTTGCAGGCCTTCGGCGTGTTGCAAGCGCAGCCCGTGGACCTGCTGTTTCTGGACGTCAAGATGCCCAAAATGCTGGGCACCGATTTCCTGCGCAGCCTGCGCCACCCGCCGCAGGTCATCTTCACCACGGCCTACCGCGAGTACGCCTACGAAGGCTTTGAACTGGACGCGGTGGACTACCTGCTCAAGCCCGTGTCGCTGGAGCGGTTTCTGAAAGCGGTGGCCAAAGCCAGCAAAACCGACGCCCCCGCCGAACCCGCCCCCGCGGCCAACCCCGAGGCGTTTTTGTATTTCCGCATCGACCGCAAAATGGTGAAAGTGGTGCTGCGCGACATTCTGTACGTGGAGGGCCTCAAGGATTACGTCAAGATTCACACCGTGGCCGGCCCCACGCTGGTGGTGAAGCAAACCGTGGCCGCGATGGAGGAAAAGCTCTCGGAAAGCAATTTCCTGCGCATCCACCGCTCGTTCATCGTGGCCCTCGATAAAATCCGAACCTACAGCGCCCGCCACGTCGAGGTGGCCAACCAGGAGCTGCCCATCGGCCGGCTCTTCCACCAGCGGGTGGAGGAAATGCTGGGCTGAGCGGCCCGGGGCCCAGGCCGCATGGCGCTGCAAATCACTTGAAAACCAGCTTCGCGTTGATGTTCTGCGCGACCTTCTTGCCCTGCACCAGGCCCTTTTCGATGGACGGGCGGTAGTGAATGCCGCCGTAGAAGCGGGAAATGCCGGCTTCGGCGGCGGCCTGTTCGAACGACGTGAAGGACCGGGCCGGCAGCCCGAAAGGCACGAGGTTCTGGTCGGTGAAGGCGTAGTTGGGCCCGAACACTTCGGTCAAGGCTTCGGCCGCCGCGCTGGATACCGTCGCGTGGGCCGCGCTGTACTCGGGGTGCGCCGGCGTGGGAATCAACGACGTCCAGGTGGGCAGGCCCAGCACCAGGCGCGCGTAGCTCACGGGCCGCAGCTGGTTGTACGTATACTTGGCTTTGAAGACGCTGATGGCCGCGTCGTTCAGGCACAGGCCCAGCTTGGCGTAGGCGAGCAAGGCTTTATCCAGCGGCGCGTTCTCCTTGACCAGCACCTGCGCCAAGATGGACGGGAAATGCCCCGGCGCGGTGAAGTTGCGGCCGTTGGGCGCATCGTTCCAAAACAAGGCAATGGCGGTTTGGTCGGCGGTGCGGGCTTGCGCGACGTCCACCACTTCTTGGCCCATCAGGTAGAACGGGGAGCCGGGCACGGCGGAATACGCCAGCGGCGGGCCGGGGTCGGCGCCGTCGCCGCTGCCGGCCACCATCGTCCGTTTGTTGCCCCAGTTGGGGAAGACGGGCGGACCAAACGCCGGGGGCGTGGGCACCCACAGGCCGGGGCCGGTGGGTGGCGTGTAAGCCGCCTTATTGTCGTAGCCGTCGGTTTTGGACCATTCAAACACGGCGGCGGCCACCTTTTTGCCGAAATCAACCGAACGGTTGATGATTTCCGGACTCAGGCTGGCCTGATAGCCCGCCTTGGTCGCCGCCTCCAGCGAATCAATCGCCGCTTGGTTGGCCGGGGAGGTATTGGCAAATATGCTGCGGCTGATGGCCGCCAGGGCCGAATTGGCGCTCACGGGCCAACTGTAAACCTGGTTCCGGTCGGCAACGGGCAAGCTGGCCAGGCCGTTGAGCTGGCCGGCCAGTGACCGGTAGCCCGCCATGCCGGGCACCACCGCCTCGTAGCCGGTGATGCCGCTGTAGCCGAAGGACCGCCCGAAGGTACTGGCCGGCGCCACCGGCGTGGTGCGGGTGAGCTTCAGCTGCAAGTTCAGCCACGCCACGGCCACGTCGGCGCGGTACGATGAGGTGGGAGGCGAAGCATCGGCGGGAGCCGACGTGGTGTCTTCTGAGCAGGCCGTGGCGCCAACGAACAGGCTGATCAGCAACAACCTGCAAAGGGTGACTATCTTACCGGAATGGTACGTTTTGATGGCCGTTTTCATGCGTGCTGGCAATAAAAGAGTGGAGCAATGCAGTGGTTCAGCTTTTAAATTATATATTTTAATATTTTAAAAGCCGCCCAAATTACACGACCGGCCCGGCCATTGCCCGCTTAATTGCCTGGCCGCAAATTGCCGTCGACAGACGACCGATTTCGGTCGACAAACAACAAAAACGCCGTTCGACGGCCTGGTTTGGTTGTCCGTCGACGGGCCGGGCCGACGGCAAGCCAACTGCCCGCGTGTCCGCGTGCCGGTTTTCGTGTAGCCATTTTCCAGCCTATCAGCCCGGAATTGCCGCTATTTTTGCGGCTTTCCCGCTCGTCCCTCTCCATGCCTACCCACACCATTTCGCCCGCGCAGCCCCTCGACCTGGCCACGCTGGCCGCCCTGCTGGCCGATGGCCGGCCCGTCGTGCTCGGCACCGACGCCAAAGCCCAAATCGCCCGACAAGAGGCCCCGGTTTACGGCGAGGGCCCGGCCCCCGGGGCCCGGCGGCCAATCGATTCCCTGGCCTCGTGCGCCTACGGCACCGGGGCCGAAGCGCCGCCAACCCTGGTGCGCCTGATGCTATTGTTAACGGTGCAGCAAGCCGTTGGCCAAAGCACGGGCCTGGCCGTGGCCACCGTTGAGCGCCTGCTGGCCTTCTACAACCGCGAGCTGCTGCCGGTGGTGTTAGAGCAGGGCGGCGACGCCGCGGCCACCGCCCACTTGGCGCTGCCGCTGCTGGGCGAGGGCGAGGTCAACTACCAAGGCTACCGCCTGGCCGCGGCCGACGCCCTGAGCTTGTTCAGCTGGGCCCCGCTGGCCCTGCGCGCCGGCGAGGCGGCGGCCCTGCGGCGCGGGGCCCCGTTCACGCTGGCGTACGCCGTCGATGCCGTGCTGCGGGCGCAGCGCCTGGCGCGGGCCACCGAAGCGGTGCGGGCACTGGCCGCGGCGGTGCCGGGGGAAATTGACGCCGAACCGGCTGATTACCTGGGGGCCCTGGCCCCCGTGGCGCGGGCCGTGGACGCGGCCCTGCACCACCCGACGGCCCCGCTGGCCCCGGCCCTCGGGCAGCTGGGCGCGGCCGTGGCGGCGCTGGGCCGGGCATCGGCCGGGCGCACCGCGCGGGTGTCGGGCGCGCCGGGCGCCGGGCCCGCGGCAACGGCCCTGGGGGCGCACGCCCAGGCCGTCAGCCCCTTCATCGCGGCCGCAGCCGAGCCCTACGCCGCTTTGCAGGCGCGCCAGCTGGTCGAAACCGCCGAGCAGCTGCTGGGGATGGAGCTGCTGGCCGTGGCCCAGGCCCTGGAAGCGGGGGCCCCTGCTTCGCCCACAGGCGCGGGCGCGGCCCTGCTGGCCGCGTTCCGGGCGGCCGTGCCCGTGGGCGGCCCCGGCCAGGCCCCTTACCCGGCGCTGCGGCTGGCGGCCGGCTTTGTGCGGAGCCATCCGTGGGCGGCGTAGGGCCCCGGCGAAGCGCCGGGCGCGGTGGGCCGGCTGGGACGTATTTTTGGGCATGAAGCTGACGTTCTCCGGTTCATTTTTTTGGCTGATTCTGGGCTTGGTGCTGGCCCTGGGCCCCGGCCGGGCCCGGGCCCAGGGCTGCGCCCAGCCGCCGCCCGCCAAATGCGGCGGCACGCCCTTTTTCGTCGTCGACGACGCCACCGGGCAGCAGGTGCAAGCCTTGTGCGTGGGCCGGACGGTGCGCTTCGAGCCCTGCCCCGAGCGCACCAACCTGGACCCCGCCCTTGTGTACTACACGGCCCTGCCGGGCGCCGGCGCGTACCCGCCCAGCTGCCTGATTGCACCCACCGGGGCCAGCACCATCTACCGCTTCACGCCCGCCGCCGCCGGCCCGTACACCATCTCCGAAAACGCCAATACGGTGCTGCCCGGCGGCGGCGTGCTGGGCACTTTTTACGCCCGCACCCTCACGGCCTACGCCACCGTGCCGCCGCCGTTCCGCATCGACCCCTGCCCCACCGGCGCGGCCCTGGTGACGGTGACCGACGCCGTGTACGACGCCTACACCGTGCAGGCCGGCACTGGTCCGGCCGCGCCCATCCTGCGCAACCAGCCCCAGGTGGTGGCGCTGCCCGCCGGGGCCGCCACCATCACCGTGACGGGCCGCTACAACGTGGCCGGGCCCTGCCGGAGCCTCAACACCCAGTCCGTGCCCGCCCTGCTGCCGGCCCAAACCCCATTGCTTACCAGCCTGACGCTGAGCGGCCCCCTGCCCGGCGGCACCCTGGCGCTGGCCGTAGGCCAGCTGCCGGCCGGCTACCGCTACGCCTTGCAGCGGACCCCGGCCGGCACCAGCGGCCCGTTTCAGCACGTGGGCGACGTGCCGCCGGGCAGCGCCAGCGTGGTGGTGCCCGCTGCCCCGGCCGGCGGCTACCGCCTGCTGCGCACCGACTACTGCCAGTCGGCCCCCGCCGTTTCGGCCGTGCGCTACACCCTGAGCCTGGCCGTGGCGTCGGCGCGGGGGCGCGTGCAGCTGCTGCTGGCCGATGCCAGCCCCGCCCCGGGGCCCTACGTCGTGACGCGTAACGGCATCGTTATCAATAGCGTGTTGCCTATAAATGGCGGCCTAGAAGACCCCGACGTCGTGTGCGGCACCCGCTACACTTACCGCGTGAGCACCGACGGCGGGGCCGTGGCGTCCAACGAGGCCGGCCTCGTTGCCAGCTCCACGCTGGCCCCGCCCGCGCCGCGCCTGGTGGCCAGCTTCGACCCGCAAAACCGGGTGGTGCTGACGCCCGCGCTGCCCGGCGGGCCGGTGCCGCCCGGCGGCACGCTGCGCTACCGCCGCCAGCCCAGCGCCGGGGCCCCGGCCGACGTCGCCACCACGGCCACCGGCCGGCCGGTGACCGACTCCACGACGGCCCCGGAGGCGGCCTTGGCCCCCGCGTGCTACTCGGTGCGGTTCACCGACGCGTGCGGCAATGCCTCGGCCGCCAGCAACGACGCCTGCCCGAGCGTGCTCACGGCCAGGGCCCTCGACGACGACGCTACCGCCGTGGGCCTGGGCTGGACGGCCTTTGTGGGCCCCGACCCGCGCCAGCCCGCCGCCTACGCCCTCCAAACCCTGGCCCCCGACGGCGCGGTGCTCGCCACGGCCCCCGCCACCGCCGCCCTGAGCGCCACCGACCGCGGGCCGCCGGCCGACCGCCAGATTTTGCGCTACCGCCTGCAAATCAGCGGGGCGGGCCTGCCGGCCGGCACGTTCAGCTACTCCAGCGTGGCGCCGCTGGTGCGCCGTCCGCGCCTGCTGCTGCCCAACGCCTTCACGCCCAACGGCGACGGACTGAACGACGTGTTCGAAATCAAAGGCCGGTTTTTGCAGAACTTTGTGTTGATTATCGTGGACCGCAACGGCCAGCAGGTGTTCCGCGCCACCGACCGCGCCGCCGCCTGGGACGGCACCATCAACGGCCACCCGCCCGTCAACGGCGTGTACGTGTGGCGTTTCGAGCAAACCGACGAAGCCGGCCAGGCGGTGCAACAAACGGGCACGGTCACGATTTTGAAGTAAGTTTCTTTCCCGTTCGGGGGCCCTGCCCATGCATTTTTTCCGCCGCCACCGCGCCGACCTCGGGCAAGGCTTGCTGCTGGCCGGCCTGGCCGCCGTCTTTTTCACCGACCTGAAGGCCCCGGTGCTGGGCACGCTGCAGCGCGGCCTGCTGGCCACCGGCTTCTGGCGGCCCGCGCTGCGCCCGCTGGCCCCGGCCCGCCGCGGGGCGGCCGCCCAGCTGCCCGACGCGGCCTTGTTCACGCTCGACGGCCGCCCCGCCAACCTGCGCCGCTTCGCCGGCAAAGTGGTGGTGCTGAACCTGTGGGCCAGCTGGTGCCCGCCCTGCCGCGCCGAAATGCCGGCCCTCCAGCGCCTTTACAGCCAGGTGGATACCGCCCGGGTGGCCTTCGTGATGGTGTCGCTCGACGAAAACCCGGCCCGCGCCCGGCGCGTGGTGCAGCAGGCCCGCTACACGTTTCCGGTATTTTTTCCGGCCGCGCCGCTGCCCAAGGTTTTCGACACACAGTCCATTCCCACCACGTTCGTGCTGGCCCCCGACGGCACCGTGGCCGTCCGCACCGAGGGCATGGCCGACTACGACACCGCCGAGTTCCGGGCCTACTTGCAGCGGCTGGCGGGCGAGTAGCGGGCCGGCTAGCGCAGGCCCCGCACCCGCAGCGGCAAAATGTAAATGCCTTCCGAAGCCGTGATAAACAGCGTTTTCAGGTCTTTGCCGGCGAAGCACAGGTTGGCCGTCCAGGGCGCGGGCACGTCGATGTGGTCGATTTTCCGCCCGTTGGCGTCGTACACCGTCACGCCCTGGCCGGTGAGGTAGAGGTTGCCCTCGGCGTCGAGGGCCATGCCGTCGGAGCCCTGCGCCACGAACAGCTGCCGGTGGCCGAGGCGGCCGTCGGGGCCCACGTCGTAGCGGTAGGTTTTGTTGGCGCCGATGTCGGCCACGTACAGGCGGCGGCCGTCGGGGGTGCCCACGATGCCGTTGGGCTGCGCGAGCTGGTCGGCGGCGAGCACCGGCGCGGGGGCGCCCGGGGCCAGGTAGTACACGTTCTGGCCGGTTACGTCGGGGGCCGTCGTCCAGTAATCGCGCTTGTACAAGGGGTCGGTGAAGTAAACGCCGCCGCCCACCGGGTTCACCCACACGTCGTTGGGGCCGTTGAAGCGGTGGTGCTGGAAGTTATCGGCCAGCACCGTCACCTTCCCGGCCGGGCTGATGGACCAGAGCTGGTGCTGGCCGTCGGCGCAGGCCAGCAGGTTGCCTTTGGCGTCGAAATCGAGCCCGTTGGCCCGGCCCGCGGGGGCCAGGAACACGGTGAGCTTGCCGGCGGGGCTGTACTTCCAGATCTTGTCGTTGGGCTGATCGGTGAAAAACACGTTGCCGTGCCGGTCCACGGCCGGCCCCTCGGTGAACTTGAACTGCTTGGCGATCAGCGTGAGCTGCGCGCCCGGGGCCGCCACCGGCCGGGCGGGGTGCGGCGGGCGGGCGGTGTCGGCCAGGGCGAGGGCCCCGGCGAAGAGCAAAGAAACCATCATACGAAAAAGCGGTTGAATTAAGCAGCAAAGAAACCCCCATAACGGCCCACCGGCTGCCCAAGGCTACCTTTGCGCCGCCAATCCGGCCCGCCCTTTGGCCGGGCCGGCCGGAGCACCGTACTACCAGCACGCGTGGGCATTATTCGCCCCGTGTTTCCTTCTTCTAAACGGCCCCTGCGGGCCCCAAACAAACTTTTTGCTATGGCTTTCGACATGATGGGGATGATGGGCAAAGTGAAGGAGCTGCAAGAAAAAATGCAGCAGGCCCAGCAAGAGCTGCAGTACCTCACGGCCACCGGCGAGGCCGGCGGGGGCCTGGTGCGCGCCACC
>JANXOE010000059.1 GCA_025353745.1 Hymenobacter sp.
CAAGGCGCATTAGAATAGCACGCCAACTGATACTACGCTTAAAAAACAGGATTGATAGAAGGATTACCACTGCAAATAAAATCCCATGGAGCACTCCCTCCACAATGCCTTGTGCAATACTCGCCGCCCAAATTCCTGAAAAATCCCATCCAAGAATTGCGCGATAGTATCCTGGGCTAAGCGCACCATTGACAGAATTAGTAGACGCCCCAATGAGTGCACCAGCAAATACACAAGCAAACGCTGTCTTAACCGCAGTCACAGTATTATTTATTTTAATAATTGTGGTTCCCATCATTGTATGTATGTTTTCAATGGCAAGCTAACCCTTCCGCCAGGGCCCTATCGTTGCTCAGGCGCGGCACTTTGTTCTGGCCGCCGAGCTTGCCCAGGCTTTTCATGTGGCGCTGGAAGGCCCCGGCCGGCAGCGGCGTGAGCAGCAACGGCACCAGAATATTGCCTTTTCTGAGGTCGTCGTAGTAGGTGTTGCGCTGGCGCAGGGCCCCGTCGAGGGCCCCGGCGAAGGCGGCGGCATCGTGCGGGGCCCTGGCAAACTCCACCAGCCACTCGTGGCGCGAGGGCTGCGCCGGGTCGGCGCTCACGCGCGGGGCCACGGTCAGCTCCACCACTTCCACTTCGGGGTGTTGCCGCATGGCTTCGCGCAGGGCCCCTTCTACTTCTTCGCCGATGACGTGCTCACCGAAGGCCGACAGAAAGTGCTTGATGCGGCCCGTGACCACCACGCGGGGCGGGGCCAGGCTCACGAAGCGCACCGTGTCGCCGAGCGAGTAGGCCCACAGGCCGGCGTTGGAGGTGAGCACGACGGCGTATTGGCGGTCCAGCTCCACGTCGGCGACGGTGAGGCGGGGCGGGTTTTCTTCAAAAAACCGCTCGGCGGGCACGAATTCAAAGAAAATCCCGCTGTTGAGCAGCAGCAGCAGGCCGGGGTTGCCGGGCTCGTCCTGGAAGGCCAGAAAACCTTCAGAAGCCGGAAACAGCTCGATGCTGTCCACGGGCCGGCCGATGCTTTCGAAGAGCTTGGCGCGGTAGGGCTCGAAGTTGACGCCGCCGTACACGAACAGGTTGAAATCGGGAAAAATGTCTTTGACGGGCCGGCCGGTGCGGGCCGTGAGGCGGTCGAAATACATCTGCACCCAGGGCGGGATGCCCGAAATGAGCGTCATCGGCTGGCCCAGGGTTTCGTCGACGATGCGGTCGAGCTTGGCTTCCCAGTCTTCGATGACGTTGGTGGCGTAGCTGGGCAGCTGGTTGCGGCGCAGGTAGGCGGGCACGTGGTGGTTGGCGATGCCCGAGAGGCGGCCGGTGGCGATGCCGTGGTGGTTTTCGAGGGCCGGCGAGCCGGAAAGGAACATCAGCTTGCCGTCGAGAAACCGGCTGCGGCCGGTGGCGTGCACGTAGTGCAGCAGCGCGTCGCGGGCCCCGTTGATGTGATTGCCGATGCTGGCCCGCGTGATGGGAATGTACTTGGTGCCGGAAGTGGTGCCGCTGGTTTTGGCCAGGTA
>JANXOE010000068.1 GCA_025353745.1 Hymenobacter sp.
GGGCCGTGCCGCCGGCGCCCGCCCGCCTGTTTGCGCCCGCCAAGCCGGCCGCGCCCCTGCCGCCCGACCTGCGCACCCCGCTGCCCGCCCGCCGCCCCGACGCCGCCCGCCTGCGCGAGCTGCGCGGCCAGCGCGAGTTCCGCTACGTGGAGGCGGCGGCCGAAACCGGTTTCTGGGACGCGTTTTGGGCGCGGGTGTGGCGCTGGCTGGGCCGCTGGCAGGGCACGCCCACCGGCCGCGTGGCCTGGCAATGGGGCCTTTACGCGGCGCTGGCCGGCGTGCTGGGCTTCGCCGTGCTGAAGCTGCTGCAAGTGGACCTGGCCCGCGCTTTCGGCCGGGCCCCGGGCCGCGCCGGCCTGCCCTACGACCTGCTGGCCGAGGACATCCACGCCGTCGATTTCCCCGCCCGGCTGGCCGAGGCCGAGGCGGCGGGCAACTTCCGCCTTGCCGCCCGCCTGGGCTATTTGGAGGTGCTCAAGCGCCTCAGCGACGCGGGCCGCCTGGCCTGGCAGCCCAACAAAACCAACCGCGCCTACCTGGCCGAGCTGCCCGCCGGGGCCCTGCGCGAGGATTTCCGCGAGTGCACCCGCCAGTTTGAGTACGTGTGGTACGGCGAGCTGCCGCTGGGCCCCGCCCTGTACCAGCGGGTGCGCCGGGCCCAGCGCGCCGTGGCCGCCCCGCCCACCCCTCTCCCCGCCGTGCCCGCCTGATGCGCCAGCTCTCCACTTTTCGCTTGTACTTGCTGGGCATCGGGCTGCTGTTCGCGGGCTACGTGGCCCTGGAATACCACCGCCCCCAGCCGCTCGACTGGCGCCCCACCTACGCCAACAAGGACAAAATTCCCTACGGCACCTTCGTGCTGTTCGACCAGCTGCCGCGCCTGCTCGGCACCGATTCGGTGGCCGCGGTGCGCCTGCCCGCCTACAGCCAGCTCACCGGGGCCCCGCTCGACGCCGCCCTGAGCCCGCCCGACGAGCCAGCGGCCCCCGACTCGGTGGCCCGCGCCGACCCGGCCACGGCTGGGGGCCCTGCTCCGGCGGTAAACCCTGCTTCAGCTCGCGCAGCAACCGCGGCGGACACCGCCGGAGAAAGCGCTGTGCCGGCCACGGCCGTTGCGGCGGCCGACTCGCTGCCCGTGCGCTTCGATCGGTTCAATTACCTGTTCGTCAACGACGCATTCGCCAGCAGCAAGCCCGACCTGCAGGCCCTGCTGAGCTTTGCGGCGCGGGGCGGCAACGTGTTCATCACCGCCAACGAGTTCGGGGGCGATTTTCGCGGGTCGCTGGGGCAGGCGCTGGGCTTCCACCTCGACGACGCCCCGCCCCCGCCACCCCCAAAAAACCTTCCCCCGACGGCCCCAACCAGCGGCGATTCGGTCACGCTGCGCTTCACCAACCCCGCGCTGGCGGGGCCGCGCTACCGCCTGCCCGCCGCGGCCGCCGCCCGCATCGTGCTCGATTCGGTGCGCGGCCGCGCCCCCGCCGGCCGCACCCTGGCCACCGACGACCGGGGCCGGGCCGTGCTCGTGCGCCTCGACCACGGCGCGGGGCATTTCTACCTGTGCTCGGTGCCGCTGGCCTTCACCAATTATTACCTGTTGCAGCCCCGCACCGCGGGTTTCGCCGCCGGGGCCCTGGCCTACCTGCCCGCCCGTGCCGCCTGGTGGGACGAATACCAGAAGCAGGGCCCCCTGGGCGAGCAGTCGCTGCTGCGGGTGCTGCTGGCCCACCCGGCCCTGCGCACGGCCTACTACCTCACGCTGCTGGGGGCCCTGCTGTTTGTGCTGGTGGAAGCGCGCCGCCGCCAGCGCATCATCCCCGTTATCAAGGCCTTGCCCAACACTACGCTGCTTTTCACGCGCACCGTGGCCGGGCTGTACCGGCAGGGCCGCAACCACGCCCTCATCGCCGAGAAAAAAGTGGGCTTGTTTCTGGACTACTTGCGGGTGCGCTTCCACGAAACCAGCCCCGACCTCGGCGACCACGACTTCCGCGAACGGCTCAGCCAGAAGGCCGGCCTGCCCCGCGCCCGCGTCGACGAGCTGCTGCGGCTCGTAAATTTCGCCCGCACCGCCCCGCAGATCGACGACCGGGCGCTGCTCCAGCTCAGCCGCGCCATCCACGACTTTCGGCGCGAAGCCGGGCGTTAGCAGCGTTTTTGTACTGAACTCAGAAATGCTGTTTTTACCCAATTGTATTATTCCGCTGTAATGGCCTGACGGGGCCGTAACGGGCTTTTTACTGCCTGTTTTCGTCCCGCCGGCTTGCTTTCGCTTCTTCATGGAACCCACCAACCACGTCCCCGCCCACACCCCGCCGCTTACCGAGCCCGCGCCCGAGGCGCCGGCCGCCGATTTCGCGCCCCGCACCGACTTTGCCCAGCTGGCGGCCCGCGCCGGGGCCGTGCGCGCGGAGATCGGCAAGATCATCGTCGGCCAGCACGACCTGCTGGAGCTGCTGCTCACGGCCGTGCTGGCCGACGGCCACGTGCTGCTCGAAGGCGTGCCGGGCGTGGCCAAAACGCTAATGGCCAAGCTGCTGGCCCGCACGCTGGCGGTGCCGTTCAGCCGCATTCAGTTCACGCCCGACCTGATGCCGGCCGACGTGCTGGGCACCGCGGTGTTCCGGCAAAACACGGGCGAGTTCGAGTTCCGGCCGGGGCCCATTTTCGCCAGCGTGGTGCTGATCGACGAAATCAACCGGGCCCCGGCCAAGACGCAGTCCGCGCTCTTCGAGGTGATGGAGGAGCGCACCGTGACGCAGGACGGCACCACCCACGCCATGCAGGAGCCCTTTTTGGTGCTCGCCACCCAAAACCCCGTCGAGCAGGAAGGCACCTACCGCCTGCCCGAGGCCCAGCTCGACCGGTTTCTGTTCAAGCTGCGCGTGGGCTACCCCAGCCTGGCCGAGGAAATCCAGATTTTGCAGGGCCACCACGCCGGCTTCGGCGGCGCGGCGCTCGAATCGGTGCAGCCCGTGCTCACGGCCGCCGACCTGGGGGCCCTGCGCGCACAGGTGCGCCAGCAGCGCGTCGAGCCCAACATTCTGGAGTACATCGCCAAGCTCGTGGGCCACACCCGCGCCCACAAAGCGCTGTACCTGGGGGCCTCGCCCCGCGCCTCGCTGGCGCTGCTGAACGGGGCGAAGGCCCTGGCCGCCCTGCGCGGCCGCGACTTCGTGACGCCCGAAGACGTGCAGTTTCTGGCCCCCAGCGTGCTGCGCCACCGCATTATGCTCACGCCCGAGCGCGAGATGGAAGGCGGCACCCCGGACGAGGTGGTGCAACAGATTGTGCAGAGTGTGGAGGTGCCACGGTAAGCGCCGAATTAATGTAAATTATTTCCTGATTTTTAGCTTGTTAATTGCGCTAGA
>JANXOE010000088.1 GCA_025353745.1 Hymenobacter sp.
GCCCGCCACGTGGCCCGCATGCCCACCTTCCTGCCGCTGGAGCGCGAAGACCTGCAAGCCCTGAGCTTCTACGCCTGGCTGCGCGCCCGCATGCTGGGCCGGCCCTACTACGACGTGCTGCTGGAAGTGGCCGCCGGCTGATGGCCCCGGCCCCGGGGCCCTAAAAAAGCCCGGGCCCCACCAGCGGGGCCCGGGCTTTTGGCGCGGCGGCGCGGGCCGTGGGCTTAGTTTTTTGCGCCGTTTTTGAAGTTGGCTTTCGTGTCGGCGGCCGATTTGGCGGCGGCGTTGCCCAGGGCGTCGAGGCGGTGGCCGGCGCGGTCGAGGGCCCCTTGGACTTTAACTTTGGCTTCGGCCGCTTTGGTGTCCATTCTGGCCCCGGCTTCGTCCAGTCTCGTGCCGGCTTCGTCGAGCTTGGCCCCGGCCCGGTCGGCGGCGGCGCCGAGCTTATCGCCGGCTTCGTCCAGCTTCGCGCCGGCCCGGTCGGCGGCGGCGCTCGCATCGGCCGAGGGCCCTACGGTGGTGGTTTTGGTGGTGGTCACCGTGGCGTCGGCGGGTTGCTCGGTGGTGCTGGTGGTGTGGCTGCTGCAGGCGGTGGCGGCCAGGGCCACGGCTGCGGCGGCGAAAAGGTTTTTGAGGAACACTTGCATGGCAGGATGAAAATGAGGGTGAAAACGTGGCCCTTAATCAACCGCGCGGCCGAAAGGTAACCCGCCGGCTGCCGGCCGCGTCGCTGGTCGGGGCGGGGGCTTTTCAACTTTTTTAGCGGCGGGCAAGTATAGTCGGTAATACTATTTAATAACCGGCCCATTCCATGGATTCCACCGCTGCCACCCCGACCAACTCCGCCCAGCCCACCGTGCCCCTCGCCGTGAGCGACCAGCAAGCGAGTGCCCTGCTCGACGACACGCTCGCGCTGCTCGGCCAGGGCCTGACCGACAAGGCCAGCAACCACGGCGCGGCCGAGATCGAGCGCTGGGCCGCCGTGCTGGCCGCGTCCGACCGCCCCGGCCTGGCCAAAATCACCCAGGAGCTGGGCCAGCTCGGCGAGCTGCTGAGCAGCCCGGGCCCCGCCGCGCACGAAATTGCCGAGCTGCTGGCCAGCCTCAGCGCCGAAACCATTAAGGTGGCCGAAAGCGCCCCCGGCGACTACGCCGCCCCGCTGGGCCACCTGGGGGCCCTGCTGCGCAAGGCCGCCAACTCGCTCTCGCGCTAGGCTGCGCCCCATATCCGGCGCTGGGCGCGAACTTTGCCGCCCACCGCGGCAAGGTTCGCGCCCCTGCTATTTATGTCCGCCCTCACCCCCGCCGCCCTCACGCCCTACGACCCGTTCGAGGGCATGCGCTTCGGCCCCGCTACCTGCTTTCTCAGCGGCCAGCCCGTGGGCCCGGCAGACACCGTGCCCGTGTTTGCTCACTGGCTACAAGCCCGTTACGGTCTGGCCGATCGGCCCATCCAGCTCCTCGACCACAGCACCGTGCGGTTTTGCGACCTGCGCCTGCCCGCCAGCCCGGCCGTGCGCCAACGCCTTGACGAGCTGGAAGCTGCCGTGGAAGCCGCCGCCGCCGGGGGCCCCGCGGCCCTGCGCGCCCTCGGCGACGACACCCTGTTTTTGTGGATGGGCAAGATGTTCTACGGCATCTTCATCACCGAGCTGCTCAACGAGTTCGAGCCCCTCATCAAGCCCCGCTACCCGCTGGCCGAAAACGCGGCGCTGCTGCGCAAGTTTCAGGCGTTTTTCCAGCTTTTGCAGGGCCTGCGCGTGCCCACCGAGTACGCCGATTTTGTGCCCGCGTCGGTGTTCGTACTGGAAGTGGACCCGGCCGACGACGTCGTGCCGTTTGAATACGACGACGACCTCAATACCCTGGTTTTCAGCATAAAGCTCGATGGGGCCGTGCTCGTGGCCTGCCTGGTTGATGTCGGCCTGATCGGCCAGGCCATGCGCCAGGTGTACGCCGATGCCCAGCGCCCGCTGCACCCGGTGCAGGTGGCCGAATTCAAGGCGCGGGTGTACTACGCGGCCCACTTGCTGCACGCCGTGCCCGACATCTACCCGCGCCACCCGCGCCCCGGCGACACCCGCCTCGTGCTCGACGCGCTGATCGACGACGTGGACGCCACCGTTTTCAACCCCTGGGAAAACAGCGCCTACGCCCAGGCCCTGGCCGAAATGTGGCACCGCTGGGGCATCGCCCCGGCCGAAATCAGCCGCGACCCCGCCCACCCCTTGAGCCTGCTCTACACCGCCGAGGGCCGGCCCCGGGCGCTGTCGCGCTGGCCACCGGTTTAGGCAGTGGGCTAATTATCAGCGCAAACCATTTCCAAGGGTTTGGGGCCCTCGTGCGGCGCACTGACATTTTTTTGATAGCTTGCCGGTGCAAAATTGGTGGCTGGGGAAAATTATCATCAGATAATTAATTGGTTAACAAGGGAATTTGCAAAACCGGTTTCAGGTTTGCGCCTTGTTTTCAGAGCTTTTAATTTTACGCCGCCCAACCTAGCACCTTCGCCCATGGACGCTTATTCTTATATCGCCAACGCCGACGCGGTGGCCATCGAAACGTTGTATCGGTCGTACCAGCAAAACCCCGATTCGGTGGATTTTGGCTGGCGCAAGTTTTTCGAAGGGTTCGACTTTTCGCAGCAGTTCCCACCGGAGGGCCCCCCGCCCGCGAATGGCAGCGGCGCAGCCAGTGCCCCGGCGGCCTCTGTGGCGGCCCCCGCCGCTCCCGCGCCGCCCCAGGCCGACGACTACGGCGTGCTGAACACCGCGGCCTCGACCAACAACGCCCCCGCCAGCCTGGCCGGCGGCGAAACCATGCCCGGCGACAAGGAAACGGCCGTGCGCAACCTCATCCACGCCTACCGCAGCCGGGGCCACCTCCGGGCCAAAACCAACCCCGTGCGCGAGCGCAAAGACCGCCAGGCCCGCCTCGACCTGCCCGACTTTGGCCTGAGCGACGCCGACCTCGACACGTCTTTCCGCAACGGCGAGACGCTTGGCCTGGGGCCCCGGGCCAAGCTGCGCGACATCGTTGCGGCGCTGGAAAAAATCTATACCGGCACCGTCGGCTTCGAGTACATGTACATGCGCGACCCGCAGGTGCTCGACTGGTTCCGCGAGAAGGTGGAGCGCGAGGCGCTGGCCTTCAACCCCGGCGTGGAGTACAAAAAGCGCATCCTGAAGAAGCTCAACGAGGCCGTGGTGTTCGAGAACTTCCTGCACACCAAATTTTTGGGACAGAAGCGGTTTTCGCTCGAAGGCGGCGAGACGACCATCCCGGCCCTGGACGCCATCATCGGCAAAGGCGCCGACCTGGGGGTAGAAGAAGTGATGATTGGCATGGCCCACCGCGGCCGGCTGAACGTGCTGGCCAACATCATGGGCAAAACGTACGAGCAGATTTTCTCGGAGTTTGAGGGCACGGCCGTGCCCGACCTGACCATGGGCGACGGCGACGTGAAGTACCACATGGGCTACTCGTCGGAGGTGAAAACGGCCAACGGCAAGAAAGTCAACCTCAAGCTGGCCCCCAACCCCTCGCACCTGGAGGCGGTGAACCCGGTGGTGGAAGGCTTTGTGCGCGCCAAAATCGAGCACCAGTACGCCGACGACTACCACAAAATTCTGCCCATCCTCATCCACGGCGACGCGGCGCTGGCCGGCCAGGGCATCGGCTACGAGCTGATCCAGATGTCGCAGCTCGAAGGCTACAAAACCGGCGGCACGGTGCACTTCGTGATCAACAACCAGGTGGGCTTCACCACCGATTTTGAGGACGCCCGCTCCTCCATCTACTGCACCGACCTGGCCAAGATGATCGACGCGCCGGTGGTGCACGTGAACGGCGACGACCCGGAGGCGGTGGTGTTCGCGGCCCAGCTCGCCGCCGAGTACCGCCAGCAGTTCCACGCCGATATTTTCATCGACATGGTGTGCTACCGCCGCCACGGCCACAACGAGTCGGACGAGCCCAAGTTCACGCAGCCCACGCTCTACAACCTGATCTCGAAGCACCAAAACCCGCGCGAGGTGTACAACGCCACGCTGGTGCAGCGCGGCGACGTGGACGCCGCGCTGGCCAGCCAGATGGACAAGGAGTTCCGCGACACCCTTCAGGCCCGCCTGGACATGGTGAAGCAAAAGGCGCTTCCTTATAAGTACCAGGCCCTGGAAAACGAGTGGCGCAGCCTGCGCCGCAGCACGCCGGAAGACTTCCACCAGTCGCCCGAAACCGGGATTTCGGCGGAAGCGGTGGAAAAGGTGGCCCGGGCCCTGACCACGATTCCCGACGGCTTCAAGCCCATCAAGCAGATCGACAACCTGCTGAAGGAGCGCCGCAAGATGTTTTACGAAACCCGCGTGCTGAACTGGGCCGCTGGCGAATTGCTGGCCTACGGCTCGCTGCTGGCCGAAAACCACATCGTGCGCGTGAGCGGGCAGGACTGCCAGCGCGGCACGTTCTCGCACCGCCACGCCGTGCTGCACGACGCCGAGACGAGCGCCCCCTACAACTCCCTCAACCACCTGGAGGGCCCCCACGAAAACCTGCGCATCTTCAACTCCCTGCTCAGCGAGTACGCCGTGCTGGGCTTCGAGTTTGGCTACGGCATGGCCAACCCCACGGCCCTGGTGGTGTGGGAAGCCCAGTTCGGCGACTTCGCCAACGGCGCCCAAACCATGATCGACCAGTTCGTGGTGAGCAGCGAAAGCAAGTGGCAGCGCATGAACGGCCTGGTGATGCTGCTGCCCCACGGCTACGAAGGCCAGGGCCCCGAGCACTCCAACGCCCGCCCCGAGCGCTTTCTCCAGCTGGCGGCCGAGCACAACATCGTGGTGGCCAACCTGACCACGCCGGCCAACTTCTTCCACGCCCTGCGCCGGCAGCTGACGTGGAGCTTCCGCAAGCCGCTGGTGGTGATGGCCCCCAAGTCGATGCTGCGCCACCCGCTGTGCGTGTCGCCGGTGGAGGAGTTCACCAGCGGCAGCTTCCGCGAGGTGCTGGGCGACGACTTCGCCGAGGCCAAGAAAGTGAAGCGCGTGCTGCTGTGCTCGGGCAAGGTGTACTACGATTTGCTCGACGAGCAGCGCACCGCCGACCGCAGGGACGTGGCCATCGTGCGCCTCGAACAGCTGCACCCCTTCCCGCAGCAGCAGTTGCAGGCCGAGCTGGCCAAGTACCCCAAGGCCAAGGTGTACTGGGTGCAGGAGGAGCCCGAAAACATGGGCTCCTGGAACTACCTGCTGCGCTTCATGCGCCGCGAGCTCGAAGACGTGGTGGCCCGCAAGCCGTCGGCCTCGCCGGCCACGGGCTACAACAAAATCCACTTAAAAGAGCAAAAAGACCTCGTGGCCCGCGCCTTCAACAAGCCCAAGGAAGCGGTGGCCACCGGCAACATCCAGGAAACCGCCGAAATTGCCAAAAAGCAGGACTAGCCGTGATCAGCGAAGCGCAAATCCAAGCCGTGGTGCGGCGCATCGTTGAGGGCCCCGTTGCTGCGTGGCGGCTTTGGGGCCCCGCTGCGGGCCGGCGCGGCGGGCCGGTTTCGCGATAAGCTGCGCCTTTGGCCATTGCATTTTTACCTTAAATTCTTCCAGACGCCTTTTTTGCCCGCTGCCCATGCCCACTGAAATCAAAATCCCCGCCGTCGGCGAATCCATCACGGAAGTGACCATCGCCAAGTGGCTGAAAAAAGACGGCGAGGCCGTGAAGCGCGACGAAGTGATTGCCGAGCTGGAGTCCGACAAAGCCACCTTTGAGCTGCCCGCCGAAGCCGACGGCGTGCTGAAAATCCGGGTGGCCGAAGGCGAAACCATCGGCATCGGCACCGTCATCGCCGACCTCAGCGGCGAGGCGGGGGCCCCGGCCGCTCCCGCACCGGCCGCGGCCGCCGCCCCGGCCCCTACCGCCGACCCTTTGTCCCAAGGCGAAGAAAACCCCCAAGCCAGCGACTTGGCCGGCTACGGCGGCACGCCCGCCGACCGCCCCGGCGGCAGCCCGGGGGCCCCGGTCGCTACGCCCGCCGCCAGCGGCGGTGCGGTGGAAATGCGGATTCCAACCGTCGGCGAGTCCATCACGGAAGTGACCATCGCCAAGTGGCTGAAAAAAGACGGCGAGGCCGTGAAGCGCGACGAAGTGATTGCCGAGCTGGAGTCCGACAAAGCCACCTTCGAACTGCCCGCCGAGGCCGACGGCGTGCTGCGCCACGCCGCTCAGGAAGGCGAAACCATCGGCATCGGGGCCCTCATTGCGCGCATTGAAAGTGGGGCCGGGGCCACCGCCGCTGCGCCTGCGCCGCCCGCCGCCCCGGCCCTCGCCGTGCCGCTGGCCCAGGCCCCCGCCGCGGGGGCCGTCGCTACCTACGCCACGGGCGTGCCCTCGCCGGCCGCGGGTAAAATCCTGGACGAGAAAGGCGTGGCTGCTGCCGACGTGGCCGGCTCGGGCCGCGACGGCCGCATTACCAAAGAAGACGCCCAGAATGCCCAGGCGCGGCCCGTGGCCCCCGCGCCCCCGGCCCCGGCTGCTGTGGCGGCCCCGGCCGCCGCGCCGCCGACGGCCCCGGCCGGCAGCCGCGGCCAGCGCCGCGAGCGGATGAGCAACCTGCGCAAAACGGTGGCCCGCCGCCTGGTGGCCGTGAAAAACGAAACGGCCATGCTCACCACCTTCAACGAGGTGAACATGCAGCCTATCATGGACTTGCGCACCAAGTTCAAGGACAAGTTCAAGGAGAAAAACGGCGTGGGGCTGGGCTTTATGTCGTTCTTCACCAAGGCCGTGTGCGTGGCCCTGAAGGAGTGGCCGGCCGTGAACGCCCAAATCGACGGCACGGACCTGGTGTACAACGACTTCTGCGACATCAGCATCGCCGTGTCGGCCCCCAAGGGCCTGGTGGTGCCGGTGATCCGCAACGCCGAGCAGCTTTCGTTCGACGGCATCGAGAAGGAAGTGGTGCGCCTGGCCGGCCTGGCCCGCGACAACAAGCTGACCATCGAGCAGATGACGGGCGGCACGTTCACCATCACCAACGGCGGCATTTTTGGCTCGATGCTGAGCACGCCCATCATCAATGCGCCGCAATCGGCCATTTTGGGCATGCACAACATCATCCAGCGCCCGGTGGCCGAGAACGGCCAGGTGGTCATCCGCCCGATGATGTACCTGGCCCTGAGCTACGACCACCGCATCATCGACGGCCGCGAGTCCGTCAGCTTCCTGGTGCGGGTAAAGGAATTGCTCGAAGACCCCACGCGCCTGCTGCTGGGGGTGTAAGGCGCGGGGCGATGAGCGGGAAACCGGCCGTCGGGCCACGGTTTTCGTTAAGGCTACAAGCCGGGCACGGCGCCCGGCTTGTAGCCTTATTTGTTGCGATGAAAGACAAAAAATCGAAAGCCGCCCGCGCCGAGCTCCGGAAAAACCCGCAGCCGTTCAAGCCGGCCCCCACGGCCCGGTTCTGGCCCGCGCTGGGCCTGGCCGCATTGACTGGAATGCGGGCCACCAGCGGCCCTACCTTTCTGAGCCATTACCTGAGCGGCCAGGCCCGCCCTGCCGGCCTGGCTAAGTCGCGCCTCAGCTTTTTGCAGAAGCCGGCCGTGGCCCGGGCATTCAAAGGGCTGCTGGTCGCCGAGCTGGTCGTCGATAAGAACCCAAAAGGCGGCAACCGCACCGACCCCGACCAGCTGGCCGTGCGGGCCGCGTCGGGGGCCCTCGTCGGGGCCACGCTCTACCGCGCCCGCGGCGGCCGCGGCCTCAGCGGGGCCCTGGTGGGCAGCCTGGGGGCCGTGGCAGTCGCGTTTGCCAGCTTCTGGCTGCGCAAAACCATCAGCGAGCAAACCCACACCCGCACCTCCGTGGTGGGCGCAGGCGAAGACGCGCTGGTGGTGGGCGGCGGCGCGCTCTGGGCGCGGGCGCAGGCGGCTAAGTAGCGCGCTTCGCCCCAACACCACAAACCTTCGGCTTGCGGGCGGGCGGGATTTGTGGTGTTGGGGCGAAGCCGAAGCCAGGGGCCCTGGTTGGGTAAACCGCCTACGGAGCCGCCGGCCCCCGCCGGCCGCCGAGCACCACCAGCCCCACGGCCACCACCGTGACGGCCGCCCCGCCGAGCATGGCCGCGTTCAGGGTTTCGCCGGCGAAGGCCCAGCCGAGCAGCAGGGCCACCACCGGGTTCACGAACGCGTAGGTGCCGGCCAGCGCTGGCTCCACCGCGCGCAGCAGCCAGACGTAGGCCGTGAAGGCCACGATGGAGCCCACGGTGACCAGGTACGCGTACGCCAGCCACGACTTGGCCGTGACCTGCGCCAGCGCGAAGCCGGTGGTTTCGCCACTCAACCAGCTGGCCGCCAGCATCACGGCCCCGCCGCACAGCATCTGCATGGCCCCGGACAGGAACGGCGAGGGGGCCGGCTGGTGGCTTTTGGAATACAGCGAACCCGCGGCCCACAGCAGCGAGGCCGCCAGCACCAGCGCCACGCCCACGGCCGGGTGGCCGGGCCGCGCCACCCCGGCCGCGCTCGGGTGGGCGGCCAACAAGCCCATGCCCACCAGGCCCAGCGCCAGGCCCAGCGCCACCCGCCCCGTGGGCCGGGCCGTGACCCCGCTGGCCCACCCCAGCACCGCCAGAAACATGGGCACCGTGGCCACCAGCAGCGCCGTGAGGCCGCTGGGCAGGTACTGCACCCCGAGCGTGGTGCCGCCGTTGCCCACCGCCAGCAGGCAAAACCCGATGACCAGCGCCGGCCCCCAGCCGCTAAGGGCCGGCCGCGGCTCGCCCCGCCACCGCATCAGGCCGTAGAGCAGGGCCCCCGCCAGCGCGTAGCGCGTGCCGGCCATGAGCAGCGGCGGCATGCTGGCAATGGCAAACTTCACCACCAGGTAGGTGGATCCCCAGATGAGGTAGACGGCGGCAAACGCCGCGACGAGGGCCCCCCGCGAAGGGGCGGCCCCTGAATTGGAAGCAGGCATAAAAGCATTAAAACCACCGCGAAGCTACGCCGCCCGCCCCGCCGGCAGGGCCCGCAAGCGCCCCGGGCAGTACCTTTGGCGCCACTGGTTTTCATCGGCTGCGGCCGGCATTTGCTCTCCTATGAATCAATACGACGTCACGGTAATCGGTAGCGGCCCCGGCGGCTACGTGGCCGCCATTCGCTGCGCCCAATTGGGGCTGAAAACGGCCCTCATCGAAAAATACCCCACCCTGGGCGGCACCTGCCTCAACGTGGGCTGCATCCCCAGCAAGGCCCTGCTCGACTCGACCGAGCACTACCACAACGCGCACACCACCTTTCAAGAGCACGGCATCGACCTGGAAAACCTGCGGGTGAACATGCCGCAGATGATCGACCGCAAAGCCGGCGTCGTGAAAGCCAACGTCGACGGCATCGCCTACCTGATGAAAAAGAACAAGATCGACGTGCTGCAAGGCCTTGGCTCGTTCGTCGATAAAAACCACATCAGCGTCGCGCCCACGGGCGGCGGCGAAGCCCAAACCATCGAAACCAAGAACGTCATCATCGCCACCGGCTCGAAGCCGACGGCCCTGCCGTTCATTCAGCAAGACAAGCAGCGCATCATCACCAGCACCGAGGCCCTGAACATCCGCGAGGTGCCGGGCCGCCTGGTGGTGGTGGGCGGCGGCGTCATCGGCCTGGAGCTGGCCTCGGTGTACGCCCGCCTGGGCACGAAGGTGGCCATCGTGGAGTACACCGACAGCATCATCCCGACCATGGACCTGAGCCTGGGCAAGGAACTCAAGCGCGTGCTGGGCAAAATTGGCATCCAGTTTTACCTCAGCCACAAGGTGACCGGGGCCGTCCGCACCGGCGACACCGTGACCGTGACGGCCACCTCGCCCAAGGGCGAGGAAATCAAGCTCGAAGGCGACTACTGCCTGGTGGCCGTGGGCCGCTCGGCCTACACCCAGGGCCTCAACCTGGAGGCCGCCGGCGTGCAGCTGGAAGAGCGCGGCCGCGTGAACGTGGACGCCCACCTGCAAACCAACGTGCCGGGCATCTACGCCATCGGCGACGTGGTGCGCGGGGCCATGCTGGCCCACAAAGCCGAGGAGGAGGGCGTGTTCGTGGCCGAAACCATCGCCGGCCAAAAGCCCCATATCAACTATCTGCTCATCCCGGGCGTGGTGTACACCTGGCCCGAAGTGGCCGGCGTCGGCTACACAGAGGAGCAGCTCAAGGAGCAGGGCCGCGCCTACAAAACGGGCTCGTTTCCCTTCAAGGCCAGCGGCCGCGCCCGCGCCAGCATGGACACCGACGGCTTCGTGAAGGTGCTGGCCGACAAAACCACCGACGAAATCCTGGGCGTCCACATGATCGGGCCGCGCATCGCCGACCTCATCGCCGAAGCCGTGACGGCCATGGAGTTCCGCGCCTCCGCCGAGGACGTGGCCCGCATGAGCCACGCCCACCCCACCTACGCCGAAGCCATGAAGGAAGCCTGCCTGGCCGCGACGGAGAACCGGGCCCTGCACATGTAGCGCTGGCAACATGCCAGGACGCAAAAAGCGGCGGCTGCTCCCAGAAGAGCAGCCGCCGCTTTTTGCGTCCTGGCGTGCGGCTTAAGCGGCGGCCGTGGCGGCTTTCACGCGCACGGCGGTGGGGCCCTTCTGGCCCATCTCCACCTCAAAAGTTACTCTGTCGCCTTCCTTGATGGGGCCCCCGGCCAAGCCGTTGGCGTGGACAAACACGCTTTCCTGGGTCTGCGAATCTTTAATAAAGCCGTAGCCCTTCGAGTCGTTGAAGAACGCCACGGTGCCGGTGCGGATCGGGTCTTCCTGGGGCAGGTCTTCCTGCCGGGCAATGCCGATGCGGATGTCCTCGGTCTTGATGGCCTTCTTTTTGGTCGGGTCGGGCGGGGTCGATGAGATGTTGCCGTTCTCGTCCACATAAGCCAGCATCTCGTCCAGGCTTTGGCCTTTTTTAGCGTTGGCCAAGCGTAGTTCGCGCTTTTCCTCTTTGTCGTTCTTTTTTTTCAGCCGCTTCTTTTCGTTCTCTTTTTTGCTGAATGTTTCTTGTGCTCTCGCCATGGGTGGTTGGTAGTTGGGGGTAGCTGCTTCGCCAAATTAATACTAAAAGGATAAAACGGCTAATTTGATTCCGCCGAAAGTACGAAAAACTCACCGGATGGCCCTGCAAGTCGCCACGAAGCCCGGTGAAGCCCGCACTTGTGCCGCCACTTGCCTTGGGTTAGGAAAGGGCCGTCAAATCGATGGGATTGGATAAAATCCAACGAATCCACTATGATTTGCCTACTTAGTTTGGAGGCAGACATTGGCCCTGGGTAAGCCCCTGCGCCGTCCGGCTAGGCGGTTTCCGGCTTGGCAGAGGTTTTCAAATCAACCGCTTCCGGGGCGGGCCCGTAATCGCCTTGGCTGTAGGCAATGGCCGCCAAGCCGTGGGCCAGGGCGCGTTGGCCGCGCTGGTTGAGGTGGAATGGATCGGCGAAGAGGGCGGGGTCGGGGCGGAGCAGGCGGTGGGCGTCGAGCCAGTGGCAGTTGGGCAGCGGGGCCAAGCCCCAGCGCAAGAGCCGGCCGCCGAGGCGGCGCAGGGCGTCGGTGGTGGGGTCGAGGCAGGGGAACGTCGAGAGGAAAATAAAGTCGGTGTCCGGGTGCTGGCCCATGAATTCGTTCAGGCCGCGGAAGGCGCGACGGTAGCGCGGCGAACATTGCCAGATCAGAATTGTAAGCAAACCCAACCCGGCTATGCGGAAGCCGGTAGGCCAGATCGAAGGGGGCGGATGCGATGCAGTTGAGGACGAAGCTGCGCCCTCAGACGGTTTCACCATCTTTTTTATTGCCGGCTTTGCGCCTAAAGAGCGTTTAAGCTGGTAGATCAGTCCCCGCAGGCTGGCCGAAAATTCGTAGTTGCCGAGCTGAAGCACCACGTGCGAGGGCCTTTGGGTCCCGATGGTTGCAAAGTGCTCAGACAATCGAACGAACTGCAGATGACCTACTTGTGTCACCACTTCACCGCCGAGCAACTCGGCAAGCAGCGCAGGAAACGAATCGCAGAGGCCGAAGGGATAGCCAAGGGTGTGGCAGCCGCCTAATGCGGCAATCTCTACGCGTTTCATAGTCAGGTTGTTATGCTTTTTGGTTAGAAGTTTATCACGCTATGCTTATGATTTATAGTGCAATAAACATATTTGAAATTTGGGACGCAAGTGTCACAATAAAATCATTTATGTTTTGCCTGTGAATTAGGAGGCGTGCACAGCAATGACGGCTATGCATCACCCAACGTAAAACGCATACCGGGGCACGGCCGCGGTTGCAGAGTTGGAACGGAACATATAAACTGGCCTTTACCGTATAAATGTACAAAATATTATATATAAACCATCATTAATAATCTGTAATTAAATAATCTGTAATTAAATACGTTGGCATCGATTCGGCGTTGGTGTTTTGTAAAAACTTTTGGAATATACCCCTCGCGGGTTGCCAATACGCTGTTAGTTGATGATTTTATTGGTTTCGCTCGGTGGGCAGGAGGGTCGGTTGGTGCAGTTCCGACGCCCTGTGCAGCCGGGCCAGCAACTCTGGCCCGGCCCGGCCGTAACAGGCCCTGGAAGCCTTAGCAAAAGGTTTTTAAATTTTATTTCTTAAGTATATGAACGTCAAACTGCTGGGCCTGCTGGCCGCCGCGCTCGCCGCCGCCTCCTGCTCCCAAGAAAAAAAAACTGAGACCACCGAGACCACGGCCGCCGTCCCTCAGGCAACGACCACCACTACCACAACCACCACCGTGGACACGGCCGCGTACCGCCCCGGGGCCGATGCCTTGGCTGCCCGCGTGGCCCAGGACCTGAAAATCACCGATCCCGCCGTGGTGACGCGCATTAAGAACGGCTACTATGCCCGGGGCCGTGCCTTGCAAGGCTACACTACGCAGTACGCCACCGACACCACCGGCCAGTACGCCGCCATCAAGGCTGCCAACGACCGGGCCAGCCAAAACCTGAAGGCCGCCCTCTCCGCCGACCAGTACAAGGCCTACGCCGCTGGCCAAGGGACTTACTACGAGGGCCCCTACACCGCGGTGACCACGGCGACGGCCCCGGCCCACAAGCCCAGCCTTGGTGCCCGCGTGGGCCAGGGCTCGGGCGTGAAAAAGGTGGAAAACGGCGACGAAAGCCACAAGGTAAAGTACGAGAACGGCGCCAAAATCAAGCGCAGCGACGACGGCTCGCTGAAAATCAAGCGCGCTGACGGCACCAAGATTAAAATCGACGAAGAAGGCCACCGCACCGTAAAGAAAAGCTTGCTCTAGGGCCCCTGGCCCCGGTTGAACGGGCCGCGATGAATGCAAAAAAAGCCCTTTCCCGCACGGGAAAGGGCTTTTTAAATGAATTGGCGGGGGCTACGTCTGGCCATGCTCGTGCACAATCTGCCGCACATGGTGCTCCAAATGCAGCACGTAGTCGTCGATGAGCCAGTTGAGCGTGACGGGATTGTTGTTGGAGGTGAAGCACTCCGTGGCCAGTGCCGATTCTGGAATTTGGGATAGCAGCCTGATGATGAAATTGTTGTAGGCAGTCCAGAGCATGAGCAGCTCGTCGGGGGGCGAGTGCTGGTAAGCGGCCAGGCGCACCCAGGCATCCTGGTCGTAGGCCTGCAGCCGGAGGGGCGGGGGAGTTAGTTGCACCAGCACGAAGCGGGCGTGGTTGTTGGCCGCCGAATCGATGAGGTGTCCCAGGGTTTCTTTTTTGCTCCAGCGGCCGGGGCCGGCGCGGTGCAGCAGCTCAGCTTCCGAAAACCGGCCCCACTGCTGCGCCAACAGCGCCAGCTGGGCATCGAGGTGGGCAAGGGCTTCGGCTAGTATCATGCCCGTAAGGTACGGAGGTGGGTGGAAGGACAGGGCCCCGGCTCAGAGGGGCAGCGCGCAGCTCATGCCCGTGAAGGGGCCGTAGGTGAAGGGGGCCAGCTTCGCCCGGCGGTACCAGGGCTGCGGCCGGGGCGGGGCCGCGTGGCCGAGGCCCCCCGGGGCGGCCCCCACGCGGGTGCGGCCGTGGGCCACCGCCACTTTGGCAAAGGCGTAGCCCATGGCGATGCCCAGCGGGTAATCGGAAGCCCAGTGCACGCCGTTGTTGAGCATCGACAGCCCCAGCAAGGTCATCAGCCCGTAGCCCACGGGGCGAATGAAGTGGTATTCGGGGTAGTTGTCGGCGATGACCGTGACCGTGGCCATGGCCGTGGCCAGGTGCCCGGTGGGAAAGGCGTCGTAGTTGGGCACGAAGTGCTGGTAGTCGTTGTACTTCGGAAACAAGTCCCACTCGCCCCGGGGCCGGGTGGAAACGTAGGGGCTCTGGCGGCCGGTGAGGTGCTTGAGCACCTGCACCACCACCCCCGTGCTGAGGATGGCCTCGCCCAGCTCGCTGGAAGTTTGCAGGGCCCGGTTGTCGCGCCCGATCAGGCCGTAAGCCCAGAAGCTGCTGGCGATGGTGAGGTGCGTCCAGCCGTCGCCGAGAAAATAAAACGCGCTGTTGACGTTATCCGGCGCGTTGAATTCAATGGGCAAATTGACGCTGCCGATGTGAAACGGCAGCCGGAACAAGTTGCGCTGGGTGGCCGTGGGGTCCAGGCCCAGGGAGCGGCCGCCGCGCTGCACGGCGTCGAGCAGCGCCTGGTCGGCCAGGTAAAGCACGGCGGTGCTGCCCACGATGCCGGCCAGCACGGGCACGTTTTTCTTCCGAAACGCGTAGCCCGGTACCTCGCCGATGTCGCGCGGAATGTGGTAAAGCCATTGGAGCGGCCGGGGCCGGTCGTAATGCCAGGTCACGCCGGGGGCCACGGTGTAGTCGGAGGTACGGGCCCGGCGGGTGGGGAGCGAGTCAGCCGGGGCAGCGGCCACGGGCCGGGGGCGAACGGTGTCGGCCGGGGCCGTGCGGGCGGCGGTCGAATCGGGGGCCGGCGCGGCGGCAACACCCAAGGGAAGCAGCAAGGTCAACAGCAGCGCCAGGGGCTGCTTCGGCCACCGCCAATGCGGATAGCTTGATAACATAATAAGAATTAGAGCAATAGGATAAGCGGGCAAGTGGTGAGGCGCGGGTTGCGGCGGCCGATAACCCGCGGCTGCGCGAAACCGCAACCCCAGCCCCGGGCCAGGGTTGCGGGCGCAAAGATAACATTGCCGTCACGTTGGCCGAGGGCGGAGCCCGGTGTGCAGCGCGGCGCGTACCTTTCAGCAGGCCGGGGCCCTGCGTTGGGCCGGGCCCGTTTTCCACCCTACCCGTTGCCGTTATGGACCCCACTGCCGCTACCCTGGCACCGCCGGCCGCCGCTGCCAATTTGTTCCAAGCCCGGTTCGAGGCGCTGCGCCGCCGGGCCCCGGCCTTGCGCGACGAGGGCGTGCCCGCCCGCCGCGCCCGGCTGGCCCGGCTCGGGGCCTGGCTCACGGCCAACCGCACGGCCATCCAGGAGGCGCTGCACGCCGACTTTCGCAAGCCGGCGCCGGAAACCGACGTGACCGAGATCTGGCCTTCGCAGGTTGAAATCAAGCACACCGCGGCCCACCTCCACAAGTGGATGGCCCGCCGCCGCGTGGGCACGCCGCTGGCGCTGCTGGGCACCCGCTCGTGGGTGCAGGTCGAGCCCAAGGGCGTGGCGCTCATCATCGCCCCCTGGAACTACCCGTTTTACCTGGCCGTGGACCCGCTGGTGTCGGCCATTGCGGCGGGCAACGCGGTGGTTATCAAGCCCGCCGAGCAGACGCCCGCCACCTCGGCCCTGCTGCGCCGCCTGGCCGAGGAGCTGTTTCGGCCCGACGAAGTGCTGGTGCTCGAAGGCGGCAAGGACGTGGCCACCGAGCTGCTGCGCCTGCCCTGGGACCATATTTTCTTCACCGGCTCGCCGCAGATCGGCAAAATTGTGATGCGCGCCGCCGCCGAGCACCTCAGCGGCGTGACGCTGGAGCTGGGCGGCAAGAGCCCGGCCATCGTCGACGCCACCGCCAACCTGCGCGACGCGGCCGAGAAGCTCGTCTGGGGCAAGTTCCTCAACGCCGGCCAAACCTGCGTGGCCCCCGACTACGTGCTGGTGCAGCGCCCGGTGCAGGCCGCGCTCGTCGAGGAAATGAAGGCCGCCATCGGCCGCTACTACAACCCGGCGGGGGCCGGCATCAAGCAGTCCGATTCCTACGCCCGCGTCGTGAACGACCACCACTTCCAGCGCCTGGCCGCCCTGCTCGAAGACGCCCAGACGCGCGGCGCCACCGTGGCGGCCGGCGGGGCCCTCGACGCCGCCCAGCATTACTTCGAGCCCACCATCCTCACCGAGGTGCCCGCCGGGGCCGCCGTGCTGGAGGAGGAAATATTCGGGCCCCTGCTGCCCGTGCTCGCTTTTGACGAGCTGAGCGAAGCGGCGGCCTACGTCAACGCCCGCCCCAAGCCGCTGGCGCAGTACGTGTTCACGGCCAGCGCGGCCAGCCGCCGCTACTTGCTGGGCCACATCCCGGCCGGCGGCGCGGCCGTGAACGAAACCGTTGTTCACCTGGCGCACCCCGATTTGCCCTTCGGCGGCGTGGGTAATTCCGGCGTGGGCAAGGCCCACGGGCACGCCGGCTTCCTGGCCTTCAGCAACGAAAAAGGCGTGCTGGCGCAGCGCGTGGGCCGCACCGGCATCAAAACCATGTACCCGCCCTACACCAGCAAAGCGAAGCAACTGATCGGCTGGCTGCTGGCGTATTTGTAGGACGGCCGGGGCCCCGGGCCCTTCCTAAGGCATTACTTCTGCTGCATCTCGGCCTGCACCTGGGCTTGCTTGAGCTGAAACTCGTGGTACTTGGCGGGGCCCATTATTTTCTGAAGCTGGGCCTGGGAGGCGATGTTGATGCGCTTGAGGGCCCCCGCCAGCTCAGGCGATTGCGCGGGGTGCTGCTGGCGGGCGGCGTTGGCCTGCTCCACGGTGCCGTTGAGCACGGTGCGGATGCGGCCGGTTTGGTCGGCGGGCAGCTTGAGGACGGCGGTGATGGCGTCGGCCAGGTCGCGGGCGGCGGTGACGGGCGTGGGCGCGCTAGGCGTGCGCACGGTTTCGACCACCACCGGGGCCGTCGGCGCGGCGCGGTGCCGATGAAACACGGAGCAGCCCGCGCTGGCGAGCAAAAGCGCAGCCAGCAGGGGCCGCAGCGGAAGCGAAGGGGAAAAGGTCATAGCGGGAAAAACCGGGTGCGGTCAGTTTCCCTCCATACGCAAACCGGACGGTGGCGGCCAAGGCCGGGCCCCGCAGCCATGCGCAAACAGCCACGGCGTGGGGCCCTATGCCACGGCGTGCCGCCCCGCCCCGGCCGCCTGCCCCGCGCGGGCCGGTGGGGTGGCCTTCAGCCCTTGGGCCGTATAGTGGGCCAGGGCCATAATGGTCAGCATGGGGTTGACGCCGCTGCACGCCGGAAAGGCCGAGCCGTCGGCCACGAAGAGGTTTTGCACTTCCACGGTTTCGCCGTTGGGCCGGAGCGGGTGGGTGGCCGCGTCGCCGCCCGTGCGGCAGGTGCTCATCTGGTGAGCGCTGTAGAGGCCGAACTGGTTGGGCTTCCAGCCCAGGTGGGGCAGGGCGGCGAGCACTTCGGGGTTGAGCAGCGCGCCGGCTTGCGCGTGGAGCGTGGGCAGCGAGTTGTGGGGCAGGTACACGGTGTGGGCCCCGGCGGCCACGTGGATGTGGGCGGCGGCGCGCACGCCTTCCAGCATGTTGGCCCGGTCGAAATCCGACAGCACGTAATCGATGAGCGGCGCGCCGTGCTTGTCGACGCGCACGCGGCCGCCGTCGCGGTCGCGGGTGAGCACGATGAACGAGCCGAGGTGGTCGGCGTCGCGCAGCAGCTCGTGGTGCTGGCGGCCCGAGAGCCAGGGCAGCACCGTGCTCAGCAGGCCGGGGTGGGTGGGGGGCGTTTCGAGCTTGGTGCCGTAGTTGGTGCCGTGCAGCCGGGTGTAGGTGTCGTTCACGACGCTCATGCTGGGGCCGTGCCACGAGTTCATGGCGTGGGGGTAGCGGGCCCCCACCACCACGGTGGGGTGCAGGTGCAGGTGGTGGCCCAGGTGCGGGTGCTGAAGGCCGGAGCGCAGCAGCAGCGCGGGCGTTTGCACGGCCCCGCCGGCCACCACCACGCGCTGGGCCCGCACCGTTACGCGCACCGCGCGCCCGTCGGCGGTGGTGTGCACGGCTTCGGCCCCGGTGGCGCGGCCGCCCGCGACGGTCACGCGCTCCACCCGCGTATCGGCCAGGATGCGCGCCCCGTGCTCGAACGCCGCGAGCAGGTACGTATTCAGCGTGCCCTGCTTGAGGCCGTGGCCGTCGCCGAGCGTGGAGTAGCCCAGGGCCCGGAAGTGCGCCTCCGAGTCGGTGAGGCCCTTTTCGTTGCGCGGAATCAGCTTCACTTCCTGGCCCAGCCGGGTCGAGCCGTCCCACAGGGCCTGGTTCTGGCCGTTGTGGCGGGCGTAGTCGGTGTTCACGCCGATGGCGCGGGCCACGGCGTCGAGGCTTTGCCTGAATTCCGGCGACGCGAAGTGGGGTGCGGCGTGCTCGCGGGCCCATTCGTGCAGCACGTAGTCGGGGGTGCGGAAGGCCCCGGCCCAGTTCACGGTGGTGCCGCCGCCGAGGCAGGAGCCGGCCAGGATGCCCACGCTGCCGTCCTGGGTGGCGAGGGCCCCCTTGGCGTCGTAGAGCCGGCCGAGCATGTCCACCTCGCGCTGGGTGAAGTCGCAGCCGTGGCAGTAGGGCCCCTTTTCGAGCACCAGCACGTCGTGCCCGGCCCGGGCCAGCTCGCCGGCCACCACGCCGCCACCCGCCCCGGAGCCGATCACCAGCACGTCGCACGCGTAGTCGGCGTCCTGGGTGGGGCGCAGGGTGCGGATGGGCTTGGGCGTGTCCACGGGCCGCTCGGCGGGGCCGGGGTAGCCCAGGCGGCCCCAGGCGGCGGGCACCTCGGCCGTGCTGCCGCCGTAGTAGAGCAGGGCGCAAAGCTTGCGCAGGCCGTTGAAAGCCTTGCGCAGCGCCGGCACGTTCGACGCCGCCCAGCTTTGCAGCAACTGCTCGCGCTGGGCGGGCCCCAGCCGGCGGAAGGGCTTCAGCGGCCCGAGCCAGGTGAGGCCCAGCAGGGGCTTTTCCATCAGGTCCAGGAGTTGGCCGAACTCGGCCTGCGCGCCCAGCGGCTGCGCCCGGATGGCGTCCTGCAACTTGTCCAGGCTCAGGCCGGTGGAGCCGGCCGGGGCCCCGTCGGGCAGGGCCGGGACGAAGGTGTCGGCCAGGGCCTGGAGCAGGACGGAGCGGGCGGGCGTGAGCGTGAACATGGGCGGGATTTGGGGCGAAGAAAAGGGAGCAAAAGATAGGGGATTTTCGGGGATATGTTAGGCACGCCGAGTAAATAACGGGCCCCCGGCCGCGGTTTCCGGCCGCGCGGCCGACCTTTGCGGCCCCCGAAACTTCCCCGCTGCCTATGCCCGCGCCCGTCCGCACCCCCGAAACCCCGCGCCTCGTCGAGGCCGCAGACTGCGACGCGCTGGGCCTGCTGCACCCCGCCCGCTACCTCGCCTACTTCCTTGAGGCCCGGGCGGCCCAGGTGGCCGCCCATTACGACCGGAACCTGGGCGCGCTGGCCCGCGCCCAGCAGGCCGAATGGGCGTTCACGAAGCAGCAGCTCGGCTACCACCGGCCGGCCCGGCAGGGCGCGCAGGTGCGCATCAGCAGCCAGCTCATCCACTTCGACAATTCCACTTTAGTGGTAGAAATGCAGATGCGCACGGCCGACGGCCAGCGCTTGCTGGCCCTGCTGTGGGCCGAAATGGCCTTCGTGCGCCGGCCCGCCGGCCCCCGCCTCGACCACGCCGACGCGCTGATGGACCTGCTCGACGAGCTCGACGTCGACGACGTGGCCTTCGAGCCCGACGGCTTCGACGACCGCCTCCGGGCCCTGCGCCGGCAGCTGAAGCAGCTGCGCCGCGTGGGCGGCGCAGCGTAAGGAAAGAATGAGGGGCCCCGGGCCGGGCTTCGCGGGGCTGCGGGTGGGGCTTTTTGCGGCGGCCGGCCGTACATTTCCCGTTCTCAGTTCCACGGCGCTTCTTTATAATTATAATACGTTACCTGGTGGTTTATCCCGTTATCACGAATGCGCTGCGCCGGGCCCGGCGGCACGCTTTTACCCTCGAATGCCTGCTGGCGCTGCTGCTGGCCGCCGCGGGGGCCGCGGCCCAGCCCGGGGCCCCGCGGCCGAAAGCGGCGGCCGTGCCGGACACGGCCAGCCACGACGAGTCGCACCGGCTGGAGGTGGCCTACACCACGCTGAGCGAGATTTCGGGCGCGGCCCGCAACGTGTTCGACGCCCGCGGCGTGGCCGACGACCTGCCCGGCCTCGCCGAAAACCTGCACGCCATCCGCCACAGCGTGGAAGAAACTGGGGCCGTCACCGACATCAAGCAGCTGCAGATGTGCCGGCTCATGCTGGGCACCATCCGCGAGCAGCTGGCCGAGTGGCGGACGGCCCTCGCCGCCACCCACGAGCAAATGGAGGGCATGGAGGCCCAGCTGGGGGCCCTGGCGGCCCCGCCCGCCCGCGTGCCGCACCCCGACGACGCCTCCCTGGCCCTGGAGCGGGCCGACTCCGCGATGCTGGTGCGCAAGCAGCGCACGGGCCAGCTGCTGGCCCAGCGGTTCAAGCGCGTGCAGCAGCTGCAAACCCAGGTGGCCGCCGGCTACATCCAGGCCCTGGAGCTGCAAGACCAGGTGGACCAGCAAATGCACCGCTTCGAGCGCGCCGCCCTCGCCGCCGAGTACCCGCCGCTGTGGGCCGCACGGGCCACGCGGCGCGCCCCAATGGCCCCCGCCGACCCGCACCACGCCGAGGAGTACCGCCAGAAAATCGTTGCCTTCTACTTCGCCGACAACTGGGACAATTGGGCCTACATGGCCCTGATCGGGCTAGTGTTTTACGGCTGGGTGGCCTTCAACTACCGCCGGGTGCAGCGGCGGGCGCTGGCCGTGGAGGAGCCCTTCGTGTACCTGCGGCCGGGGCCGGTGGCGGCCACGCTGGCCGTGGTGTTCAGCCTGGCGCCGGCCCTGGAGCTGCACCCGCCGCCCGTGTACCTCGACGTGCTGCAGGCGCTGCTGTTGGGGGCCCTCACGGCGGTGTTTGCGCGCAGCTGGTCGCGCCGCTCGTTTGGGTACTGGCTGGGGCTGGTGGCGTTTTTTGGGGTGCTGGCCGTGGCCAACGCCCATGGGGCCCCCGGCCTGCTGGCGCGCTGGGGCCTGCTGCTGCTCGACGCGCTGGCCGTGGGCATCGGGGCATTCCTGCTGCTGCGCATCCGGCGCCAGGTGGCCATGCCGCGCTTCGTGGTGGTGGTGGCGGCGGTGTTCACGGCCCTGAACGTGCTGGCCGTGGCCTGCAACGTATCGGGGCGCCTGAGCCTGGCCAAGATGCTGAGCACGGCCGCCATTTTCGGCCTCACCCAGGGCATCGGCCTGGCCGTGTTCATCGACCTGCTGACCGAAGCCTTTCACCTCCAGGTGCTGAGCAGCCGGCTGGCCGTGGGCAGCGCGGCGCACTTCGACTTTGCCAAAATCGAAACCCACCTGCTGCGCCTGCTCACGGCGGTGGCCGGGGGCCTGTGGCTGCTGGTGTTCGCCTCCAACCTGAACCTGCACGACACCCTTTACCGCGCCCTCGACCACCTGCTCACCGCCCCGCACCTGCTGGGCAGCACCGCCTTCACGCTGGGCAACGTGCTGCTGTTCTTTGTCATCCTCTTCCTTTCGGCGCAGGTGCAGCGCTACATCGGCTACTTTTTTGGCGAGGTGGGCGAAAGCGACGGCCCCGACGCCCGCCACCGCGGCTCGTGGCTGGTGGCCCTGCGGCTGCTGCTGGTGGTGGTGGGCTTCGCGCTGGCCACGGCCGCCACGGGCCTGCCGCTCAGCAAAATCGCCATCGTGTTCGGGGCCCTCAGCGTGGGCATCGGCCTGGGCCTGCAAAGCATCGTCAACAACCTCGTGTCGGGCATCATCCTCATTTTCGAGCGGCCGTTCCACGTCGGCGATTTCATCGAAGTGGCCGGCAAGGCGGGCCGCGTGCAGGACATCGGCATCCGCTCCAGCAAGCTCACCTCCGTCACGGGCTCCGAAATCATCGTGCCCAACGGCGATTTGCTCTCCGGCCACGTCATCAACTGGACCCGCACCAACGACCACATCCGCGTGGATTTGGTGCTGAAAGTGGCGCCCGGCACCGACCAGGAAACCGACATGGAAACCGCCCTGCGCACCGCCCGCGAGCAGATTCAGCAGGAAATCAAAAGCAGCCCCTACACCATGCCCGCCCCGACGCCCGAAATCCTGCTCAGCAACGTCAACGGCCAGATTTACGAGCTGAAAGTGCTGTTCTGGGTGAACAACATCCGCCAGCAGGAGCTGACCAAGAGCGAAATTCTGGCGGGCATTTACCGGCGCTTCACCGCCCAGGGCTTGCAGCTGAACTGAGCAGCAAAGGCCCGCCCATCGGCCGCGCGCCCAACCCGTTTTCCGGAGCGAAGCCCCGCGCCTGCGCCCGGGTTTTGGCGCTGAAACGGATTTTTACGGGTAGATGCCCAGCGCATGAAAAACCGTTTTGATGGCCACTTCGTACCATCGCTGATAAAGTGGAGTGAGCGGGCCGGTTAAATCCCACTTATTGTCGCCGGCGTAATAGTTAAGGCAGTCCCTATCGAATATATACGAGTTGATGTTGCTGTCAACCGAGTACACGAAGCCCGGATGCCCGTGCCGCCGGGCCTCTGCCCGCACCGCCACCCGCATTTTTATTTGCTCAAGGGAGCGGAACTGGTAATGCTTGACTTTTATTCGGTTCGGGTGCATCACGCCCATGTGTTTGGGGCGGACCATGGCCGGGGTCCACTCCATGCCGTTGCGGTGGCGGAAAAACCGGGCTTCGCTCCACGTGTGTTTCTCGTGGTAGCGAATGTCTTCGATTCCCTGGGGGGAGATTCCGCCGGCCACGTCCTCGTGCGTCAGCCGGAAATGAATGGTATCCGTGACCACGAAATGATGGTTCTTGGGCACTTTGGCCAAAAATTCGCGCGGATTGTCCGCGTAAAATTCGTCCGCGTCCAAACGAAAGCACCACCAGTCGTCTTGGCTGGCCAGGTGCTTGAACGCGTGGTACACCTGCGCCCTTATTCCGTTGTAAAACGGGGTGGTGTCGCGTTTCCAGGGAATGATTTTTTCAGATGCCAATGACTGGACAATTTCCCAGGTGCCGTCCGTGCTGCCGTTGTCCAGAACGAATATTTTATCTGCCCAACGCGTAGCATCCAGCAGGTTCTTCGCTATAATATCTACTTCATTCTTGACGACTGAAACGGCAAATATTTTCATTCAACGCTGTTTAGTTTAATTAAATACTGGTATAATATATATTTATATAAAATATTATCCTGTATAGAATAAAGGTTAGTATCTTAAAATCTGGCTGTAGTCTGGTTCATAAAATACCGGCCAACGGTCAAAGATGAAGTTTACATGTAGTAAAGGATGATTTCAAAAGTAGGCATTTGGGGCCACTTACGGCCGCGCGCCTTTGCCAGGGAACGGCCTGCTCGGAGGGAGTGAGGGCCCCGGCTAATTTTCAATAATCTGTTTTGTAGTGTTTTGTCAATCATGCAATCGTTGAATGAGCTGCGTGGCTGCGCTGGCCGCGTGGGTCGGCAGGGCTTGGCGTGATGACTGTTTTGTAGCCCGGCACCAAGGGTGGTCGGGGGGGGTGTCAGCGCCAAATATAGTGGCGTTGCGCGCACGGCTGGCGCTTGGGTTTGTTTTGCACCCAAATAACAGAAGGGAAACCCGTCCTTAAAAGCGGGCGTAAGAGAAAGGGCCGGGACTGCCCCCGGCCCTCTCACCAATCCACATCCGTCATGTCCATCTTCAGCAGCGATAAGCTCAAAGGCAAGAAAATCGCCATCATCGCCACCGACGGCTTCGAGCAAGCCGAGCTCGACGAGCCCAAAAAATTTCTGGAAGGCGAGGGCGCCGAAACCGACGTCATCTCCCTCAAAAGCGGCTCCATCAAGGGCTGGGACGGGCCCAGCAAAGACTGGGGCCGCCAGGTGAGCGTCGATAAAGTCATCACCGACGCGACGCCGGCCGACTACGACGCCCTGGTGCTGCCCGGCGGCCAGATGAACCCCGACGTGCTGCGCACCGACAAAGACGTGGTGGCCTTCGTGCGCGAGTTTGCCGCCTCGGGCAAGGTGGTGGCCGCCATCTGCCACGGCCCCTGGACGCTGATCGAGGCCGACGCGGTGCGCGGCAAGCGCGTGACGAGCTGGCCCAGCCTGCGCACCGACCTCAAAAACGCCGGGGCCCACTGGGAAGACTCGGAAGTGGTGGCCGACCGCGGCCTCATCACCAGCCGCAAGCCGGCGGACATCCCGGCCTTTAACAAGAAAATCGTGGAGGAAATGCTGGAAGCCCAGCCCACCGCCCACAAGTAGGGCCCGCCGCCCACAACACAAAAGGCCCGCTACTGCGCAGTAGCGGGCCTTTTGCGTGCGATTGAGCCGATGGCTTCTCTACAGGCCCACGGCCCGCAGCGGCCCGCCCGTGGCGTAGAGCAGGGCCCCCATCGCCACGTCGAACGCCAGCAAAAAGCCGCCCTGCCACGCCAGCGAGCGGCCGTAGCCGGCCAGCCGGGCGGGGTTGCCGGCGGCGGGGGCCGCGGCCCGGTGGCGCAGCCAGCGCCCGGTGAGCAGGTACAGCCCGTCGAGCCCGGCGTTGAGCAGGAACAGGCGCTCGTCGTGGTGGTGCGCGGCGGCTTCGGCGGCCAGCGGCCAGCCGGCGGGCAGGGCGCGGTACAGGCCGAGGATGCCCCAGGTGGCGAGGCCGGCGTTCACCAGGGCCCAGGCCACGTTCATGAAATGGAAGTGGTGGGCGGCGGTGCGCCGGTCGGTGCGGCCCACGAAGTAGCCGCTCACCAGCACGTTGCCGAGCACCCAGGCGGCGAGCACCGCCAGGCCGCGCCCTTCGAGCAGCTCGCGGGCCTGGTGCAGGGCAAGGGGGTCGGGGGCCGTCATCGTCATCATACCAGAAGCGAATTAACGCCACCGCCCCTGAAAAAGGAAGCCGCGCGGCTTCCTTTTTCAGGGGCGGATACTCAACAAACCGGTTTTATTGGGTGAAGCCCAGGCCCAGGTACACCTGGAAGGTTTGGTTGTGGATGTTGGTATTGGTGATGTCGACCACTTTGTTGCCGTCGTAGCGCACCGTCACGCCGTCTTTGTACACGTTGCCGAGGCCCAGGTCGTAGCGCACGCCCAGGCGCGCGGGGCCGATGCGGGCTTCGAGGCCGGCCACCCCGCCGAAGTCGAGGGTATTGAAGCCGCCTTCGGAGATGGCAATGTTCTGGTCGCCCAGCCGGGCGTTGGTGAGCAGCGCCACCTGCGGGCCGATGTGGAAGCTGAGGTTGTTGGTGAGGTTGCCCACGTACAGGACGGGCAGTTCCAGGTAGTCGAGGTGCGTGGTGCGCTGGCCGAAGGCGGGGAAGTGGGTGATGTAGCCCTTGCGCGAGTACAGCAGCTCGACCTGCACCGACGAGAACTGGCTGAGGCCGAACTGGCCGTACACGCCGCCGTGGAAAGCGTTGAGAGCGTCGGGGTTGAGCAGGTCCTTGCCCGAGCCGTAGACGTTCGACAGGTTGTAGCCGCCCTTGATGCCGAAGCCGGTGTTGCGCGTTTCGGTGACCGCGCCGCCGGTGTAGTCTTTCGAGCTAAGGTTGCCACCGGCGCGGGCCTGGGCCAGGGCCGCCGGGGCCGCCGCCGCCCCCAGCAAAAGCGTGAACAGAAGATTTTTCATAGTGTGGGAAGGAAATATAAAGTGGGAAGGAAAAAAGATAGGGTGAAAGCGGTTGCCCTACCGGGGCCCCGCGCCGGGTATCGACGGAGCCCTATACTTTGCCGCGCCCGGAAAGTTGCTGCCCGGGCGCGCCGGGCGCAAAAAAATGGCTGAGCCCTGCCAAATTGAAGCCGCCGGTGCTACCTTTGCCCGGCCCGCCGCCGCTGGCCGCCGCGGGCACCTTTGGGGTATTAGCTCAGTTGGTTCAGAGTACCACCCTGACACGGTGGGGGTCGCTGGTTCGAGCCCAGCATGCCTCACAAACCGCCTCGCTGCCGTGTGCAGCGAGGCGGTTTGCTTTTGGGGGGCCCCGGGGCCGGGCGGCTTTTCCGGCCCGCCGGCCCGCCTTGCCGCGGCGCTTTGCGTAGCTTGGGGCCATGAAACACTTGTTCGTTGCCTTGGCCCTGGGGCTGCTCGGGGGCCGTGCCGCCGCCCAATCGCTGCCGCTCTTGCACGCCGAGGGCCCCCGCATCGTGGACGCCGCCGGCCGCGAAGTGCGCCTGCGCGGCGTGAACGTGGGCGGCTGGCTGCTCCAGGAAAGCTACATGCTCAACACGGACACGCTCAATTCGCAGGGCCGCATCAAGCGGGCGCTGCTGCGCACGATGCCCGAGGCCGACGAGGAAAAGTTTTATTCCGATTACCGCGCCAGCTACGTTGCCCAGGCCGACATCAACTTCATTGCCGACCAGGGCTTTAACTGCGTGCGGGTGCCGTTTCACTACGATTTGCTGCTGACGGCCGCCCAGCGCCATGCCCGCAACCAGGCCCTGGCCACCGGCGACGTGCCCGCCTACGTGCAGGCCCTGGCCGGCTGGTACGACCGCGACGAGCTGTTCACGAGCCCCGACCAGGCGCCGGGCTTTGCCATTCTGGATAAAGTAATTGAGTGGTGCGCGGCCCGCAACATGTACGTGGTGCTGGACCTGCACGCGGCCCCCGGCGGCGAAGGCACCGACCGCAACATCAACGACAACCTGGTGCCGCTCGACCTCTGGAAGCGCCGCGACGCCCAGGGCCGGCTCCTCTACCAGGACCTGACGGTGCGGCTGTGGGAAAAACTGGCCGCGCGCTACAAAAACAACCCGGCCGTGGCCATGTACGACCTCATCAACGAGCCCCACAACGTGGACGCCGCCCACGGCCTCTCGCCCGACCACACCGAATTGAACGCCTTGTTCAGCCGCCTCATCGACGCGGTGCGGGCCCAGGGCGACCCGCACTTGCTGTTGCTGGAAGGCAACGGCTACGGCAACGACTACACCAACCTGACGCCGGCCGCGCTCCAAGCCAAGGACAAAACCAACCTCGTGTACAACGCCCACCACTACTGGAGCACCAACGACCCGCAGGCCGCCGACGCCCACAACCCCAACCAGGTGTCGCTCATCGGGGGCATGGTGCGGTTCCGGGCCGCGCACCGCGTGCCGGTGTGGGTGGGCGAAACGGGCGAGAACTCCAACGAGTGGATCGCCGCCGCCTACCGCACCTACGACGCCCAGGGCATCGGCTGGTGCCACTGGACGCTCAAGCGCGTGGGCGGCCGCACCAGCCTGCTCGACGTGCCGCCCTACGGCAGCATCCTCGACGCCGCCGGCCGCGCCGCGCTGCTGCGCAACAGCCGGTTTGCCCACTGCCGCGTGAACCCCGACGTGGTGGACGCCCTCACCCGCGAGCTGCGCACCGACGCCACGCGGCCCTTCGCGGCCCTGGCGCTGCCCGGCTCCGTGCCCGCCGCCGACTACGACCTGGGCCGCAACGGCAAGGCGTACTTCGACACCTACGCCGAAAAAACCGGGGGCCTGCAAGCGCCCGCGCCCAACGCCGGCGGGGCCTACCGCAACGACGGGGTGGACCTCAGCCCCAACCCGGCCGGCCCCGGCTTCGTGGTGGACCACACCGCCGCCGGCGAGTGGCTGAATTACACGGTGCGCATCGGCCATGCGGGGCCCTATGCGGCCCGCCTGCGCGCTGCCAACCCCACGCCCCACGCCGCCCGCCTGGTCCTCGCGCTTGACGGCAAGCCGCTCGGCACCTTCGAGGTGCCCGCCAATGCCCCCGCCGCCGATTGGCCGCTGGTTGCCAAGGGCCCCGGCACGTTGCCGGCCGGGCAACATACGCTGCGCCTGACGGTGCAGGACGCCGGGCCCGTGCTCAGCGGGTTGGATTTTAAGGCCGCGCCCGCCAGGAAATAAGGCCGGATGCTGTCCATCGCCTTCGCCCCCATTTACGCCCACCCGCTGCCGGTCGCCCACCGCTTCCCGATGCTGAAGTACGAGCTGCTGCCCGAGCAGCTGCTGCGCGAAGGCACCGCCGCGCCCGCCGATTTTTTCGTGCCCACGGCCCCGCCCGCCGCCGATGTGCTGCGGGTCCACGACGCCGGGTATTTCGAACGCCTGCGCCGCGGCCAGCTTACGCGGCCGGAGGAGCGCGCCACCGGCTTTCCGTGGTCGGCGGCGCTGTTCGAGCGCGAAATCACCATCCTCGGCGGCACCATCGAGTGCGCCCGGCGGGCCCTGGCCCACGGCGTGGCCCTGAACATCGCCGGCGGCACCCACCACGCTTTTCGCGACCGGGGCGAGGGGTTCTGCCTGCTCAACGACCAGGCCGCCGCCGCCGCCTGGCTGCTGGCCAATGGGTTGGCTCAAAAAATATTGATTGTCGATCTGGACGTTCACCAAGGCAACGGCACGGCGGCCATCTTCCGGGCCGAGCCCCGCGTGTTCACGTTCTCCGTGCACGGCGCCCGCAACTACCCCGCCCGCAAGGAGGCGTCCGACCTCGACCTGCCCCTGCCCGACGGCACCGCCGACGCCGAATACCTCGCCCTGCTGGCCGAAACCCTGCCCCGCCTGCTGGCCGAGGTACGCCCCGATTTCGTGTTTTACCTGGCCGGCGTCGACGTGCTGGCCACCGACAAGCTCGGCCACCTGGCCCTCAGCCGCGACGGCTGCCGCCGGCGCGACGAGCTGGTGCTCAGCCTCTGCCACCGCCACGGCCTGCCGGTGGTGGTGTGCATGGGCGGCGGTTACTCCGAGCGCATCGCCGACATCGTGGAGGCCCACGCCAACACGTTTCGAGTGGCCGCCGCGCTCTACCAGTGAGCGGCGGGGCGGTGGGCGCGCCGGCGCCGGCTCAGTTCCCGCCGCCGGGGATGATCAGCTGCCAGCGAAACGCCCAGCGCCAGCGCAGCTCGTAGCGTGCGATGCCGGCGCGGGCCAGCAGCGGCCCCCAATCGGCGCGCCGGAAGGCGCGGGCCACCGACAGCGGCGCGTCGTGGCGCACCAGATAGGAGCCGCCCAGCAGCCGCGTGAGCCATTTGATGCCGTGGTAGGCCAGCCAGTGCCGGTGCAGGTCGTTGACGACGACGGCCACCCGCGCCTGCCCGGCCCACTGCCGGAGCAGGGCCCCCAGCTCGTCGTCGGTGAAGTGGTGGCAGAACAGGCTGGCCGTCAGCACGTCGTAGGTTTCGGCCTGGAATTTAGCCGAGAAGATGTCGGCCTGCTGGTAGCTGATTTCGGGGTAGTCGGCGCTTTTGGCGCGGGCGTAGTCCAGCATGAACGGGTTGGCGTCGACGCCGGTCAGCGCCACGGGCACGCCGTTGCGGCGGGCCCAGCGGGCCACGTGGCGCAGCGTGTCGCCGCCGCCACTGCCGAGGTCGGCCAGGCGCAGGGGCCGCCCGGCCGGAAACCGGCTTTTGAGCCGGTCCAGGGCGTTCAGCACCGGCTGGTAGCCGCCGAGCCACGTGTTGATGGTTTCCAACTCGTCGAGGTTTTGGCGCAGCGCGTCGTCGGCCAGCGTCAGGTCGTCCATCAGCTCGGGGCCGGGCGCTCGTTTATCCAACATGAGCCGTCGATCAGTTAGCCGCCGCCTCGGCTTCGGCGAAACTGCTTTCCGTGGCGTGAGCTGCCGTTTTGCTGGTTCTGGCCGCGTTTTCAACGGTTAGCTGGTCATCGTTGAAGGCAACCTCCAGCAGCATGGCCTCCATCGTCAGGCCCGGCCCGAAGGCGAAGCTGAGCACGGGGGCCCCGTGGTCGGCCGGGGTGGCGTGGGCCAGCACGTCGCGCAGCACAAACAGCACCGTGGCCGACGACATGTTGCCGTAGTCGCGCAGCACGCGGTAGGCGTGGCGGTTGTCGGCGCGGGTCAGGCCGAGCTCGCCCTCGATGGTTTCGAGGATTTTACGGCCCCCGGGGTGGATGGCGAAGTGGCGGATGTCGGCCAGCTGCACGGGCAAGCTGTCGAGCAGCCCGTCGGTGAGGCGCCGGATGCCGCGCTGAATCAGCCGGGGCACGTAGGCGGAGAGCGTCATTTCAAACCCAAAGTCGTTGATGTGCCACGCCATGTCGTCGTGGCCGTCGGGCTCCAGGCCGCAGTGAAACGCTTGCAGGGCCAGGCTGGGGGCCCCGTTGGGCAGCGGCGCGGCCTGCACCAGCGCGGCCGCCGCGCCGTCGCCAAACAGGGCGTTGCTGACGAGGTGGTCTTCGGCCGCGCTTTTCTGGAAGTGGAGCGTGCACAGCTCCACGCTCACCACGAGCACGCGGGCGCGGGCATCGGCCAGGCAAAAGGCGTCGGCCAGCTTCAGGGCGTTCACGGCGGCGTAGCAGCCCATGAAGTTCACGCAGGTGCGGCGCACGTCGGGCCGCAGGCCCAGGGCCTGCACCAGCTCAATGTCGAGGCCCGGCGCGTACATGCCCGTGCAGCTCACCGTGATGAGGTGCGTGACGCTGGCCGGGGCCACGTCGGGCACCTGGCGCAGGCAGTCGCGCACGGCTTCGGTGGCCAGGGGCAAGGCCGCGCGGCGGTACACGGCCATGCGCTGGCCCACGCCCGGGAACGGCTCCAGGCCGGGCGTGTTGGGGAAAAACGTGTACGCGCCGTTGGCCCGGCCGTAGTCGGGCAGCACCGAGTAGCGGTGCTCGATGCCCGACACCCGGTACAGCGCCCGCAGCTTGCGCGCGTCGTGCTCCCCGAATTCCAGGGCCTGGGCCATGAAATCGGCAATTTGCAGCTGGGCAATGCGGTGGACGGGGTTGGCAGTGCCGATGGCACCTAAATAGCTCGGCATTCCGGAGGGCGTTACGGATTCTGACAATCAGGCGGTATACGGGTGTTGCGGCCGCTGAATGTACAGGCCACCCCGGACATCGGCGCTGCTACTTACGGCAGAACCAACGGCTTTGCGCAATGCCTAGCTAAAATAACGCCAATAACATTCCGGCGTTCGGGGCCCTGCCGGCAGGTGCTGAGCGGGTTGCCCTAAAACGCCTGGCCGTGGGTGCGCCGCATCAGCGCCCGCACGGCCCCCGGCCAGTGGCGCAGGCCGCCCACCACGGCCTCGCTCAGCACGGGGCCCCCGAACAGGCCCTGCACCGCACGCCCCACCCGCAGCCGCGCCCCAAACTGCGCCCGCCAGGCGTGGGCGTAGGCCGCTTCCATGGCGGGGCGCGAAGTTTTTTCGGCCAGGAAATCGTGGGCGGCGGCGGCGGCCAGGGCGGCCCCGTGCAGGGCCATGGCCATGCCGTTGCCGCACAAAGGCGTGATGAGGCCGGCCGCGTCGCCGCACATCAGCACGTGCTGCTCCACGGGCTGCTTCGGGGCGAAGGAAATCTCGTTGATGACCTCCGGCTGCGGGTACAGAAATTCGGCGTCGCGGAAAACGGCGCGCAGGTGCGGGTTTTGGTGCAGCACGGCCGCCTCCATCGCCGGAATGCTGCCGTGGTCCTTTAGGTTCTGGCGGGCGGTGAGGTAGCAGAAGCACACTTTCCCGTCTTCGATGGCCGAAATCCCCGCGTAGCCGTTGCGGAAGTTGTGCAGCGCAATCACGTCGCGGGCCAGGCCCGGCAGGCGCAAATGGTACTTTACCCCGAGGTAGGGCGAGCGCTGCTGAAAAAACGGCCGCGCCAGCTGGCGGTCCAGGTTGGCGCGCTTGCCGTAGGCCCCCAGCACCACGCGCGGGGCCAGCGTGCGGCCGTCGGCCAGGGCCACCGCGTGGCGGCCCGCGGCAGCGTCGAAGGCCACGCCGGCCACCGTGGCGGGCAGATAGAACGCCACCCCCGCGGCCAGGGCCCGCCGGTACAAAAACTCGTCGAGCACGTAGCGGCTCACCCCGAAGCCGCCCGGGTCGAGGGGGCTGCGCAGCACCCGGCCGGCCGGCGACGAAAGCTCAAACCGCCGGATGTCGGCCGGGCCCAGCGGGGCAGGGTCGGCGCCGAGCCGGGCCAGGTAAGGGCGCACCTCGTTGCTCAGGTACTCGCCGCACACCCGGTGGAAGGGGTAGGCCCGGCGCTCCACCACGGCCACTTCGTGCCCGCGCCCGGCCAGGTCGAGGGCCCCCGCCAAACCGGCCAATCCGCCGCCAATAATGAGAACGTCCACTTAGTTGGTCGGTGTAAAGTGTTGAACAAACGGGAAAAGGTTGAATTTCGTCGACAATAATAGCTTTTTTGTCAATAACATAGGTATTTAATATTACCTTTGCCAACCAAAACCGATTCCTCCCGTTAGTCCTAATCAGCCTTGCCCGTCTCACACCGGCCGGGCCGGTTTTCTACTCCCTGAATTCCTGTATGATGCCACGCCTACTCACGATTTCTTGTTGCATTGCCTTGGCTGCTAGCGGCCTTGCCAGCGCTGTGGCCCGCCCCGCTCCCGGAGAGGCCGGGCGTGCAACGTCGGTGCAAGTGCGCCCCGGCAACGACGACAAAACGCTGGTGATCTACCCCAACCCCAGCACCGGCATCGTGCACCTCACCATCAACGGCCAGGAGGGCCGCCGCGTCGAGCTGCAAGTGCTGAACGTCATCGGCTCGGTGATCTACCGCGAAACGATGAGCGACCTGAACGACCGCGCGACCAAGGTGCTCGATTTGAGCCGCTTCGCCAACGGCCTGTATTACGTGAAGCTGGAAGGCGGCGGCACCAACCAAATGAGTAAGCTCGTCATCCACTAACGGCAACGGCCCAACGCCGGCCCGTTGGCTTCCGTACCGGCAAACCAACAAAAAAGCAGCCCGCGGGCTGCTTTTTTTATTTGGACTTTGCGCGTACCGGCACGGGCACTAGTTCGGGGCGGGGCGCGCGGGCAGCGCGGCGGGCGAGCAGGGCAGCGGCGCCCAGCAAGCCGATCAAGAGGGGCAGCATAGCTAAGAAAGAATAAACCGTTCAAATAAATAACCGGGCCCCGCACGGGACCGGTTTGATTGGGTGTATAACTACTGGCCCGGCGTTAAGTTGCCCGGGGCCCTCATAAGATTAGGGCTTGGCACAAGATCGGGGCTTGGCGCGGCCAAGGCCGGCCGAAAGGCCCGCGGGGCGGCGCGGCGCAAGCTGCTGCCGGCCCGCCGCGTGCTCAGTGCACTTGCACCAGCCGTTGCTTTATCAGGCGGTACACGGTGAACTTGCCGACGCCCAGGCGGTCGGCGGCGGCCAGCACATCGCCGTTGGACTCATCCAGGCAGTCTTGCACGAGGCGAACGGTCTGCGCACGCAAGGTAAAGACCGGGGCCGCGCTGGCCGCCGGGGCCGTCGTCGCCCGCAGCGACAGGTCGGAGCTGCCAATCACGTCGCCCTCGGCCAGCACGGCGGCCCGCTCCACCACGGCCTTCAGCTCGCGCACGTTGCCGGGGAAGGCGTGGGCCAGCAGCCGCTGCTGGGCGTCGTCGCCGATGCGGCGCGGGGGCAGGTTGTTGCGCTGGGAAAACGTTTGTACGAAGGCCTCGGCCAGCAGCAGCACGTCGGAACCGCGCTCGCGCAGCGGCGGCAAATCGATGGGCAAGCCCAGCAGGCGGTAGTACAAGTCTTCGTGGAAGCGCCCCGCCCGCTCCGAGCGGGTGTGGATGGCCTGCGCCACAAGCCCCTTGCCGGTGCCGGTTTCGCCGCTCACGCTCACCGTGATGGTGGTGCGGGCCGCCTTGCCGATCAGCTCCTGCAGGTGCAGCGTGCAGGAGGCGTGCCCAGCAGGAACGAGTTGCTGCCGTGGCCGCGGCCGTCGAGCTGCAAGCGCAGGGCCTCGTTTTCGCGGCTCCGGCGCACCTGCTGGCGCACCTTGTCCAGCAGGCTCCACAGGTGCTCGCCGGTGGAAGCGTCTTTCACGAGGTAGTCGTGGGCCCCCAGGCGCAGCAGGGCCCCGGCCGTGGCCACGTCTTGCCCCGCAACCGGGCGGGGGAGGGAATAAAGAGCTAAAGTTACGGCACGTGCGCCCGGCCGCGCAACCGGCCCGGCGGTCCCAAAAAAAATGTTCGCCGGCCGCAAGCCCAAAACAAGGCCGGAATTAATCGATTACCCCGATTTTTACAGCCAAAGTTTTTTTGATTTTGGCGCATAGAAAAATTTAACATTACCAAACCATTGCCAGGAATAAAACTGTCGTAATTTTGCACCATGATTCGCCCAAATCATCACCTGATGAAGCGCGGAACGATGCTGCAAGCCGTTCTGCGAGAAGACCAGCCGGTCGTCGCCTTTGGCGGTTTTGTTGATTTTTCTGGTTTTTGCCCCGCTGCCGTTTCGGTTTTCCGAAACGGTTTTTTTATGTCCAGGCGGGCCGGCTTCCAACTCCTGTAATTCTCCTCACCCACTCATTTTCCGTTTTTATGGATACCAACACGCTCGCCCCGAAAGTAGCCGCCGCTACCCTCGCCTCAGCCCACGCCGGCAACCGCAACCTGAGCACGGACGCCAAGCGCATGGCCGTGATTAAAGTATGGGACGCCATGATGCGCGGGGCCCGCAAGTACTGCGAGCTGGAAGGCTTCGTGACCGTGCACAACATGCCCCACATCGTGGGCGTGACCGGTGCTTGCGAAAACACCGATACCCTGTTCACCCTGGACTGGTACGACGGCAAGAAGATGTTCCTGCCCCAGAGCAACCAGCTCTACATTGAGATGCTGACCCAGGCCGTGGAAGGCGGCCGCGTGTGCGGCGAAATCCAGAGCTTCCGCAAGGAGCTGAACGCCGACAACCGCCGCCTGGCGCAGTTCACGCTGTTTGAAATCGAGCACCTGGGCGACCTCGACGAGCTGCTGGGCCACCTGAGCGGCATCGTGCGCACGGCGGCCAATGAAGTAGCCGCCAAGTGCGCCAAGGAGCTGGCGCTGTTCGGCCGCAACGCGGCTGACCTGGTCGACCTCACCTTCAAGCGCATGACCTACGCCGACGCCATCGAGCTGCTGAAGCCCAACGGCTTCCCCGACCTGCAGTGGGGCGACGACCTGGGCGCCGAAGAAGAAGGCCGCCTCACCGAGTTGGAGGGCCCCATCTTCATCACCCACTACCCGGCCGACATCAAGTTCTTCAACATGCGCAACAACGACGACGACCCGCGCGTGGTGAACTCGTCCGACCTGCTGCTGCCGCTGTCCGGCGAGTCGGCTGGTTCGGCCGAGCGCGAGTTCAACGGCGCCAAGCTGCGCCACAAGCTGGAAACCAGCTCGATGCTGGCCGGCCTCATCCGCCAGGGCATGAAGCTGGAAGACTTCGAGTGGTACCTGGGCTTCCACGAGGAGCACGACGTGAAGCTGCACTCGGGCGCCGGCGTGGGCATGGCCCGCGTGGCCCAGTTCATCCTCGGCCAGACCGACATCCGCGAGTGCGTGCCGTTCCTCATCAACCGCGACAACGTTATCTAGCCAACCGCCAGAAGCCAGCCGCCCGGTGCAAGCCGGGCGGTTTTGCTTTTGGGGGCCCTGAGGTGTGGCGCGGACCCGGCGGGCCCGCGCGATTGAACGTTTTACCCGCGGATTCGCCGCGTCCTTGCTGCATATGCAAAAACTGCTGACCCGCATTCAAACGGCCCACTCGCTGCTCTGCGTGGGCCTCGACCCCGTGGGCGACGATGCCGCCGTGGCCGGCCGCCTGCGCGAAGTGGTGGCCCAGACCAGCGCCTTTGCCGCCGCGTTCAAGCCCAACCTGGCCTTTTTTCTGAGCCGGGAAAACGGCGTGGCGCTGCTCCAGGCCACCGTTCAAAGCGTGCCGAAAGACATTCCGGTGATTTTGGACGGCAAGTTCGGCGACATCGCCAACACGGCCGACCACTACGCCCGCTTCGCCTACGACGTGGTGGGGGCCGACGGCGTGACCGTGAACCCCTACATGGGCGACGACGCCGTGCGGCCCTTTGCCCGGCCCGGCAAGCTGGTGTTTTCGCTGGCCAAAACCTCCAACCACCCCCGCCACAGCCTGCAAGACGCCGCCCTGACCCGCGGCGGCTACCTAAGCGACTACGCGGCCCGCGTGGCCCGGCTGCTCGACGAGGAACTGACCGATTCCATCATCGGCCTCGTGGTGGGGGCCACCGAGCCGGCGGCCATGGCCCGCGTGCGGGCCGCCTGCCCGCACCAGTGGTTCCTGGTGCCCGGCATCGGGGCCCAGGGCGGCGACCTGGCCGCCACCCTGAAAGCCGGCCTGCGCACGGACGGGAGCGGGCTGCTCATCAACGCCTCGCGCAGCATTTGGCAAGCCGATGACGCCGGGGCCGCGGCGCGGGAGCTGCGCGACCAGATAAACGAACGCCGGCCGTAGGGCGCACTTGGTAGGCCGCGCCGTTCGCTTCGGCCTGCCGTTAACCGTTGCGCGACGCGGCCTGCCAGGGCCGGGCCGCCGCATTTTCAAATAAAAACAGTACCAACTTCCTTATCTACAATGTCCGTCCTCACCCCCGACCTGCCCGCCGCCGAAATCGCCGCCATCCTGGAAGCGCAGTTGCGCCGGGAAGACGCGCTGCTCAGCGGCCACTTCAAGCTGTCGTCGGGCCTGCACTCGGACACGTACGTGCAGTGCGCCCGCTTTTTGCGGCGGCCGGAGCTGGCGGCCCCGGCCATGGCCGTGCTGGCCGCGCAGCTGCGGGCGGCTGGCCTGGTGCCCGATACGGTGGTGGGCCCCGCGATGGGCGGCGTGGTGGTGAGCTATGAATTGGCCCGGCAGCTGGGGGTGCCGTCACTTTTTACGGAGCGCGACGCGCACGGCGAAATGACGTTGCGGCGCGGGTTTAACCTGCGCCCCGGCGAGCGGGTAGTCATTGCAGAAGACGTGGTTACGACCGGCAAGAGCACCCTGGAGGTGGCCCGCGTGCTGGCCGGGCTGGGGGTGGAGGTGTTGGCCGTCGCCTCTTTAATTGACCGCACCGGTGGTGCGGTGAAGCTTCCGTTCCCGAACTTTGCCCTGTTGGCGGTGAACGCGGCCGTGTTTGACGCCGACCACATCCCGGCCCACCTGGCCGGGATTCCGGCCGTGAAGCCGGGCAGCCGGCCCGAACAGGCTGCTTAGCTGCCGTAGGAGGATGCGTTGATTGGGAGGGCAGATTTTTAGCGAGGACTTATGATTTTGACGGATTTGGAACCGATTACCCACACCATCCAACTCACCCTCAAACCCGGCCAGCACGACGGCGACGGCCACCGGGTGGCGGCCGCTGCGGCGCGCCACCTGGGCCTGGCCACCGGCCGCGTGCGCACCGCCGCCCGCTACACGGTGCGCTACGGGGCCCTCGGCACCGCGCAGCTGCACGCCTTTGCCACCCGCTGCCTGGCCGACCCGGTTTTGCACGACGTAACCCTGAACGAAGCCGTGGCCCCTGTGCCCGGCTTCGCTGCTTATATCCTGGTGGCCCGGGGCCCCGGCGTGACCGACGACGAGGGCACCAGCGCCCAGAACGCGCTGGCCGACTTCCTCAACGAGCCGCTCGACACGCACACCCAGCACATTTTCAGCAAGCGCCTGTACCTGCTCGAAAACGACTTGCCCGCCGCCGACCTCCGCCGCCTGGCCGAGGAGCTGCTGGGCAACAAGATGATCAACCGCTTCGAGGTGGGCCGCGTGGCCGACGGCATCCGCGACTACACGCCCCGGCCCGGCGGCGGCGCGGAGGCCGTTACGGAGACGATTTCGCTCGACGGCCTCAGCGACGGGGCCCTGGTGCAGCTTTCCAAAGACAACATTTACGCGCTGAACCTGGAGGAGATGCGCGCCGTGCGCGACTACTACGGGGCCCCCGCCACGCAGGCCGCGCGCCGGGCCCAGGGCCTGCCCGCCGACCCCACCGACTGCGAGCTGGAAATCATCGCCCAAACCTGGTCGGAGCACTGCAAGCACAAGGAATTCAGCGCTATAATCAATTATAAGGATTTGGCGACGGGCGAGGAGAAGCAGATCGACTCGCTCTTCAAAACCTACATCAAAGACGCCACCGCCGAGGTGGACCGCCAGCTCCGCGCCAACGGCAACGACTGGCTGATCAAGGTGTTCAGCGACAACGCGGGGGCCGTGCGCATCAACCCGGAGTCGCTGTTTGTGTGGAAGGTGGAAACGCACAATTCGCCCTCGGCCATCGACCCCTACGGCGGGGCCATCACCGGCATTTTGGGCAACAACCGCGACCCGCTGGCCACCGGCATCGGCGGGGCCCGGCTGCTGTTCAACACCAACGTGCTCTGCTTCGGCAACCCCGCCTACGACGGCCCCCTGCTGACCGGCCAGCTGCACCCGCGCCGCATTTTGGAGGGCGTGCGCAAGGGCATCGAGGACGGCGGCAACAAGTCGGGCGTGCCCACGGTGAACGGCGCCATCGTGTTCGACGACCGCTACCGCGGCAAGCCGCTCGTGTATTGCGGCACCGGGGCCGTGATGCCCATGCAGTTCGCGGGCCTCGACTCGTGGGAGAAAAAGATTGACGCCGGCGACCGGATTGTGATGGCCGGGGGCCGCGTGGGCAAGGACGGGATCCACGGCGCTACCTTCTCCAGCATCGAACTGGACGAAAGCGCGCCCGCCACGGCCGTGCAAATCGGCTCGCCCATTACCCAGAAATTGGCGATGGATTTCCTGCTCCTCGCCGCCCGCCGGGGCCTGCTCAAGTGCAGCACCGACAACGGCGCGGGTGGCCTGTCTTCCTCCGTGGGCGAGCTGGCCGGCATCAGCGGCGGCGCGGTGGTGGAACTGGAAAAAGTGCCCCTGAAATACCCCGGCCTGCGGCCCTGGGAGATTTTTGTAAGCGAGTCGCAGGAGCGGTTTACGCTGGTGGTGGAGCCGGGCAAGATGGCTGAATTGATGGCCCTGGGCCAGGAAATGGAAGTGGAGCTGACCGACATCGGCCACTTCACCGCCGACGGCTCGCTCGACGTGAACTTCGACGGGCAGCCCGTGGCGCGCCTGGCGCTGGAATTCCTGCACGACGGCGTGCCGCGCAAAACGCTGGAAGCCGCGTACGAAAAGCCGGTTGCCACCGAGCCCGAAATCCCGGCCCTGGCCGATTACACCGCCACGCTGCGCCAGCTGCTGGGGGCCCTCAACATCTGCTCGCGCGAGGCCGTCATCCGGCAGTACGACCACGAGGTGAAGGGCCGCACCATTGTGAAGCCGCTGATGGGCGCCACCGGCCAGGCCCCGCAGGACGCGGCCGTGGTGCGCTTCAACTTTGAAAGCTGGGAGGGCGTGGCCGTGAGCAACGGCATTTTGCCCCGCTACGGCGACCTGGACGCCTACCAGATGTCGGCCGGCTCGTTTGATGAGGCTGTGCGCCAGATTATTGCCGTGGGCGGCAAGCTGCCCAACCTGTCGCCCGGCGACAACATTTTTTGGTCGGTGAACGACAACTTCTGCGTGCCCGACTCGGTGTACGACCCCGCCATCAACCCCGACGGCAAGCAAAAACTTGCCAAGCTGGTGCAGATGTGCGAGGCCCTGCGCGACGCCACGGCCGCCTACTGCATCCCGCTCACGAGCGGCAAGGACAGCATGAAGAACGACTTCAAGGCCGACGGCGTGAAGATTTCCGTGCCGCCCACCGTGCTCTACTCGATGACGGCGAAGATGGAGGACGTGCGGCGCGCCATCACCTCCGACTTCAAGCAGGCCGGCGACGTTATTTACCTATTGGGCGAAACCTACGACGAGCTGGGCGGCTCCGAATTCTACGCCCTGCACGGCGAGCTGGGGGCCCTGGTGCCCCGGGTGCGCTTCGCGGCAGCGAAGGAATTGTACGTCCTCGTCGGCCAGGCCAACGACCAGCACCTCATCCAATCCTGCCACGACCTGAGCGACGGCGGCCTCGCCGTGGCGCTGGCCGAGGCCACGTTCGGCTACGGCTGCGGCGCTTCGGTGGAGCTGCCCGCAAGCGGGCTGGGCCTGGCGGCGCAGCTGTTTGCGGAGTCGCACTCGCGCTTCGTGGCCACCGTGGCCCCGGAAGACGTGGCGGCGTTTGAAAAGCTGCTGGCCGGCCGCGCCACGCGCCTGGGCACGGTAACGGACGACGGTCGGTTGACGGTGCGCCACGCGGACCAGACGGTAATAGGGGCCCCCACCAACGAGCTGCGGCACAGCTGGTCGAATGGGCCTGTCAACCAATTGCTTGGCGTGGACGAGCTGGCCGGCTTTGGCGAAACGGCCGGGCACTAATGGCACAAACCTTCGGCGCATCGGCTCAAAAATTTAATTAGATGGCACAAGACTCACAGGAGCTAGCACATAAAGTTCAATTGCCGGCACAAGGCGGCGTGGTGAGGGCCCTCGTGCTCACCGGGTTCGGCATCAATTGCGAAGAAGAAATTGCGGCGGCCTACCGGCTGGCCGGGGCCCAGGCCACCATCGTGCACCTCAACCAGGTGCTGCACGGCGCGGTGAGCATCCACGATTTCGACGTGCTGACCTTTCCCGGCGGGTTCTCGTTTGGCGACGACCTGGGCTCGGGCGTGGTGCTGGCCAACAAGCTGCGCTACCGCCAGACGGGCCCCGGGGGCCGCACGCTGCTCGACGACATCAAGCAGTTCATCGCCGACGGCAAGTTCGTGCTCGGCATCTGCAACGGCTTCCAGGTGCTGGTGAAGCTCGGCTTGCTGCCCAACCTCGGCGGCGACGTGACGCCGGAAGTGACGCTGACGCACAACGCCTCGGGCCGCTACGAAGACCGCTGGGTGCGCCTGCGGGTGCACCCGCGCACCGCCACGCCCTTCCTCAAAGGTCTTGATGTGCTGGAAGTGCCGGTGCGCCACGGCGAAGGCCGCCTCGTGGTGCCCGACGCCGCCGCCCGCCGGGCCCTGGAAGCCGGCGGCTTCAACTGCCTCTCCTACATCGACGCGGCCGGCGACGGCACGAGCGAGTACCCGCACAACCCCAATGGGGCGGATTTGAATTGCGCTGGGTTGACGGACCCCACCGGGCAGGTGTTCGGCCTGATGCCGCACCCGGAAGCCTTCCTCTCGGCTTTCAACCACCCCGATTGGGCCCGCCGCCGCCGCCAAAACCCCGCCGCCCCGGACGAAGGCGCGGGGCTCCAAATCTTCAAAAACATCGTGGAGCACATTGCTCAAAAACATTCGGTTTTAGCTAATTAAGTCCCCATGAACACCCTTCCGCATTTCGCCACCCCCCAGCTCCAACTGCTGCACCGCGGCAAAGTCCGCGACAGCTACCGCATCGACGACAGCACGCGCCTCATCGTGGTGTCGGACCGCCTGTCGGCCTTCGACTCGGTGCTCGATACCGCCGTGCCGCACAAAGGCGCGGTGCTCAACGGCTTGGCTAACTTCTGGTTCGAGAAAACGGCCCACATCATCCCCAACCACGTGAAGGCGATGATTGACGCCAATGCCATGCTGGTGAAGGAAGCGCAACCCATTAAGGTGGAGATGATTGTGCGTAATTATATCACCGGTTCGATGCTGCGCGGCTACCAGAAAGGCCAGCGCACGTTTTCGGGCGTGACCGTGCCCGATGGCCTCACCAAGCACCAGCAGTTCCCCGCGCCCATCGTGACGCCGACCACCAAGGAAGAGTCGGACCGTGAAATCACCCCCGAAAACCTCGTGAGCGAGGGCTGGGTGAGCCAGGAGCTGTACGATAAGATGGCCGGGAAAGCGCTGGAGCTGTTCAAGGTAGGTTCCGACTTGCTGGCCTCGCAGGGCATCATCCTGGTGGATACCAAGTACGAGTTTGGCCTGCTGAACGGCGCGTTGATTCTGATTGACGAAATCCACACGCCCGATTCGTCGCGCTTCTGGAGCGCCGAGGACTACGCCAAGAACCCCGAAGGCGCCGAGCAGATGGACAAGGAGTACGTGCGCCAGTGGCTGATTGCCAACAAGGTGGACGGCAAATACCCCCGCGCCCTGACCCCCGAAGTAACCCAGGAAGCCACCAACCGCTACCTCGACATCTACCAGCGCATCGTGGGCCAGCCCCTGGCCACGGCCGACGAAACCGCCACCGGCGGCAACGTGGCCAACCGCTTGGTTAGCAACCTGGTGAAAGCCGGCCTGATGAAGGACGCCTGGGTGAACATCGTGATGGGCTCGCCCGCCGACAAGGAGCATTGCCAGAAAATCCGCTCGTTCTTCGAAGGCTACGAGGTGTTCACGCAGCTCCGCGTGACCTCGGCCCACAAAAACGGCGAAGAAATCGGCCCGATGGCCGAAGTCTGGAACCGCTCCATCGAGCCCGGCGTGATTATCGCCGTGGCTGGCCTTAGCAACGGCCTCGGTGGGGCCCTGGCGGCCAACGTGAACGTGCCCGTCATCAGCTGCCCGCCGTGGAAGGACTACGCCGAGCTGGCCATGAACCTGAACTCGTCGGTCGTCATGCCCTCGGGCACGCCCAACCTCACCGTGGTGCGCCCCGACAACGCCGCCCAGGCCGCGCTGCGGGCCCTCAACATCCCGCGCCTGCGCCAGCGGCTGAGCCAGGAAATCACTGCTACCAAAGCCAAGCTGAAAGCCGCCGACGCGGAGCTGCGCGCGCTGTAACATTGCCCCGCCCCTTTGCCCATGGAAACCCGCACGCCGCAGCAACTGGTTGAAGCCTACATCGAAGCGTACAACCGCTTTGATGTAGCCGGCATGGTGGGGCCCCTGCACGAGGAGGTGGTGTTCAGGAATATTTCCAGCGGCGAAGTGAATCTGACCACCGTTGGCAAAGAGCAGTTTCGGGCGCAGGCCGAGCAAGCCACCCCCTACTTTTCTGAGCGGGAGCAGCGCATTACGGAGTGGCAAACGGCCGGCGACGAAGTAACGGTGCTCATTGATTACCGCGCGGTTGCGGCCATAGAATTTCCGAATGGTTTGCAGCCGGGTGCTCTCCTCACTTTGCAGGGCAAGTCGGTTTTTCGGTTTGAAAGCGGCCAGATTATTTCCATCGAAGATATCAGCTAAGACACGCCCGAGCTACCGGCAAGTGGCCCTTTCAGAGAGCCCGCCGGTAGTGGGATTGACCATATGAAACCCATCATTCTCCTCGGTTCCGGGGCCCGCGAGCACGCCATGGCCGCCAAGCTAACCCGCGACGGGGCTTCGGTGCAGGTTATTCCGGGCAACCCCGGCATTCCCAACAGCCACCCCGGGCTCGACCCGCTCGATTTTGAAAGCGTGGCGGCGTTTGCCCGGCACCAGGGCGTGCGGCTGATTGTGGTGGGCCCCGAAGCCCCGCTGGCGGCCGGCGTGGCCGACTTTTTTGCGGGCACCGACATCCAGGTGTTCGGGCCCACCAAGGCGGCGGCCATGCTGGAAAGCTCCAAGGTGTGGAGCAAGGATTTCATGCGCCGCCACGGCGTGGCCACGGCCCAGGCCTGGCAGTTTCGCAGCGACCAGGTGGCGGCGGCCCGCGCCAAGGCCGCCGAGCTGGGCGGCCAGGTGGTGGTGAAGTACGACGGCCTGGCCGCCGGCAAGGGCGTGTACGTGTGCGCCTCGCCGGCCGAAGCCGAGGCGGCGCTGGATGATTTGCAGGCCCACTACACGGGCTGGTACTCGTTTCTGCTGGAAGAAAAGCTGACGGGCCCCGAAATCAGCATCATCGGCCTCACCGACGGGCGCGAGATAAAATTGCTGGCCACCTCGCAGGACCACAAGCAGCTGCTGGCCAACGACGAGGGCCCCAATACCGGCGGCATGGGCGCCTACTGCCCGGTGCCGTTTGCCGACGACAACGTGCTGGCCGAAATCCGGCGCGACATCATCGACCCCACGCTGCGCGGCCTGCAACACGAGCAGTTCGAGTTCCGGGGCTTCCTCTACTTCGGCATCATGCTGACGCCCGGCGGCCCCAAGCTGCTCGAATACAACGTGCGCCTCGGCGACCCCGAAGCCGAAGTGCTGCTGCCGGCCCTCGACAGCAGCCTGTTGCAGCTCATCGAAGCAACGCTCGACGGCTCGTTGGCGCGCCAGGCGGTGCGCCAGCGGCCGGGGGCCTTCGTGGGCGTGGTGCTGGCCTCGGGCGGCTACCCGGCCGCCGGTTTCCCGACGGGCTTCCCCATCACCGGGCTCGACAAATTGCCGGCCGGGGTGCAGGCCTACCACGGCGCCACCCGCCGCAGTGCCGACGGCCCGCTGGTGACCAGCGGCGGCCGGGTGCTGGTGCTCGCGGCCCACGGCGCCACGCTGGAGGAGGCCACGGCCCGCGCCTACGAAGCCGCGGCCGGGGTTGACTTCCAGGGCAAGTACGTGCGCCCCGACATTGCCCAGCGCCCCGCGCCGGTGCTAACCCAACGCGTCGTAAATTGAAGCTTGAACCGGTGCCGATGCTGACTTCCCCACCCGATGCCCACCGCTGGGTTTCCCCCGAAAAGGGCGGGCCGGGGCCGGAAGCGCCCGCCAAAGCCCGGCTGGCCGTCCTGCTTTCGGGCCGCGGCTCCAACATGCTCGCCCTGGTGCGCGCCACCCAGGCCGGGGCCCTGCGCGGGCTGGCCGAGGTGGCCGTAGTGTTCAGCAACCAGCCCGACGCCCCGGGCCTCGCCGCCGCCGCTGCCCTGGGCTGCCCCACGGCGGCGCTGCCCAGCCAGGGCCGCAAGCGGGCCGAATTTGATGCCGAAGCCGCCGCGCTGCTCCAGCAGTACCGCCCCGACTGGGTGGTGCTGGCCGGCTACATGCGCATCCTGTCGCCGGCGTTCATCCAGCCGTTTGCGGGCCGGATCCTCAACATTCACCCCGCCGATACCCACCAGCACCAGGGCCTGCACGCCTACGAATGGGCGTTTGAAAACCGCCTGCCGGCCACCCAAATCACCGTGCACCTCGTCGACGAAGGCCTCGACACCGGCCCCATTGTGGCGCAGCAAGCGGTGGACTTGCGCGGGGCCGACACGCTGGCCGAAGTAGAGCGCCGCGGCCTGGCCGTGGAGCACGAGCTGTACGCCCGGGCCCTGGC
>JANXOE010000109.1 GCA_025353745.1 Hymenobacter sp.
TGCAGCACATCGGGGCCGAAAACAAGCAGGGTAACATCTCGAAAGATGAAGCCGTGCAGATTCTGAAGCTGGTGAGCCTGAAGGCCTTCGAGGCCCGCTTCAAAATTGTCATTCTCTGGCTGCCCGAGCTCATGCACACCGCCGCCGCCAACGCCGTGCTCAAGCTGCTGGAGGAGCCACCGCCCGCCACCATCTTCCTGCTCGTCAGCCACGCGCCCGAGCAGCTGCTGCCCACCATCATCAGCCGGGTGCAGCCGGTAGTGGTGCGCCCGTTTTCGGAGGATGACATCACGGCGTTTCTGCGCGACCGGTACCAGGTGCCCGAAGTGAAAGCCCGGCAAGTGGCCCAGGTGGCTGATGGCAGCCTGGGTGCGGCCATCGCCAGCCGCGATGCCAACGCCGACCACGACTACTTCGAATTCTTCCGCGACTGGATGCGCCTGTGCTTCAGCTACGGCAGCAAGGCCGCCGATATTCTGACGAAGAGCGAGGAGTTCCAGAAGCTGGGCCGCGAAAACCAGAAGGAGCTGCTCGGCTACTCGCTGGGCCTGCTGCGCAAGGTGCTGCTGTTCGGCATCGACCCCCGGTTCGTGCCTCACCTGGCCAACGGCGAGCAGCAGTTCGTCACCGGCTTCGCCAAATTCGTCACCCCGCGCAATGCCGACCTGTTAACCAAAGAACTGACCGACGCCCACTACCACATCGAGCGCAACGCCAATCCCCGCATGGTGTTCGTCGACAGCTCGTTGCGGCTCGGCGGCTTCCTGCGGGCTGCCTGAAGGCTTGGCGAAATTGTGCTGAGCTGTCAACTGTTACGTTAAATGATCTTTGTTAAATGACGACCATTCGCCTCGCCACCCGTAGCAGCCGCCTCGCCCTCTGGCAGGCCGAGCACGTGGCCCACTTGCTCCACCAGGCCGGCTTGCGCACCGAAATCGTGCCGATGACGACCATCGGCGACCAGGTGCAGGACCGCTCGCTGGCCAAAATCGGCGCCAAAGGCGTGTTCACCGAAGAGTTGGAAGAGAGCCTGCGCCGGGGCGAAACCCACCTGGCCGTGCATTCGGCCAAGGACGTGCAGAGCACCATCCCCGAGGATTTGGAGCTGCTGGCGTTTCTGGAGCGCGAAAAAGTTAACGACGTAGTGCTGAGCTTTAACGAGCATTTTTCGCTCGACAAACCGAGCATCGTGCTGGGCACCAGCAGCACCCGCCGCAAGGCGCAGCTGCGGCGCTTCTACCCCGGGGCCACCACGGCCGAGGCCCGCGGCAACCTCCAAACCCGCCTGCGCAAGCTCGAAGAGGGCCAGTACGACGCCCTGGTGCTGGCCTACGCCGGCGTGCACCGCATGGGCTACGGGCATTTGGTGCGCCACACGCTGCCCGAAACCCAGTTCGTGCCCGCCACCGGCCAGGGCAGCATCGCCGTGGAATGCGCGGGGGCCCTGGACGCGGCGCTGAAAAGTCAAATCAAAGCCGCCCTCGACCACCCCGCCACCCACGCCTGCCTGCTGGCCGAGCGCGCCTTTTTGCACACCATGGAGGGCGGGTGCAGCGTTCCGTCCTTCGCTTTGGCGCGGCTCGACGGCGCCGGGGCCCTGCGCCTGCACGCGGGCATCATCAGCCTGAGCGGCGAGGAATACGTGGACGAAACCCAGACGGCCCCCGCCGCCGACGCGCGGGCCCTGGGCACGGCCGTGGCCGATTCGGTGCTGGCGCGCGGCGGCCGCGAAATCCTGGCCAGCATCCGCGAGCACCGGGGCTGAGGCGGGCCAGCCGCCGTAATTTAGCGCTGATCCCGGCCAGTGGCCGGGTTTTGTCGATTGACTATGAAGCAATTAATTTCAACGACTGTTCGCGGCCTGCTGCTGTCGCTCCTGCTGGCCACCACCGCCTGGGCCGCTGAAAAGCCGCCCAGGGCCCCCCGCAAAAGCGGCAAAGACGACCTGGTGACCCTCACCACGCCGGAAGGCGTTATCCGGCTGGTGCTGTTCGGCGACACGCCGCTGCACAAGGCCAATTTTCTGCAAAAGGCCCGCAACGGCTTCTACAACGGCACCACCTTCCACCGGGTCATCGACAATTTCATGATTCAGGGCGGCGATGCCAACTCGAAAGACGCCGACCCCACCAACGACGGCCTCGGCCGCCCCGACGACCCCACCATCCCGGCCGAGCTGGGCGCGGGCCACCGCCACGACTACGGGGCCCTGGCCGCTGCCCGCCAAAGCGACTTCGTCAACCCGCAGCGCGCCAGCAGCAGCTCGCAGTTCTACCTGGTTGAAAACCATGGCGGTACCCACCGTCTCGACGGCCAGTACACGGTTTTCGGCCAGGTGGTCCAGGGCCTCGATGTGATTGATAAAATCGCCAAGCTGCCCAAAGACGGCAACGACCGGCCCATCACCAACGTGCCGATGACCGCAAAGGTCGAGCGGCTGAAGAAAAAAAAAATCGCCAAGCTCTACGGCTACAAATACGGTTAGCCAGTCCTTATTAAAGTCTCATTACAAACGATATAAATGAAAATTCTTCTTACTGGTGCCAACGGCCTGCTGGGCCAAAAGCTGGTGGCGCTGCTGCGCCAGCAGCCCGGGGTGGAAATAGTGGCCACCGGGCGCGGCGCCAACCGCTTGGCCGGGGTGCACCCCGACCTGCGCTTCGTGGCCCTCGACGTGACCGACGGCCCCCAGGTGCAGCAGGTGCTGGGCCACGAGCGGCCCACCCACGTTATTCACACCGCCGCCATGACCAACGTGGACGAGTGCGAGCTGAACCGGGAACCCTGCTGGCAGCAAAACGTGACCGCCGTGGCTCACTTGGCGGCGGCCTGCGCCGCCCTGAACGTCCACCTCACGCACCTCAGCACCGATTTTATTTTCGACGGCAGCGCCGGGCCCCTGGCCGAAGATGCCGCGCCGGCGCCCATCAGCTACTACGGCGAGAGCAAGCTGGCTGCCGAGCGCGTGGTGCAGGGCACCGCCGGCCTGCGCTGCGCCATTGCCCGCACGGTACTTGTGTACGGCGTGCTGCACGGCGGCGGTCGCACCAACATCGTGCTGTGGGTGCGCGACTCGCTGCGCGCCGGCAAAACCATCAAAGTCGTTGATGACCAATGGCGGACGCCCACGCTGGCCGAAGACCTGGCCCAGGGCTGCTGGTTGCTGGCGCGGCACAGCGCCCAAGGCATCTACAATATTAGCGGCGACGAGCTGCTGACGCCCTACGCCATGGCCCTGCGGGTGGCCGAGTACTTCGGCCTCGACAAAAGCCTGATCGAAAAGGCCGATGCCAGTACGTTTTCGCAGCCGGCGCGGCGGCCCGCCCGCACGGGTTTTGTTATTGGCAAGGCGCGGCGGGAGCTGGGCTACAGCCCTCGCTCATTCGAAGAAGGCATTGCCATCGTAGCGGCCCAGTAGGGAGGGCCCCCAACGCAACGACCCGCCTGGTAGGGGCGGGTCGTTCGTAATGGTGCTGGTTGGGCTGGTGTGGAATGAAGGAAGAAATATCAAAAGGGCGGCCGAAGGGCTACCAGTTGCTCCGGTTGACGGCGGTGTCGGGGATGCCGAGTACCAGCAGGTCACCAATTAAAATGGCTCTGGACTCACGCAGGGCCGCTTCTCCAATGGCTCGGGGAATTAGGTGGCCGTCGGGGGTCAAAAAATCTGGGGCGGGGGGAGGCGGGACCCGGCTGTTAAAAGCGGGGCGCATCCAAGGCGTTGGCGGCAGAGTGGGCTGGATAAGTTCGAAGATCGATGCCATGGTATTAGTCGGACACATAAGCTGGGGCTGGTAGCAGAATGGATAGATCGATTAAGAATATACAATATTACCGTTCTTGGCAGGGCCTGACCTAGGACACTTCTCGTGTATTTGTGACATCGATTTGTACTGGTATGACGTCATGGCAAGCCAGAAAATAACAAAACAAATTATGCCTTCGCATTCAAAAACAGCCTTGATTTCCAATAAACACGTATTTAATAGTGGTAAAATACCTGCTTGATTGCAGTAAGGGCTCTAGACTGCTTGCAAAAAAATGTGTTTATGTGACATCGGTCGCGCAACGGTTGAGTAATTTATTTCATCAGTAAATTCCAGGATGTGGCGAGTCGCGGCTGGCGTCCGCCGGGCAGTCTGCCGGCAACAAGAAGTGCATCAACCGTTGCCAAAGCTTGGTTTTCAGCGCTTGGCATGGCCGCCGATGGCGTTGACTGTTCTTTGCACTGCCTCAACGGTGGGCCCGGGCCAGGTACTGTAGCGCGATAATGGTCAGCAGGAGTGCTCCTCCCGGCCCGGCCACCAGCCACCACGCGGTGGGCTCGAGGCGGGCCGAGCCCAGCAGACGGCCCCAACTCGGCACTTCAGGCGGCAGCCCTATTCCTAGAAAAGACAGGGTGCTTTCGAGCGCCAGCAAGCCCGCCAAGCTGAGGGGAAAAGCCGTGCGCAACGGCTGGCAAGCGTGGGGCAAGGCCTGCCGCCACCACACGCGCCCGGCCGGTAGCCCCAGGGCCCGGGCAGCGGCCACAAACGGCTGGGCTTTGACGCGCAGCATTTCTGCCCGTACCAAACGGGCCGGCCCGGGCCAGGCCGTCAGTACCAATACGGCCAATAGGCCGGCCGGCGACAAGGTAAGTGTGCCGGCCAGCGCCACCACCAGTACCAGCCGTGGCACGGCCCCCAACAGGGCCGTGCTGCCCAGCACCGCCGCATCTAGTGGCACAGGCAGATAGAGGTTTCCACGTTCTCGCAGCAAGAAGCTGATCGCCAGCGCCGATGTGGATAAGGCTAAGCCCGCATCGGCCCAGGGCAGCGCCAGGGCCCACCACGCCACGCCCAGCAAGCCCACCACTGCCGGCAGCGGCAGGTGCAAGCCGCTGTTTCGCCAAAAGCCCGCGGCACCGCCCAGCAGGGCCCCCAGGGCGGCGGCCAGGATGGCGGCCGCCAGGCTCAAGCCCACGGCCGTGCGGGCTCCAAAGACTAACTCGGCCAGCACGTCGCGTCCCTGGGGGTCGGTGCCAAGCCAGTGGGCGCTGCCGGCCACCAGGGGCGGGGCGGCCAGGTGCGCGAGGTCGGGTTGGGCGGGTGGGTAGGGCAGGGACAGCAGGGGGGCTAGGATTGCCAGGGCTGTTATCAGGCCCAGCCAGGCCCAAGCCAGTGCACGGCCCCCGCCGGCCAACGAAAACCGCTCGGGCTTCCTCATAGCACGCGAGGGTCAAGCCAGCGGGCACCGGCGTCGGCCAGCAGCAGGGCAAGCAGGCGGGCCGCGCCTACTAGTAGCACCCCGCCCACCAGCACGGGGTAGTCGCGGGCAGCGGCGGCTTCGGCCAGCAAGCGGCCCATGCCGGGCAGCGAAAACACCACTTCCACCACCACGGCCCCCGCCACGAGGGCGGGCAGCAGATCGGCTATGAGCGGCAGCACCGGCAACAAAGCGTTGCGCAGCGCATGGCTTCGAATTAGCTGCTTTATTGACAAGCCTTTGGCGCGTGCGGTGACAGCGTAGCCCGCCCGCAGCTCGTGGGCCAGGGCTGCCTCCAGTTGCAGCGTCAGCTCGGGCAACGCGCTTAAAACCAGGCAAAGCAGCGGTAATGCTAAATAAAACCCGAGGGGGGCGGGCCCGTTTCCGGCATCGGCTTGGTCGTAGGTCGGAAACCAATTCAAGGCGTCGGGGTTGGCCAGCAGCAGCAGCAGGCCCGTGGCCAGCACGAACAGCGGCAGTGCCTGCAACGCAGCCAGCAGGGCCAGCGCGGGCCGCCGCCACCAGGGCCGGCGGGCCAGGCCGGCGGCCAAGGCCAACGCAATGGCCAAGGCCAGGGCCGCCGCCGCGCCGGTGAGAGGCACCGTGCAAGCCAGCGCGGCCCCCAGGCGGCCGGCCACGGGCCGGCCGTTGCGGAACGACGTGCCCAGGTTGCCGCGCAGTACGGCCCCCAGCCACCGGTGGTATTGGTTGCGCCGGCCGTTCCAGTGCCACCGTACCGGGCGCGCACCGGAGCCGTCGGCCACGCGCGAAAAATAAAACAGCGGCGCCGCGAGGCCCTGCCGTAGCAGGGCCTCGCGGCGCATTTGCCGGCGCGCGCTCGGTGCAGCCGGCGTGCCAACGTTCAGGTCCGCGGCATTGGACAGGCCCAGGCTTTCGTCGGAAGGAGGGCCCCAGCGGCTCAACAGAAATACCAGCGAAGCCAGGGCCCACACGGCCAGCACGGCCCGACCGGCCCGGCGGGGAAGTGCCAGCCCCACGCCTACGGAGCGGCCGCCACGGCCGGGGTAACCCACGTAATGGCCGCTGCCGCGTAGCCGGGTTTGAGGCCGCCGGGATATAAATGGGACAGGCGGCGGTTGGCTACGAGGCAGTTGGGTCGAAAAAATAGTGGCACTAGCGGCATCTCCTCGCGCATCATCACCTGAAACTTGCGCAGCAGCCTGGCTTTGAGGACGGGGGAGGCCGCGGCGGCAACGGCCTCGATGAGGCGGTCGCTGGCCGGCGTTCCAAAACCGGTCAGGTTGCCCTCGCCCACGGCCCGCGAGTGCAGAATAGGGGCAAAATTGAAAATGAACGGGTTTCCCTTGAGCAAGCGGATGTACAAGTCAAAATCGCCGGCGTGCAGGGCCGGCGTGAACGACCCCGTTTCCGTCGGGCGCAGCTCCACGGCGATGCCCAGGCGCGCCGCCGCTGCCCGAAACTGTAGCCCAATGGTTTCGAACGCAGTTTCGCCGGCCCGGTAGCGCACCAGCAGGGCCAGCCGCTGCGGGGCGCTCCCGGGGCCGGGGCGCGCCCAGCCGGCGGTTGGCTCGGTCCCCAGCCGGTGCCAGCCGGCCCGGCGCAGCAAGGCGGCCGCCCGGCCGGTGTTGTAGGATAGCAAAGGCAGGCTGTCGGCGTAGTTGCGGGCATCGGTGGGCCGCACCAGGCCCACGGTGCGTTGCCCCATGCCCTGCTGAGTGGCGCGCAGCAGGGCATGGGCGTCAAAAAGCAAGCTCAGCGCTTGCCGGGTAAGGCGGTCGGCCAGGGCCGGCCGCCGGGTGTTGAAGCCGGCCGTCACTACATCGTAGGAAAGACTGGTGTAGAAAGCCAGCTGCTGCCGGGCCGCTGCCGAAGCTTGCAGGCGCCTGAATTCGCGCACGGGCACCTGCGGGTACACATCGACGGTGCCCCGGCGCAGCGCTAGGGTGGCGTTGGCCTCGTTGGGTATCACCACAAAATCAAGCTGTCGCGGCTGCGCGCGCAGTACGAAGGGAGCCGGCCGTAGGGCATCCGCCCACCAGTGCGGCTTGCGCCGGAACTGAAGGCGGTGGTCTTTTTCCCACCTCGCGAGGGTGTAGGGGCCACAGCCGGAAATGCGCTCGGGGTGCTGGCCCGGATCGGCTTGGTTGTAGCGCCGGGCCACCGCGGCCAGCACCGAATCGGGCGGGGCCGTCGCCGGCCGGTCGACAAGGGCCGCCAAGCGGTAGGCGCGCAAGCTGCCCTGCGGGTCAAAAGATGCCTCGGGCAAGATAAAAAAATCGCCGGACGCTTGCGCAAACTCTGGAGCCTGCCCCTGGCATACTAAGGTAAAGCGCCGCGGGTCGGTCGGGTCGGGTCGAAATTCCCGAATAAAGCTAAACTGGGCCCGGGCGTCTTCGTTGGGCAGGCCCGGGCCCTGCATCAGCTTCAGCGTGGCGTCCACGTCGCGGGCTAGTACCGGCCGGCCGTCGTCCCAGGTGGCCGCCGGGCGCAGGCGGTACGTTATTAACGTAAGCGAATCCCCCGACAAGCGGACCCTGGGCAGCGAATCGGCCAAAGCAGGGGCGTGGCGTTGGGTCGAATAATCTACCTGAAGCAGGCTGAGGTGCAGCAGGTTGTTGGCATCGCTGGCATTCGGGTTAGGAAGAACCAACGGGTCAAGATTTTCGGGGTCGTGGGCCCACAAAATGCGCACCGGCTGGTTCGGGGCGACACTGTGCTCCGAACACGAAGCCAGCAACGCCGCCAGCAGACTAATGAGCAAGGGTGTCCTCATGGCCAAGTAGCGCAATTGCGCAGCTTGGCAATATAGGCCCTTATTGGGCTATTGGAAACAAATCGACCAAAATTAGTCGTTGCCCCAGCCGCCGCTGCCGCCGTAGGTGGTCACGGTGGGGGCAGTTACATCGTTGCCCCAGCCGCCGCTGCCGCCGTTGGTTTTCACCGTGGGGGCAGTTACATCGTTGCCCCAGCCGCCGCTGCCGCCGTTGGTGGTCACGGTGGGGTTGCCGGTCAAAGAATAGATTTGGAACAGGGCGAGGGCGATGAGCTCAAACATGGCAAGGGGGCTTATTGTGGGTGAGTGTGTTTCGACGACACAAAGTTGAGCCTGACCCCCTGCTGCATGAAAGGACACTTATGAGGTAAATGTGACTATAATCATATCAATAATTATTAGTATTAATTAAATAATGCCCGTGGTTATATCACTTGCCTTTATAAGGTAATCTCATCAGTCCGGTTCCGCTATTGCAAAAAATGCTATAATTGTGACATCAACCCGTATCAAACGAGCACAAATTTCCAAATACAAAGGTCTTTGCTTTCGCACACTCGGTAAAGGACATTTTACTTGTTTTTGTGACTTGCTACTACGCGGAGTGTCATTTGAACAATATTCCTTTTCAGTCTGAAAAAGGACTTTTTTAATGAAAGAGCTGAAAAATTTAGCCCGAATTGTGACATCACGTCGGCTGGCTCTTCCCCCCCTGCTTGATTTTGATGCCGGGAATAAAATGAAGGAGAACCGGTTGGTTGCCACGCTCGTCGACGGCAGCGAACACACCCGGACGGAGCTGGTGAAAGGCTTGTACAGCCACGTCACCATTGAGAACGAAGCTTCTTTCCGCAAGCTGCACTCGCGGGTGATGAGCAAGCTGCTCAACAACTTGTATTTCCTCGACCATTCGGACACTCGACACCTTGTCTCGCGTCGGTACGAGCTGGAGTGCCTGGATTTGCTGCACAAAGCCAGCATTCTGTACGCCGAGGGCGAGTACCCGCTGACGATTCGGCTGTTGTTGAAGTGTTTGCGGGCCGCGCAGGCCGACGATTTCACCGCCTATGCCGTGCAGTCGGCGCGGCTGCTGCGAACGCTCTACGCGCAGCAGCGCCAGTTGAAACACTACCGCGCCATTTCCAAAACCCTGGTGCAAGTGCAGCAAGTGCGCGGTTGGGAGGAAGAAGCGGAAGATATTTACGGCGATGTGCGCCTGGCCATGGCCAGCACCGTGAAGGCCCGGCGCGGGCTGTTGCCCCGCATGCCCGCGTACCTAGCCCAGTTGGAGCTGCTGCACCGCCAGGCCAAGACGTTCAACACGGGGAATTACTTGTACCAGGTGAGCTTGGTGGAGCAGGAGCTGACCGGCAACTACCGCGAAATCATTAAGATTACGGCAGCGGCGGCGCGGCAGCTCAAGGCCGGCAAGCTAAACCCGCGCCGGTTCGACGTGCGCTTCAACCACTTCATGAGCGTGTATGCGCACTTGCTGAGCCGGCAGGCCGAAAAGGGCCTGAGGCTGGCCGCGGCCTACGATAAGGATTTTCACCCGTCGTCGGGCAACTGGTTTTACTTTCAGGAACACTACCTGCTGCTGGCCCTGCACGCCGGCGACTACGTACAGGCGCGGCAAGTGCTGCAAACGGCCACCGGGAGCGCTAATTTTGGCAAGCAGCGGGAAGCGGCGCAACAGCGCTGGGAGCTGTTCCGGGCCTACGTTGATTTTGTGCTGCCGCCGACCCGCGCCGCCTCGGTGCGGCGGCGGCAGATGGCGCGGTGGGCCCTGACCATCCCCGAATATAGCCGCGACAAGCGGGGCCACAACGTGGCCATTCTGGTGATGCAGGTGCTCTATTTTCTGCGTATGCGCGACCTAGAGGCCGTGTTGGTGCGCGCCGACCGTCTGCGCAAGTATCAGCAGCGCCACCTGCGGGAAGCGGCCAACCTGCGCACCCGGCTTTTTTTGCGACTGCTGCTGCTGATTGTGGAGCAGGACTTCGACCCCGAGCGCAGCGCCCGGCACGCGACGGCGCTACTCAAGCAGCTTGAGGAGGCCGCGCCGCCCGGCGAGGCGTTCGCAGAAGTCGAAATCATTCCTTACGAAACCCTGTGGCAGCTGGCCTTGCACGAGCTGCAGGCGGGCCCGCCGCTGCCGGGCGGGGCCGCGTAGGCGGGTGGCGGGGCCCTGGCCGAAACCGTTGGCGAAAGGCCAACATGTTGAAAATATGTCGAAATCGCTCCAGCAAAGGCTGCCCGGTGCCCGCACGGAGCGGGGCCACCCGCCCTGTTTGCTGAGATACACGCCGGTACCCAGCTGAACCTTTTGCCGGGCCCCGGGCTTTAAGGCCTGCCCGCTGCGGCGTACCTTTGCGGAGCGCCACGGCGCCTCTCTTTTGTTTTAAAACCTTCAATAACATGGCAGTTTATCCCGAATACATGGTGGCCCCCATTCGCCAGGACCTGGTGGATGCCGGCTTCGAGCAACTCATGACCTCCGCCGAGGTTGATGCCAGCCTGGCCGGCAAGGAAGGCACCGTGCTGGTGGCCGTCAACTCGGTGTGCGGGTGCGCCGCCGCAAAAGCCCGCCCAGCCCTGAAAATGGCCCTGGCCAGCGCCGACAAAAGGCCCGGCAAGCTCGTGACCGTGTTTGCGGGCATGGAAACCGAGGCCGTGGCCAAGATGCGCGAGCACCTGCTGCCCTACCCGCCCTCCTCGCCCTGCATTGCCCTCTTCAAAGACGGCGAGCTGGTGCACATGATTGAGCGCTACCACATCGAAGGCTCCGATGCCATGCGCATCGTCAACAACCTGCAAGGGGCGTTCGAGGAGTATTGCTAGCCCCACCGGTGGCTTGTGCTGAAAAACGCCCCGCAACACGTGTTGCGGGGCGTTTTTCGTTTTTAAAGCTGTTTGGGAAACTAAAGCCCGGTCATGCCTCATCTTGCGTCCCGAAGGAAGCATCTGTACCGCTTTGCTGCACGATTGAATTACTCGGCGTACAGATGCTTCCTTCGGGACGCAAGATGAGGCATGACCGATTGTTTTGCTCGTTTACTTGTGCGTGGGTGCTCAACAGCCATCCCCTAAAAAAGCCCCAGGTGCGGCCCAAACACCAGGCCGCCCACCAGCAGGGCACCCAGGGCGGCGAGCAGCACGGCCCCGGCGGCAATGTCCTTGGCGCGGCCGGCCAGGGGGTGGTAGTCGGGCGAAACCAGGTCGGTGAGGCTTTCGATGGCGGTGTTGGCCAGCTCGGCCGTCCACACGGCCGCCACGGCCAGGGCCAGCAATGCCCATTCGAGGCGGGCCAGGTGGCAGTAGGCACCCAGGGCCAGCACGGCCGCCGTGGCCACGGCGTGAAACTGCAGGTGGATTTCGGAGCGCAGGGCGGCCCGCACGCCCCGCCAGGCGTGGCCGAAGCTGGCCGCGCGGCGGCGCCACCGGCCCTGGGGCGGACGTGGGCGCGGCTCAGCCACGGGTGTCGTTCTCGAAGGGCTGAAATGCGGTTTGCCGCAACGCCGGCCACTCGGGCCGGATGATGCTGAAGATAACTGTGTCGCGCCGCACGCCGCCCTGGGTGTTGCGGTGGCTGCGCAACGTGCCCTCCTCGGTGGCCCCCATGCGCCGCATGGCTTCCCGCGATTTGGCGTTGCGGCCGTCGGTTTCCAGCTCCACCCGCTCGCAGGCCAGCGGCCCGAAAGCGTGGCCCAGCAGCAGGTGCTTGCAGGCGCGGTTGAGGCCGGTGCGCTGAAAATCGGGGCCCAGCCAGGTGTAGCCGATGCTCAGGCGCTGCTCGTCGGGGCTGATGTTGTAGTAGCTGGTGCTGCCTGCCAACGCCCCGGTGGCCCGGTCGATGACGACGAAGGGGTAGCGCTGGCCCTGGGCGCGGCCGTCGAGGGCCGCCTGTAGGTAGGTCCGCAAATCGGCGGGGGTGTAGGCCGGGGCCAGCGTGTAGCGCCAGATTTCGGGGTCGAAGGCCGGGGCTTGCAGGGCCTCAAAATCGGCCAGCTCCAGGGGCCGCAGCCGGGCACGGGCATTTTCGAGGACGAGGGGAGCGGAGAAATCCATGCGAAAAACGGGCGGGTAGATGCGCGGGCAAAGATGCGGCAAAAAACAAAGCCGCCCTTCCGGGGCGGGAAGGGCGGCTTGGGAATTGAAAGCAAGAATGCTAAAAAGCGTAAGTGTAGCCGGGAATCTGGCTGATTGGTTCGATGCTGTGATACTCAGCACCGTCTTCGCCAACAAACAAAAGCTTGGCCTCGCCAAAGGAAAAATCCTTGCGGGCAGCTTTGCGAACCTCACGTACTGCTTGGCGCGGGTCAGTCTTCTTAGAATGTTTCGGCGAAAATTCTTTCATAGCGGCGGATAATTGCTTCTTGCAAGGATGCCTTCGCAGCAACTGCAACCGGCATTACGAAGATACTACTGCTTTCGGACCTGACGACAACTCTGTGACGTGCCGGGTCGAGTTTGAGTTCAAACATCTTGACGTAAATCTTGAAGCGTTTCGTCTTAAAATCGCTCGTTTCGTGTACCATAGCCGCCGCCAGAAAACCAAACCGGGCCTGGGGGTCGGCCCGCACGATGCCTGCCAGGATGTCTAGCATCGTGCCGCCGAGCCGGCCCATGGCCCGCTGGTTGGTCCGCAGCCGGTAGCGGTTCACGTCGTGAACTTTGGCGTAGAAATCCACCGTGTACAAGTGGTCGGGGTAGGCATGAACCTCAACCAGGTACTTGCGGCGCGAGCTGGGCGAGTGGACAAAAAACTTGTAGATGTCCTCGTACACCCAACTCTCGCGTCCGCCGGGGTTACGGTTGCGCTGCACCAAACGGTAGGGGAGGACGGTGTTGAACAAGGCGGTTGAGAGCGAAGAGTTGGCAGTTAAGGGTTAAATATCCAATCAAAATTCTTGACTTTTAACTCTCAACTGCCAACACTTACACCGCGCCCACCATATCCTCCGGTTTTAGCCACTTGTCGAAATCCTCGGCGGTAACGTAGCCGAGCGCCAGGGCGGTTTCCTTGAGCGTGGAGCCGTTTTTGTGGGCGGTTTGGGCAATTTCGGCGGCCTTGTAGTAGCCGATGTGCGGGTTGAGGGCCGTGACGAGCATCAACGACGAATCGACGTGCTTTTTGATGTTGGACAGGATGGGGGCGATGCCCACGGCGCAGTGGTCGTTGAAGGCCACGCACACGTCGCCAATCAGGCGGGCCGAGTGCAGGAAGTTGTATATCATCACGGGCTTGAACACGTTCAGTTCGAAGTGGCCCATGGCGCCGCCGACGCTGATGGCCACGTCGTTGCCCATCACTTGGGCGGCCACCATCGTCATGGCCTCGCACTGGGTGGGGTTCACCTTGCCGGGCATGATGCTGGAGCCGGGCTCGTTGTCGGGGATGGATATTTCGCCGATGCCGGCGCGGGGGCCGGAGGCGAGCATCCGCACGTCGTTGGCGATTTTCATCAGGCTTACGGCCACGGTTTTCAGGGCGCCGTGGGCTTCCACGATGGCGTCGTGGGCGGCCAGGGCCTCAAACTTATTTTCGGCCGTGACGAAGGGCAGGCCCGTGAGCTGGGCGATGTGCCGGGCCACGTTTTCGGAGTAGCCGGGGGGCGTGTTGATGCCCGTGCCCACGGCCGTGCCGCCCAGGGCCAGCTCGCTGAGGTGGGCCAGGGTGTTGCGCACGGCCCGCAGGCCGTGGTCGAGCTGCGAGGCGTAGCCCGAAAACTCCTGGCCCAGCGTGAGCGGCGTCGCGTCCATGAAGTGGGTGCGGCCGATTTTAACAATGTGCCTGAACTCTTCGGATTTGGCTTTCAGCGTATCGCGCAGCTTTTCGATGCCGGGGATGGTGAGCTCGGCCAGGATTTTGTAGGCCGCGATGTGCATCGCCGTCGGGAAGGTGTCGTTCGAGCTTTGGCTTTTATTAACGTCGTCGTTGGGGGCCAGGGCCTTTTTTTCGTCGGTGAGCTGGCCGCCTTGCAGCACGTGGCCGCGGTAGGCAATTACCTCGTTCAGGTTCATATTGCTCTGGGTGCCCGAGCCGGTTTGCCACACCACCAGCGGGAAAGCGTCGTCGAGCTGGCCGGCCAGGATTTCGTCGGCCACGCGGCCAATGAGCGCCGCCTTTTCGGCCGACAGAATGCCGGCGTCGCGGTTGGTGAGGGCGGCGGCCTTTTTGAGGTAGGCAAAGGCCCGGATAATCTCCTTCGGCATCCGGTTGATGTCCTGGGCAATGGGGAAGTTCTGGATGCTGCGTTGGGTTTGGGCGCCCCAGTACGCGTCGGCGGGGACTTGCACGGCGCCCATGGTATCTTTTTCGGTGCGGAAATTCATGCGGCTGCAGGAGGTTGTTGGGGGAAGAAATGCAACCGCGAAGGTACGGGGCGCTTATCCGGCGGCGCCGTTGCCACCCCGGTCAGGGCCGGGTACGAGGCACTCGTGCCGGGCAGCTGCGCATTGCAGATTCCAGCCCCGGCTGTAGCTTTGGCGGCTCCGGCGGTCGGGGCCGACTGCGCGCCAAACCAGGCCGCAAAGCAGGGCTGGCTGTCTCACCGCAACGCGTGTTTTATGCTGAAATCTTTCTTTTTGCGCCCGGCTGCTGTGCTGTTGAGCGTGTTCGTGCTGGCCGGCTGCAACCAGTCGAAAACCACCGAAACGGCCCCGGCTGCCGCCAGCACCTACTTTCCCGCGCCCGCCGCCGGCGTGCAAACCGGCGGTGTGCAGGTGGTGCCCATCACCACGCCCCAGGGGAAGTTTAACGTCTGGACCAAGCGCTTCGGCAACAACCCCAAAATAAAGGTGCTGCTGCTGAACGGCGGGCCGGGCGCGACGCACGAATACTTCGAGTGCCTGGAAAGCTTTCTGCCTCAGGAAGGCATCGAGTTCATTTACTACGACCAGCTGGGTTGCGGCAACTCCGACAACCCGAAGGATACGGCCCTGTGGAGCCTGCCCCGCTACGTGGAGGAAGTGGAGCAGGTGCGCCAGGCCCTGCACCTCAACAAAGACAACTTTTACCTGCTGGGCCACTCCTGGGGCGGGATTCTGGCGGCGGAGTACGCCTTCAAATACCAGCAACACCTCAAGGGCCTCATCATTTCGAACATGATGATGAGCTGCCCGGAATACGGCAAATACGCCCAGGACGTGCTGGCCAAGCAAATGAAGCCCGAAGTGCTGGCCGAAATCCGCCAGATGGAAGCCCAAAAAGACTTCGCCAACCCCCGCTACATGGGCCTGCTCGAACCCAACTTCTACGCCCAGCACCTGTGCCGCATCGTGCCCAACCCGGAGCCCGTTGTTCGCTCGCTGGGCAAAATGAACCAGTCGCTCTACGTCACAATGCAGGGGCCGAGCGAGTTCGGCGTAGCCGGCAAGCTCCGGGCCTGGGACCGGGTGAAGGACCTGCCCCAACTGGCCATTCCGGTGCTGGCCATCGGCGGGAAATACGACACCATGGACCCCGCCCACATGGCCCGCATTGCCACCCAGGTGCAGCACGGCACGGCCCTGATTTGCCCCAACGGCAGCCACATGAGCCTATACGACGACCAGGCCGTGTACATGGCCGGGCTCATCAAATTTCTCAAAGCCAGGCCGTAGAGCCAGCCCCGGCTCGTTCGGCCTCAGAATGAAACCGTGATTTCGACGGGCAGGGCGGCGCGGCGGCCGTTGGCCAGGCCGGGCTGCCACAGGGGGGCGGTTTCGGTGGTCAGGCGCAGGGCTTCGGCGTCGTAGTCGGCCCGCAGGCCCCGCAGGATTTTGCTTTCCTGCACCTTGCCATCGGCCCCGACCAGCAGGCGCAGGCGCACGGTGCCGGTGAGGCGGCCTGCGTTTTCGGCGGGGTCGAAGTCGGCGGCCTGGCGGCGCAGTCGCTCGCGCAGGGCCAGCCAGCCGCCCACCGGCGCCGGGGCTACGGGGGCCGGGGCCGGCAGGGCTGTGGGGGTGGGGCTGGCGGCGGCGTTGGGCAGGGCGCGGGCCGCGCGGGCACGGCCTACGGTGGCGGCGGCCAGGTGGTCGGTCTGGTCGGCCTCGGTTGGAGGGGTGGGTGGGGTGGCTTTTAGGTCTTTTGCTTTGGCAGGGGCATTGTAGGCTACGCTGGGCGGGGTGGCGGCGGCTTCGCTTTGGGCGTCGGGGGCAGCGGCATCGGCGGCCGCTTCTTCACTCAGCCCAGCGGTGCCTGAGGCCGTGGTGCTGGCCATTGCGGGGGCGCTGGGGGCCGCCGCGCCGGGCCGGGCGCGGGCTACGGCCGGCGAGGCTGGCCGCACGACGGCGGCCACAGCAGGCTTGGCAGTAGCCGCCGCTGCCGCCGGCGCCGCAGTAATGGCGGGTGCGGCTTCTGCCTTGGGCGCGGCCGCTGTTTCGGGCGTTGGGGCGGCGGGTTGGGCCGGGGCGGTGGCGGCCACGTCGGGGGTCGGGCCAGTGCGGGGCATTGGGGCTTCGGTGGCCACGGGGGGCTGTGCCAGCTCCTCGCCGCCGTGGTGCTGCCAGGCCCAGAGGCCCACCACCGAGAGCCCGGCCACGGCCGCCGCTGCCGCCCAGCGGCGCACTGCCGGGCCTTGCGGCAGGCGGCCCGTGCCCGTGGGCACCACGGCCGGCGGCGGGGCTACTTCGCCCACGGGCTCCAGCTGCTGCACCCGTTGGCGCAGGCGCTGGCGCAACCGGGCCACGGCGGCATCGGCCGGGGCGGCGGGGCTTTGCTGCCAGCCAGCCAGGGCATCGGCGCAACGCGGGCAGGCCAGGGTGTGGGCCTCCAGGTGCTGCTGAGCGGCGGGCGGCAGCAGGCCGGCCGCGTAATCGCGCAGTTCCCCGGCGGTGGGGTGCGGGCCGGGCTCGGCAGTCAGCGAAGCGAAAAGCGGGTTGGGCACGGGGTGGTTGTTTCTTGTTGCTCGTTTCTTGTTGCTCGTTTCTTGTTTCTAGGTGCTGGGTTCGTGCTTTTGATTTGTGTTGCCCATGACTTTCAACAAGCAACGAGCAACAAGAAACTAGCAACCGGAAACTGTTTTCCGCAGCATGCGGCGGCCGTTTTGCAGGTGGCTTTTGACGAGGCCCAGGTCCAATTCCAGGGCGGTGGCGATTTGCTGGTACGAATATCCTTCCATAAAAAACAACTCCAGGCAGCGGCGTTGGGCGGGGGGCAGCTGGCCCAGGGCGTGTTCGAGGGCTTGCAGGGTGGCCTCGGTTTCGAGGGCGACTTCGGTGGTTTCGGCGTCGTCGGGTAGATGCCGGGTGGCCAGGATTTCCATATCCCGGGCTTCGGGCACGGCCAGCAGGCGGGGGCCGGCGCGGGGGCCGCTGCGCTGGCGGGCGCGCAGCGCCATCAGGCAAAAGTTGCGGGCCGTGGCGTAGAGCCAAGCCCCGAAATTGGCGGGGGCGTGGGTTTTGAGCTTGTCGAGCAGCACCTCGAAAAGCTGCATCACGGCGTCTTCGGCGTCTTCGTCGGGCGGGGCCAGGTAGCGGCGGCACACGGCAAAGGCGTCGGGTAGGTGGCGGTCGTAGAGCAGGCCCAGGTCGGCGGGGTCGGCGTGCAGGCGGTAGCAGGCCAGCAGCTCCTGGTCGGAAGTGGCGGGCGGGGCAACGGGCGACGGGCGCGGCGAAAACGGCATGTACGGGCCGGAAAGATAGGCGGCAAGCGGCACAAAAGGCGTCGGAGGGCACCCGAACGGGCCGGGAGGCACCCGCAGGTAGTCGGGATGCCTCCCGGCCCGGCCAGCAAGCATCCGCAGGTAGTCGGGATGCCTCCCGGCCCGGCCAGCAAGCATCCGCAGGGAGGCGGGGTGCCTCCCGGCCCGGACCGGAAAGCATCCCGACTACCTGCGCACTTATTTTTCGGGCTGCCGTGTGCAATTGCCCGGCGGGGCGGCATCAAGGAGGGCAGACACCATCACCTCAACCCCCCAACCCCCGTCTCATGAAAAGCTTGTTGTTGCTCGCGCTGCTTGGCGCTTCGGCTGGTGCTTCGGCCCAGAAAATACTGCGGGCCGCCCCGGCGGCCGTCACGGCGGCCACCACCGTCACCGGCCGGGTGACGGACGGTGCCACCAACGAGGGCCTGCCCGGCGCGACGGTGCGCCTCAAGGGCAGCACCCTGAGCGCCGCCACCGACGCCGAGGGCCGCTACACCCTGCGCCTGCCCGATGCGGCCCGCGCTGTGCTGGTGTTTTCCAACCTCGGGTTCGTCACCGCCGAGCGGGCCGTGGGCGGCCTGCGGGTGCTGGACGTGCGCCTGGCCGTTGACCGCAAGCAGCTCAACGAAGTCGTGGTAACCAGCATGGGGGTGCTTCGGCCCCGCAGCCCGCGCCCGGCCAAAGCGTTGCGCCGCCGGGCCGAAGAAGCCAGCGCCGGCTATTCCGGCGATGCCGACTACGGCGCTGCGCCCGACGCCTGGGGTGCCCCCGCCCCGCTGCCCTACCCCGCCCAGCCCGAGGCCGGGGCCGGCGACACCTACGCCCACACCACCGAAAACGCCTTTTTTGACGCCCGCCAGACGCCCCTCAGCACGTTTGGGCTCGACGTGGACGCGGCCAGCTACAGCAACGTGCGGCGCTTCCTCAACGAAGGCCAGCTGCCCCCGCGCGATGCCGTGCGGGTCGAGGAAATGCTGAACTACTTTGCCTACAGCTACCCCGCGCCTGCGGCCGCCAGCCCCGACCCCGTGCGCATCAGCACCGAGCTGGCCCTCTGCCCCTGGAACCCCGTCCACCAGCTGGCCCGCATCGGCATTCAGGCCCGTCAGGTCGAAACCGCCAGCCTGCCGCCCGCCAACCTGGTTTTTTTGGTGGATGTGTCGGGTTCGATGCAGGAACCCGACCGGCTGCCGCTGGTGCAGGCGGGCCTCAAGCTGCTCGTGCAGCAGCTGCGGGCGCAAGACCACGTGGCCCTGGTGGTGTACGCCGGGGCCGCCGGGCTGGTGCTGCCGCCCACGCCCGGCAGTCAGAAGCAAGTCATTGTTGATGCCATCGACCGCCTGCAGGCCGGGGGCAGCACGGCGGGCGGCGCGGGCCTGCGCCTGGCCTACGCCACGGCCCGGCAGCACTTTCAAAAGGAAGCCAACAACCGCGTCGTCCTGGCCTCGGACGGCGATTTTAACGTCGGCGAAAGCTCCGAAGCCGCGCTGGAGCAGCTCATCACCACCGAGCGCGAAACCGGCGTGTTCCTCACCGTGCTGGGCTGCGGGCGCGGCAACCTGCGCGACAGCCAGATGGAGCTGCTCGCCGACAAAGGCAACGGCAACTACGCCTACCTCGACAACCTCGACGAGGCCCGCCGCGTGCTGGTGGCCCAGTTCGGCGGCACCCTCTTCACCGTGGCTCAGGACGTGAAGCTGCAAGTCGAGTTCAACCCCGCCCGCGTGGCCAGCTACCGCCTCGTGGGCTACGAAAACCGCCTGCTCGCGCCCGAAGACTTCAACAACGACCGCAAAGACGCCGGCGAGCTGGGCGCGGGCCACACCGTCACGGCCCTCTACGAACTCGTGCCCGTCGGCAGCGCCCAACCCCTCATCGACCCGCTCAAGTACAGCACCACCGCCGGCCTCACCGCCGCCCTGGCCGGCCCCACCAGCGCCGAGGTGCTCACCGTGAAACTGCGCTACAAGCAGCCCCAGGGCCGCAGCAGCCAGCTCCTCACCCAGCCCCTGACGGGCGCGGCCGGCCCCATCGCCGCCGCCTCGGCCGACTTCCGCTTCGCCGCCGCCGTGGCCCAGTTCGGAATGCTGCTCCGCCAAAGCGACCAGCGCGGCACCGCCACCTATGCCGCCACCGCCGCCCTGGCCGAAACCGCCCGCGTCCCCGACCCCGACGGCTACCGCGCCGAGCTGGTGCGCCTCGTGCGCCTGGCCGAGGGCCTCAGTGGCGGGGGAGTGGTGGTGCGGTAAAGCGGATTGGTGGGATGGCGAGTACCCCAAAGGGGTTGCACAACAAAGCCGGGGGTTGGCAAAGCCTACCCCCGGTTCTGGTGTTACGCGGTGGAACCCCAACGGGGTTCCACCGCCGTTGTGTGCTTCTGACGAAAATAGGCCAAGGCCGACCAGCTAACGGTGGTGGAACCCCGTTGGGGTTCGGATGGGTGGGCTGGGTTGACCGGGGGTAGGCTTCGCCAACCCCCGGCTTTGTTGTGCAACTCCTTCGGGGTACTCGCCATCCCACCAACCCACCTCCCCTCACTCCACCACCACGCGCTTGCTCACCGTGCCATCCGGCAGGGCTACTTGCAGCACGTACACGCCGGGCGCCAGCCCTTGCACGGCCAGGGTTTCGCGCAGCGGGCCGGCGGGGGCCAGCAGGTGCTGCCGGCGCACGGGGCGGCCCAGGGCATCGAGCAGCAGCAGGCTCACGGGGCCGCCGGTGGGCAGCTCGGCGGCGATGTACACGGCCGCCGTGGCGGGGTTGGGGTACACTTCCCAGGCCAGGCCGGGACGGGCGGCGGCCACGGCCGTGGGCAGCAGTACGGCCGTGGTGGCGGTGTTGGTGCGAACGGGCGCGTTGTAGTCGAACACTACGCTGGCGCGGTTCGGGATGATGTCGCCCACGGCCAGCGAGGGCTTGGGCAGCACCCGGAACCGCACGAAGCCCTGCGAGCGAATGACGTCGATGCCCCGGTGCGGCAGGCGAATGTTGAGGAAGCGCACCGTCAATTCACCCTGGCCGCTCAGGCTCCAGAGGCAGTTGTGCGACTGCGCCACGAGCATCAGCGAGCCCAGGTTTAGCTTGCGGAAGTTGAGCGTGTCCTTGATGACGACGGTAAAGGCCGTGTCGGTGCCCATGTTCTGGAAGCGGATGGTGTAGTCGAGCGGCTGCCCGGCGGCCACTTGGGCCGGCGAAAGCCGCTGGTAATTGACGGTAATGTCGTTGGGGTCGTAGGAGCCGGTTACGGTTTGCCGGGCCTCGTCAGTGTTGTCAGCCGGGGCCACGTCGGCGGGCAGCGCGGCCAGCGCCGACGACCGCAGAACCGTGCCCAGGGGCGTGTTGGTGGGCAGGCTGAAAAGCACGTCCAACTCGGTGCGGCCGAAGAGCGGCACGGCCGGGTAAGGTATGCTCACCACCGGGCCAAGCTGCCGGGTGAAGGCAGGGGTGGTACTCACGAGTTGCGCCCGTGCGTCGAGGGTGACGTTGGCCGTGCCAGCGGGCACGGGCGTGGTGCCCACGTTGGCCAGCGTGAGGCGGTAGCGGGTGAGGAAGCCCGGCCGCGCCGCGCCGTAAGGCGTGAGCGTGGCCCGCAAATCGGTTTGGGCGGCCAGGGGGCGGTAGCCGAACGTACGGGCCGTATCGACGCCGCCAAAGCCGCTGAACGAGCCCGTGTAGGGCAATCCGTTGGCGGGTTCGCTCAGGGCGTAGTGTAACGGGGCCGGCGGCGGGGCCAACGAGTAAGCACCCCGGCCCGCATACACGTTGAATTGCCCGTCGGTGTCGAAGGTGCCGAGCGGGGCGTAAGTGGCTTGCACCACTTGCAGCACCACCTGCTGCGGAAACGGCCCCTCGCCCGCGTCGCGGCGGCCGTTGCCGTTGGCATCAAGGTACACGCGGCCTCGCACGGTGTTGTGGCGCGTGCCAATGCGGGCCACCAGAATGCCAGCGCCCACGATGGTTTGGTCGCCAGCCAGCGTCACGGCCGGCTCCAGGCCCTGACCACCTGGATTGCTGGCCGAGAAGGTGCCGGTCGCGAACGTGTAATAGACGTTACCTTTTGCGTCAACACCCAGAGCGACCGGCCCGGAAGCGGTGTAGGTGAGCGGGGTGTCGGGGCGGCCCGAACGCAGGGCCGTGGCCCAGGTGGGCACGCCGGCCGCGTTGTAGTGCAGCAGTCCAAAAGGGTCGGTGCGCAACACAAGGTTGCCGCCAACAGGCACAGTGGGGAAATTAGGCATATTATCGACCTGCACCAACACGGTAGCCTCGTCCCGCCGGTCCACCACCAAGTCCAGGCCGAGGGCGGTGTTGGAGGTGATGCTAGTGTTCACATCCTGGTTCGTGGTCCAGAGCAGGTTGCCGGCCGGGCCGTATTTGGCCGTGCTCAGGCCGATGCGGGCGTAGCCGAGTCCGCCGCTGAAGGTAGTGAAGTAGCCCGTAACGTAGTAGTTGCCGACGGAGTCTGCGGCTACAGCCTGGGCTGTGGGCACGGGGGTGCTGAGCGCCGTGGGCTGACCGGCGCGGCCAGGTCGGGTCCAGGTCAGGTTGCCAACTGGCGTGAGCAAGGCGACGAAGTCGTCGTAGGGAGTATTGACCGGCGTGCGGGCCTGCAATAGCGGCACGAAGGTCCCGGCTGCGTTTTCGACCAGCAGCGTCTGCTTGTACACTCCAAACAGCATACAACCACCACCTGCTTTCGAGCCCAGATTCAAGCCTACCCCGCAGGGGTTGCCAGGGTTGTAAATGCTCACGTAGGGCACCGGCGTGGCCCGCACGCGGCGCACCCACTCGGCAGTACCAGCGGCGTTGTTGCCCAGCAGGAAGGCCGCTGTTGTGTCGATGGCCTTACCGCCGAGTGTACCGGGACGCAGACGTGGAAATACGTTGCAGAACGTGCCCGACAGGTAGCAGTTACCCAGTTCGTCCACAGCCATCTGGGGCGGGCCGTTGGGGTCAGCGAGGTAGGGGCGGGCCCAAACCAAGGTGCCGCTGGCGTCGCACTTACCATAGAAGCCAGCCGTGGCGTCAGGGTTGCCGGTGATGGGAGGCGCACCGGGAATAGGTATTCCGTTCCAAGTGGCACCAGGCGCGAGTACGCCCGCAATGAAAAAGCCGCCGTTCGCGGGGTCGGCGCGCATGGGGCTTCGGCGGCCCGAAAAGAAGTAAACATTCTGCACAGGCCGGCTCCAGAGCTGCCGTCCCGTCGAGTCAAGCTTGAGGATGGCACCCCCGCGGCTAACCACGTAGGTGTTGCCGGCGGGGTCGGTGGTGGCACCCTGGCCCCGGCTGGTATTGGTTTGCTGAATGCGCAGCATCGTGGCCCACTCAAACACCTGCCCCCGGCCGGTAAAGTGCCCGCCCAGCAGCAGCCCGGCCAGCACAAAAAGAATACGTATGCTTTTCATCGTCAGAAGAAGTTAAAAGATGAGGAGGTTGCCAGGTGCTTGCCGCCCCGGCCGGGGTTTTGCGGCAGCGTCCTTTCAAAAAACCAGACCAGCGCCGGGCCGAAAAGGCTGCCGGGGCAAGTGAAAATAGTTGGCGGCAGGGCAGTGGTCGGACGAATCGCCCGAAGGGCTTCGTCCGACCACTGGCCGTTGAACGACTTGCGTTGGGTTGTGCTTGGGCAGCATACGCCAGTGGCCGGACGAACCCTTCGGGAATTCGCCCGACCACTGACCTCCCCGCCTCACAGCTTAAAGCGCACGCCCACCTGCAAGCCCGTACTCGTGGCTTGCTGGCGCAGCCCCGTTTCGGGCCGAAACACCGACAGGGTTTGCCAGCGCAGGGTGGGGGCCAGGCTCAAACTTAGCCTATCGGTAAGGGCGTAGTTGAGGGCGATGGCCGTGCTCAGGGCCAGGTTGAAGGCCCGGAAGGGGCCGTCGGCTACGCCCACGCGCTCGGTGCGGAAGGTGGCCCCGCCGTCGGTGCTCACCAGCTGCGAGCCGCCCAAAAAGAATTGCAGCTGCGCCCCGGCGCTCACGTCGGCCCAGAGGCGGGCGCGGCCGGGCTGGCCCAGGCGGTAGCGCAGCAGCACGGGCAGGGTGAGGAAGTGGTAGTCGGGCCGCAGGGTTTGGAAGGTGGTGTTCTCGAAGCGTTGCAGCAGCGGCGTGACCACGCGGCGGGTGCTGCGGACGGTGTCGTGGGCGATGACGGTGCTGCGCAGCGTGTCGTTGCGGGGCACAAACACGGTATCGTAGCGCACCACCTGCCCGCTGGCGTTGAAGACGGGCG
>JANXOE010000136.1 GCA_025353745.1 Hymenobacter sp.
CGGCGCGGCGGCGGCCAATACGTTGCTGCAAATCCAGGTCGCCTCCCTCAAAGCCAAGGGCGAAGTCATCACCCCCGAAGCCGAAAAAGAGCTGCTCGACCGCATCAAAGCCCGCTACGAGGAGCAATTATCGCCCTACTATGCGGCGGCCCGCCTCTGGGTCGATGCCGTAATTGACCCGCTGGAAACCCGCAAAGTTATTTCCGAAGGGATTTCGGCGGCCAACCACGCGCCAATTGAGAAGGCGTATAATGTGGGGGTTATTCAGGTGTGATTACCGGGTGCAATGGCTCTGAACAATTTTGCCCCATTGCCTTGGAAGCTGTTTGAGTTAGCCCGCACAAGGCAGAAATGCTACCCTTTGCGTCTCTGCCTTGTGCGGCCGCGTTGTTGCTGCCGACGGGCCGCCCCGCCGGGGCTGGAATCCGTGACGCTGGCGGAAGTCCTGCGACCATGACAACGCCCGGACGCTGCCGTAGACTCCCATTTCAGGTTCGGGTTGGCAATGTTCAGCCTCACCAGCCCCACGAGCCAGGGTTGCCCACTGCGTACGAGCCCGCATCGTAGCGCGCCAGCGGCTGGTAGTTGCTGATTTCCTGGTTGCTCATTGCACCAGGGCCAGAAGCTGGCGCGCCGCACATGGCACTGCCGCGGAGAGCGCACCGCCCGCAACACCAGGAATAAAAAAACTTGGCGGTTAAAAGTTTAGCTGTATGTTTGTGGTGTACTAGATTTATAGTACACTAAAACACCATATGCATGGTTGCCATCCAACATCTCCGGTTTGGGTACTCCCGCCGGTCGCCGCTCTTCGAGGGGCTCAGCCTGCGCCTGGAGCGCGGGCATATTTACGGCCTGTTGGGCAAGAACGGCGCGGGCAAGTCCACGCTGCTCAAGTGCATGGTAGGGCTGGCGTTTCCGTGGGCCGGCACGTGCGTGGTGCACGGGCAGCCGGCCGCCGAACGCCGCCCCGACGTGCTGGCTGATCTCTTTTTCCTGCCCGAAGAAGTGCACGTGCCGGCCCTGACGGCCGCGCAGTTCGTGGCCAACACGGCCCCGTTCTACCCGCGCTTCGACCGGGCGCAGCTAGCCGAGTACCTGGGCGAGCTGGAAGTGCCGGCCCACGTCCAGCTGTCGGCGCTCTCGTTCGGGCAGCAGAAAAAATTCATGATTGCCTTCGCGCTGGCTGCTAACACCCGCTTGCTGGTGCTCGACGAGCCCACCAACGGGCTCGACATTCCGTCGAAGGCGCAGTTCCGCAAAATCGTGGCGGGGGCCCTGGGCGAGGAGCGTTGCGTCATCATCTCGACCCACCAGGTGCGCGACCTCGACGCGCTGATTGACACCGTGGTGGTGGTGCACGAGCGCCGCATCGTGCTCAACCACAGCCTCGACGAGCTGGCTGAGCGCCTGCGCTTCGGGGGCCCCCGGGCCGGCGAAACAGCCGCGCCGCTCTACGCCGAAGCTTCGGTGCGCGGGCAGCAGGGCATTTGGCCCAACCCGGACGGGATGCCCGGCCGGGTCGATTTGGAATTGCTTTTCAACGCTTTGGTCACCAACAACGCCGCTTTGGCCCACCACTTAACCCAACTTTCGCATGAGCCGGCACTTTGATTGGACGCGCTTCGGGCGCTTGCTGCGCAAGCACACCGCCGAACATTGGCGCAGCTACCTGATGAGCGCGGCCGTGCTGGTGGGCGGGGTGGGGGCGGTGCTGGGCGGGCTGACGTACCTCAACTCGCGGCCGCTGTACCCGGCCGTCCAACTGGTGCTATTCACGTACGGGCTGCTGGCGGCGGGCGCCATGTTCACGGCTTCGGTGTTTGCGGCCGTGGGCGACCCGCGGCGGGCGGCCCCGGCGCTGCTGCTGCCGGCCTCGCACCTCGAAAAGTATCTGGTGGCGTGGCTGTATTCGCTGCCGGTGTTTCTGGTGGTGTACACGGCCGTGTTTTTGGGCGTGGACGCGCTGACGCTGCAATTGGGCCCCGCCGGCTACCCGCGCCAGCTGCTCGACTTCACGGCCGAGCCGGCCGAGCTGGTGCGGATGCTACTGGGCTACGCGCTGCTGCACGCGGCGGCGCTGTGGGGCGCCATTTATTTCGAGCGGCAGCACGTCATCAAAACGGCCTTCGCGGTTTTTGGCGTGTTGGGCGCGCTGGCGCTGGCCAACTTTCAGGTGCTGAAGCAAGTGCTGACGCCCGACATTATGCCGGCGCTGCCGTTTGGCGACGTAAGAATAGCCGCGGGCGGCCAGCACCTCGAACTGGCGCTGCCCGCCGGCCACGGCCTGTTGCTGGCGTTGCTGGCCCTGGCGCTGGCCGGGCTGCTGTGGCTGGGGGCCTACGCCCGCCTCACCGAAAAGCAACTATAAGCGCAGCCTAACGAAATGGAATTCAACGAAAACGAAGCCATATACCTGCAAATTGCCGGGTACGTGAGCGAGCACATCCTGCGGGGCCAGTGGCCGCCCGACGACAAGATTCCGTCGGTGCGCGAGCTGGCCGGTGCCTTGCAGGTGAACCCTAACACGGTGATGCGCACCTACGAGCATTTGCAAAGCCAGCAGGTGGTGTACAACAAGCGCGGCATCGGCTTTTTTGTGGCCCCCGACGGCCCCCGGCGCGTGCAGGAGCAGCGCAAAGCCCGCTTCCTGCAACAGGAGCTGCCGGCGTTTTTTCGCACCATTCAACTACTGGGCGTGGGCCTGCCCGAAGTACAGCAGCGCTACGCCGCGTTTTTGGCCCAGCATTCCGAATCGGTTTCCACCCCGCAACCATGAAAAACAGCCTCAAGTTTTTGACCGCCACCGGCCTGCTCCTGCTGGGCTCGCTCACGGCTTACAACGCGGCCCTGCGGGCCGATTACCGGCGCGGTACTTTCAAAGACCCGTTGCGCAACTACACCGCTTTGCCCTTACGCGGTTTCAGCACCCTGGCCGTGCCTGCCGCCGGCGCGATGCGCGTGCGCGTGGAAGCAGGGCCCTACGGGGTGTACGTGGGGAAAAAAGCTGCGCAATACGTGCGCGTCAGCCAACGAGGCGGGCGGCTGACGGTGGCGCTGAGCTACCCCGAAAAAGAGGATTTTCTGGGTTGGGGCGCCGCCGTAGTCATCCATTGCCCGCGCCTCGACGCGCTGACGGCCGGCACCGCCTACACCTTGGCCGGCCGCCCCGAAACGCAGCGGCAGGGAGAATCTCCCAACCCAAACGAGCTACTGGTGCAGGGCTTCGTGCAGGACAGCCTGCGGCTGACGCAGGACCACACCGCGCACGTGGTGCTGGCCGGCAACCGCTTGGGGCAGCTCCGGGCCGTGGTGGGCGGAACGCCCGGCAGCACCGCCCAGCTCACTATCAACGCTGATAACCAACTTGCTGCCACCGACCTGCGCTTGGAGGCGCACGCCACACTGGTGGCCAACAATTTAGCCTTGCCCCGGCTCCGGTGGCACCTGGGCGACAGCGCCCGGGTGGAGCTGTCGGGCGCGGCGCTGGGCCCCGTGCGGTAGGAGGGCCCCGGCTTGAACGCCGGCCGCGTCGGCGCCGTAAGCAAGGGCGTCCCATTTGCGCCCAGCGCCCTCCGCCATGCCCCAGAAATCCGTAGCCGAAATCATTGTCGACACCCTGCAAGCGGCCGGCGTCCGGCGCGTGTTTGGCGTGGTGGGCGACTCACTCAACGGCATTACCGACACCATCCGGGCCCGCGAGGGCATCGAGTTCATCGCCGTGCGCCACGAGGAAGGCGGCGCTTTCGCGGCCGGGGCCGAAGCCCACCTGACCGGCGATTTGGCCGTGTGCGCCGGCTCATGCGGGCCGGGCAATACGCACCTCATCAACGGTTTGTACGACTGCCACCGCAGCCGCGTGCCGGTGCTGGCCCTGGCCGCCCAGATCCCGAGCGTGGAAATTGGCAGCGGCTACTTCCAGGAAACCCACCCCGAGCGGCTGTTTCAGGAGTGCAGCCATTTTTGCGAAGTGATAGCCGTGCCCGGCCAGGCCGTGCGCGTGATGGAGGCGGCCGTGGCGGCGGCCCTGGGCCTGGGCGGCGTGGCCGTGGTGGTCGTCCCGGGCGACGTGGCGTACTTGAAAACCGACGCGCCCGCCGTGCGCCTGCCCACGCTGCGCCGCCGCAGCGCCCTGGTGCCTTCGGAGGCTGATATTCAGCAGGCCGCCGCCTTGCTGAACGACTGCCAGAAAATCACGATCCTGGCCGGCATGGGCTGCGCCGATGCCCACGCCGAGCTGCTGCAAGTGGCCGGGGCCCTGCAAGCGCCGGTGGTGCACGCGCTGCGCGGCAAAGAATTCGTGGAGCCGAACAACCCCTACGACGTGGGCATGAGCGGCCTGCTGGGCATGCCC
>JANXOE010000140.1 GCA_025353745.1 Hymenobacter sp.
GTGGGCCTTGAGGTGCGAGCAGGGGTTGCCGTCGTAGTCGAAGCGCACGTCGGGCGGGAAAGTGCCCTTCTCGAACACGGCGGGCTCGTTCATGTCGTTCCAGACGCCGGCCACGCCCACGTCCTGCACCAGCCCCTCAAACAGGCCCGCCCACCATTCGCGCACGGCGGGCCGGGTGTAGTCTGGAAACGTGCAGAGGCCGGGCCACACCGAGCCTTTCATCAGCGGCCCGTCGGCCCGGCGGCAGAAAAAATCCTGGGCCAGGCCCTCGGTGTACACCGCATACTGGGGGTCGATTTTGATGCCGGGGTCGATGATGACGACGGTTTTGAAGCCATCGGCGGCCAGTTCCTGCACCATCTTTTTGGGCTCCGGAAAATTGGTGGGGTGCCAGGTAAAGCACCGGAAGCCGTCCATGTAGTCGATGTCGAGGTAGATGGCATCGCAGGGGATTTTGCGGGCGCGCAGGCCATCGGTGATTTCGCGCACGTTGGCCTCGGGCGTGTAGCTCCACTTGCACTGGTGGTAGCCCAGCGCCCAGAGGGGCGGCAGCTCGGGCGGGCACGTGAGCAGGGTGTACTCCTGGGCCACTTCGAGCAGCGTGGGGCCGTAGATGAAGTAGTAGTTCAGCTCGCCGCCGTTGGCCCAGAAGCTGGTGACGTCGGCCCGCTCGGCGGCGAAGTCGAAGTAGCTGCGGAACGTGTTGTCGAAGAAAATGCCGTGGGCGATTTTCTGGTGCAGCACGTGGTAGAAGGGAATGTTTTTGTAGAGCGGGTCGGTGCCCTTCACGTAGCCGTAGGTGTCGGAGCCCCAGTTGGTGAAGCGCTTGCCGCGCAGGTTCATGTTGTCGGGCTTGTCGCCGAGGCCGTAGTAGTGCACGCCGGGGGGCACCTGCTTGCTCATCTTCACCACGTCGTTGCCCGTTTCGTCGTCGTACTGCCAATGGAAGCCCTTTTCGTCGTCGCTCAGCACCGAGCCCGAGCGGTCGAGCACGCGGGTTTTGAGGGCTTCCTTCTGCACCGTGCAAATGAGGCGGGCGGTGGTGAGGCGGTAGTGGTCGGCTTTTTCCACGAATTCCAGAAAAGCCGGGGCCGGCCGGGGCGCGGCATCGGAGGGCACGGCGTAGGAAAAATCGGGTTCCAGGGGGCCGTCGGTGAGGTAGCGGAAGCGCAGAATTTTGTCGCTGACCACGTGCAGCGCCAGCCGCACGCCGTTGTCGCAGGTGAAGAGGTAGCGGCCGGCGGCCAGCTCTTCGGCCCGCAGCACCGCGCCGGCCACCTGGTCTTGGTGGCCTTTGGCCGCCAAGTCGTTAAGCATGTAATTATTTTCCTGAACCGTAGTATTCATATAAGCTGATAAGGAGCAAAAACAAGGGGAAGCGCGGGCATAAAAAATACCGGCCGGGCCGGCTGCCGCATCGGTTAATACATGCAAGTTAAACCCGTACGCGGCGGCGGAAAGCAAAAAATCCGCCAAAAGCTGCGCCGCTGGTAATCCGTCCGGACCGGACCGGGGCACTTGCCTGCCGCCCGGGCCGTCGCCATCTTTGCCGGCCTTCCCACTTTTTCCACCGTCCCGCCATGACCACGCCCCCCCCCGTTTTGCTCGTGCTGGCCTGGGACGACGACGACCCGTCCGTTCACCGCGTGGCGGCCACCGGGGCCCTGCCCGCCCTGCCCACCCTGCCGCTGGTGCGGGCCCTGGCCGACGGCCAGCCCGTGCTGGCGCTGCTGCCCCAGCTGCCCGCCGCCCCAGCCAACGGCCAGGCCGGCAACGAAGCCGGCACCGTCGTGGGCCTGGGGCCCGCTTCGCGCCTGGTGGGGCTGGGCGATTTTACCCCCGCCGCGCTTGCCCTTGGGCTGGGCCACCCGGCCACGGGCTTTCCAAAAGACAACGCGCCCGCCGGGGCCGTGCAGCTGCGCCGCTCCCTGGCGCAGCGCGCAGCTTCCGGCTGGCAGGCCCCGGCCGCCCCCTACACCGGACGCGCCGAAAGCCCGGCGAGCGGGCCAGCCGCCGCCCCGGGCAGCGCGCCGACCGCCGACCCCGGGGCCCTCGCGGGGCCAACCGCGACGCCCAACTCATCCGCGGCGCCGGGCCCCGCGCCCCTGCCGGCGGCGCCCCCGGCCCCGGGGCCCACCCCACTTTTTGAGCAGCCCGAGGACGAAATTGGTGCTGCCGAAGCCGCCGACCTGGCCGCCGACGACCACGATGTAGCGCCCCAGCTACCCGCGCCAGCGGGGCCCACGCACGCTTCGCTCGCGCAGGGCCTGGCCGCGCTGCACCGCCCGCCCGCGGCCACGGCTGCGGCAGCGGTTGCGCCCGCTTTCGACCTTTCCGACGACTTGCACTACCGCGTTATCCAATACGCCCGGTTCGCCACGTATTTGTCGGATACCGACGCGGAGGACTTCGGCGCGATTTACGCCCCCGACTGGCCCACGTGGCTGGCGGCGCTGGAAATCCGCTACCGCCGCCGCCGGCCGCTGGTGCTGCACCTGAGCTTGGTGGCGGCCGAATCGGCGGCCCCCGCCGAGCGCGGCTGGCTGCTCGAGCTGGAGCGCTACGCCCTGCGCCGGGCCCACACCGTGCTGGTGGTGAGCGACGAGCTCCGGGCCCAGGTACTGAAACACTACAACCTGGCCCCCGACCGGGTGCGGGTGGTGGCCGCCGACAACGCCGAAGGCGTGCGGGCCGTGCTGGCCGAGGTTGGCCGCGCCACTTAGCGCCGCCGCCCGGCCTAATCCATTCACCAGCGCCACTTTACGGCTGCGCCCCTCTTTTTTTGACCCTCTTTACCTATGGAACCCTTTCAAGCTGAACAAGAATTTGAAGCCGTGCTCGAAGCCGACAGCGCCGACGGCGGCATTTTTGTAGTAGTGCCGTTTTCGGTGCAGGAGGTGTACGGCACCCGGGGCAAGCTGCCGGTGCAGGCCACGCTTGACGGCTTTCCGCACCGCGCCACGCTGGCACCCCTCGGCGACGGCCACCACGGCCTGCCGGTGCCGAAAGAAGTGCGCCGCGCCCTCGGCAAAACCGTGGGCGACACCCTGCGCGTGGCCCTGCGCCACGCCCCCGAAGTGCACGTGGTGAGCCTGCCGCCCGACCTGGCCGCGGCCCTCGACGCCACGCCCGCCGCCCGCACGTTCTTTCAAACCCTGCCCCGCCCCGACCAGCGCGACTACGTGCGCTGGCTCGACGGCGCCAAAACCGCCGAGGGCCGCACCCAGCGCCTGGCCACCACCGTGCAGCGCCTGCGCCACCACCAAAAGCGCGCCTGATAGACCGGGCCTTGCTGTTGCTGTTCGATCCTCAACCTATCAGGCCACGCCCCGGGGCCCGCTAACCGCAGTCTGGCGGGGCCGGGGGCCCTACGCCAGGGCCAGCACCAGGGCCACGCGGCTGGGCAGGTACAGGCGCAGGTGCTGCTCGTAGGTTTCGTAGATGTAGCGCTCGTCGGGGCGGTCGAAACCGCCGAAGGCCCCGTTGTCGGTTGACAAAACCACGCGGTAGCGGCCCTCTTTGGGGGCCCAGAAGCGGTAGTCGGGCTGGCTGCGCTCGACGTGCAGGTTGAGGACCACCACCAGGCCGCCGCGGGCGAAGGCCAGCACTTTGTTTTCCTCGTCGTGGTGCAGCAGCTGGGCCGGGCCCCCGGCCAGCAGGTGCCGGGCCCGGGCCAGGTGCACCAGGGCTTTGTCGAAGTCGCCGAGGAAGCGGTATTTCAGGTCGGGGTTGTCGGCCAGGCTCCACTGGCGGCGGGCGAAGTGGTAGCTCCAGCCGTTGCCCTCGCGCGGGAAATCGACCCACTCGGGGTGCCCGAACTCGTTGCCGATGAAGTTGAGGTAGGCCTCGCCGCCGGCAGCCAGCGTGAGGAGCCGGATGATTTTGTGCAGCGCCAGGGCCCTCGCCGCGTTCGGGTCGGGGTCGGCGGCCTGCATGTGGTGGTAAATGCTGGCATCGAACAGCCAATGGGCCAGGGTTTTGTCGCCCACCAGGGCCTGGTCGTGGCGTTCGGCGTAGGCCACGGTTTTCTCGCCCTGGCGGCGGTTGGTGAGCACGTGCCACAGCTCGCCCAGGTTCCAGCCTTCGTCGGGGGTGTGCTTGAGCAGCTTGATCCAGAAATCGGGGATGCCCATGGCCAGGCGGTAGTCGAAGCCGACGCCGCCCTCGGCGATGGGGCGGCACAGGCCGGGCAGGCCGCTCATGTCCTCGGCAATGAGCAGGGCCCCCTTCTTGAAGTCGTGGGCCAGCGTGGCGGCCAGCTGCAGGTACAGAATGGCGTCCTCGTCGGCCCCCGGCCCAAAGTACTGCTCGTAGCCCACGAAGGCCACGCCCTCGCCGTGGTGGTGGTAAAGCATGCTCGTCACGCCGTCGAACCGAAAGCCGTCGAAGTGGAACTCCTCCAGCCAGTAGCGCAGGTTGCTGAGCAGGAACCGCTGCACCTCGGGCCGGCCGTAGTCGAACAGCTTCGAGTCCCAGCCCGGGTGGTCGCCGCGCTCGCCCTTGTGGAAGTAGAGGTTGCCCGAGCCGTCGAAGTCGGCCAGGCCCTCGGCCTGGTTTTTCACGGCGTGCGAGTGCACCACGTCGAGCAGCACGGCGAGGCCGCGCTGGTGGGCGGCGTTCACCAGGTACTTCAGGTCTTCGGGCGTGCCAAAACGCGAGCTGGCGGCGAAGAAGTTGGCCACGTGGTAGCCAAACGAGCCGTAGTAGGGGTGCTCCATCACGGCCATCAGCTGCACGGTGTTGTAGCCGTCGGCCTCGATGCGGGGCAGGATGTGGTCGGCAAATTCGCGGTACGTGCCCACGCGGCCGTCCTCGGTGGCCATGCCCACGTGGGCTTCGTAGATGAACGGCTCGGCGACGGCCCCCGCCACCCGGAACTTCTGGTCGGACCAGGCGAAGGGCACGGCGGGCCGCCACACCTGGGCCGCGAAATCCTTGGTGCTTTCGTCCTGCACCACGCGGCGGGCGGTGGCAGGCAGGCGGTC
>JANXOE010000151.1 GCA_025353745.1 Hymenobacter sp.
CGCTAATTCGCCCGGTTTATTTGGCAATGGCGGGTTTTGCGGCTACTTTTGCAGTCCTATTCCGCTCTGGTCGCGTCGTACAACGGATAGTATGAGAGTTTCCGAAGCTCTTGATCTAGGTTCGATTCCTAGCGCGACCACTGAAAATGCCCTCACGATGTCGTGAGGGCATTTTTATTTAATATGGGTGTCAGTTTGGGTGTCATTTATTAAATGACCAGGTACTTGGCCACCGTGCTGGGCGACACCTTCAGGGCCCGCGCAATGACCTGGTTCGAGGCCCCGCTGGCCTTGAGTCGGCGCACCTGGTCGATCAACTCCGGGCTTTTGGTGGGCCCCCCAATTTGATGCCGGCCGCCTTCTTCTTATCCAGCGCCGCTTTGGTGTTCTCCCGGATCTTGATCAGGTCCTGGGCGGCGATAGTTGCTAACATCGATACACTCACGTCGCCGAACGGCCCAAGCGAGTCGAGATAGGGCTCGGTGAAGGATTTATAGTTGACCCCATGGTCACGCAGCTCTTTAAGGTATTTGAGCGTGGGCAATGCTCCTTCCCGACTGAAACGGTCCAAGCGCCAGAACACAACCAAGTCGAACTTTTTCTGGTAAGCTTCGAGGAGCAACTGCTTGAATTCGGTGCGGTCGGACTTTACACCCGACACTTCCTCGATAAATACTTTATAGAGGGTGCCGTGCTGCTCGGCAAAGGCACGTAACTGATGCACCTGATTTTCCGGGTCCTGGCCTTTGTCGCGGGTCGATACCCTAGCGTAGACGGCGACTCTCATTTACTGCGCGAGGCGGCCTTTCTTTCTCTCAATCTCTTGCTCCACATCTTGCCATGCTTCCTGGAGAAATCTTCGCTTTTCTTGTGGATTCTCACGGCACTCGTTTGAAATACTCACCTCGAAAGATATATTAAGGGCACGGTGGCAACCACGCATTTCAGATACATGGCTGCCCCGAGGCCTAGAAAACCTCACTTCACAGCCAGCGTCGATGAAAGGCTTCAACTCATCTTCGTATTCTTCGGCGGTGGGATAAGGACGGTTGAATATGTTGTATAAGGTCTTATCACTTTCAGAATCATGCATCATCAAAGGTAATTTTTACCCTCCAATAAACGGTATAAAAAAACGACCCGGAAAACCTGCGTTTCCGGGCCGTTTGGGCACTGTGAAAAACCCTCCAAAAAACGACCGTACTCTGGAGGCTACTTACTACTCCGGATGGCCGAGTCCTGGCGCACCTGCTTGTGCTCGTTGAGGCCGGCGTCGGTGTCGCGCAAGTTGAGGTTCACCTGTAGCTGACGCTGCCAGGTTTTCACGTCGGCCAGTTGGCTGGCCATATCCTAATTTACGTCGAGCAGCTGGGCCATCACGGCGTAGAGGTTCTCGCCGTCGGTGCGGGGGCTGGCTATGGGCAGGGCCGCCCCGCTGCCGGTGGTGGGCCCGCCATCGGCGAAGCCCCACGAGGACTGGCAGGTTTTCTATCTTTGGCAGCATTTGAGGATGGAACCAGCAAATCCGCCGTATTCGATGGAGCAAACCATGCGTTGGTTTGGGCCCCATGATCCCGTTAGTCTGGCCGACTTGCGGCAGGCCGGCTGCGCGGGCGTCGTGACGGCCCTGCACCACATTCCCAACGGCGAAGTGTGGCCGGTAGCGGATATTCAGGAGCGCAAAAACTTCATTGAGCGGGCCGGCTTGCGGTGGAGCGTGGTGGAAAGCGTGCCGGTGCACGAGCACATCAAAACACAGCGTGCCGGCTTCGAACATTTTATTCAAAACTACCAAGCCACCCTGCGCAATTTGGCCACCTGCGGCGTCCGCACGGTCGCTTACAACTTCATGCCGGTGCTCGACTGCACGCGCACCGACCTGAGCTTTGCCGTGGCCGATGGGTCCAGGGCGCTGCGCTTCGAGCGGGCCGCCTTCGTGGCCTTCGATGTGCTGCTGCTGGGCCGCCGGGGCGCCGAACAGGAGTACACGGCCGAAGAGCTGGCCAGGGCCCGCCGCCGCTTTGCGCAGATGAGCGACGAGGACAAAGCATTATTGAAGCGCAACATTATTTCCGGCCTGCCGGGCAGCGAGGAAAGCTTCACGCTCGGACAGTTTCAGCAGGCCCTGGATGCGTACCGGGGCATCGACGCGGTCCGCTTGCGGGCCCACCTTGTTCATTTTTTGCGAGAAATAGTGCCGGTGGCCGAAGCCAGCGGCCTTCGCCTGGCCATTCACCCCGACGATCCGCCCTACCCCATTCTGGGCTTGCCGCGCGTGGTGAGCACGGCGGCCGATGTGCAGGCCCTGTTCGATGCCGTGCCTTCTTTGAGCAACGGGCTGTGCTTTTGCACCGGCTCCTTCGGTGTGCGGCCCGACAACGATTTGCCAGCCATGGTGCGCCAATTTGCTGACCGCATCCACTTCGTGCACTTGCGCAGCACGCGCCGCAATGCGGAAGGCGATTTTTTCGAGGACAACCACCTGGAAGGCGACGTGGACATGTACGGCGTGGTGCGCGAGCTGGTGGCAGCGACGCAGCAGCGCCGGCAGTGCTTGCCCATGCGCCCCGACCACGGCCACCAGATGCTCGACGACCTGCACAAAAAGACTAACCCGGGCTATTCCGGCATCGGGCGGCTGCGCGGGCTGGCCGAACTGCGCGGGCTGGAAATGGGCATCCGTAAAAGTATTTTTTAAGAAAAAACCTTTTCTGTACCATCATCCCTGATTTACCGTCACTTCGCATCATCTCAGGATAATTTGAATTGCTGGAAGTTTGGCGCCCGCTTTTGCCCAGGCAATTCCCCATCTGTTAAAAAGTGGTTTTTGCGGGCCCAGAAAATACCTTCTCAACGCCCTTGGCAAACACGGTGCGTGGCATTGGACAGGGCTCTGCGCAACTACAAACAGAACAATACAGTATATTTCTTACAAAGAATAAAACTTATTGACTGAACAGTTTTGCCTTATCAACTTGCGTATTCCAGCCGGGCCACGGTCCCGCAGTTTGTTGAAGACCTTCAGGCTTTGCTTCAAAAAGCTCGCCTCTACCACCACCACCACGGCATTACGGGGGTACTGCTGTACGGCGACCCGGTTTTTTTTCAAATCCTGGAGGGCGAGGAGCGGGCCGTACGCCGCCTGCTGGCCCGCATCGAGCGCGACCCTCGCAACTACCGGGTGCGGGTGTTGGCCGAGGGGCCTTCCGAAGAACACCTGTTTTCCGAGGCTGGACCGGGGGCCCGGCAGCGTCAAAAAGCGAAAAGCGCCGCTTTGCCGGCACTTTTCAGTTGGCGGCGGGCACGTGAACCAAATAGGCAAAAAGCGCCGTTGCGGAACGGGGGCCGGAGCAAACCGGCCGGTCGTCAAACAATTTTATTTTCGCTTCCGCAAACCTAATGCGTGCTTCGCGGTAGCTTTTATATTTTCCATCACCTCCTAATCCTTTTCTACCACCATGGCAGCAGACCAGAATTTGGACGACCAGCGCACCGCCGCCGACGGCACCGGCACGGCCGTAACCGGCGCGGGCAGCGCGCACGACCCGCGCACCGCCCCCGGCGAAAATGCCCAGACCCTGACCACGCGCCAGGGCCACCCCGTTTCGAACAACCAGAACCTGCGCACCGTGGGCAGCCGCGGCCCGGCCACGCTGGAAAACTACCATTTCATCGAGAAAATCAGCCACTTCGACCGCGAACGGATTCCGGAACGCGTGGTGCACGCCCGCGGGGCGGGGGCCCACGGCGTGTTCGAGGCCTACGGCACGGTGGGCGGCGAGCCGATTGCCAAGTACACCCGCGCCAAGCTCTTCAACACCAAGGGCAAGCAGACGCCGACCTTCGTGCGCTTCTCGACGGTGGGCCACGGCGGCCACTCGCCCGAAACCCTGCGCGACCCGCGCGGCTTCGCGGTGAAATTTTACACCGAAGACGGCAACTGGGACTTGGTGGGCAACAACCTGAAGGTGTTTTTCATCCGCGACGCCATCAAGTTTCCCGACCTGATTCACTCGCAGAAGCCCGACCCGGTGTTCAACCGCCAGACGGGCCAGCGCATCTTCGATTTCATTGCCAACACGCCGGAAGCCATGCACATGGTGGCCTTCCTGTTTTCGCCCTGGGGCATCCCGGCCAACTACCGCCAAATGCAGGGCTCGGGCGTGAACACCTACAAGTGGGTGAACGCCGCCGGCGAAGCCGTGCTGGTGAAGTACCACTGGGAGCCGCAGCAAGGCGTAAAAAACCTGACCCAGGCCGAAGCCGAAGCCATTCAGGCCAAGAACTTTAACCACGCCACGCAGGACCTGTTCGACCACATCAAGCGGGGCGAGTTTCCCAAGTGGGAACTGTGCGTGCAACTGATGAGCGACGACGAGCACCCGGAGCTGGACTTCGACCCGCTCGACGACACCAAAATCTGGCCCGAAGACCGGTTCCCGCACTTGCCCGTGGGCCTGATGACGCTGAACAAAAACCCCGACAACTACTTCGCTGAAGTGGAGCAAGTGGCCTTTGGCACCGGCGTGCTGGTGGACGGGCTCGATTTTTCGGACGACAAGATGCTGCAAGGCCGCACCTTCTCGTACTCCGACACCCAGCGCTACCGCGTGGGGCCCAACTACTTGCAGCTGCCCATCAACGCGCCCAAGAAGCACGTGGCCACCAACCAGCGCGACGGCCAGATGACCTACCAGGTGGACGCGGCCCCCGGCCAGAACCTGCACGTGAACTACGAGCCCAGCAGCCTCAACGGCTTGAAGGAATCGGCCTCGCCGGGGCCCGACCACCAGCCCGCCTACCACGCCAACCTGGTGCGCCAGACCCTCGACCGCACCAACAACTTCGGCCAGGCCGGCGACCGGTACCGCCGGCACGAAGACTGGGAACGCAACGACCTCGTCAACAACATGGTGGGGGCCCTGGCCGACGCCGACAAGGCGGTGCAGGACCTGATGATTGAGAATTGCACCCAGTGCGACGCCGATTGGGGCCGGCGCCTGGCCGAAGGGTTGCGCACCGCCAACGGCCACGCCACCGGGGCCACGCAGGCGAACGAAACCCAGGCCGCCGCCGCCGTGTACCAGGCCGAAGAAATAGCCCAGAACGCGACGCTGTAGGGGCCGCGCCGCGGCGAGCACCCAAAAACGCCGCCCTGGCAACGGGGCGGCGTTTTTATGCGGTTACTTTTACTTTCGCCGCCCCCGAAGCGGGCCTCATCAACCCATTCCCCATGAACAAAGGCCGCTTGGAAGCGTTTAGCGACGGCGTGCTTGCCATCATCATCACGGTCATGGTGCTGGAAATCAAGGCGCCGCACGGCCCCGGTTTTGCGGCGCTGAAACCGCTGCTGCCCGTTTTTTTGAGCTACGCGCTGAGCTTCGTGTACGTGGGCATTTATTGGAACAACCACCACCACCTGTTGGGCGGCACCGGCAAAGTGAACGGCAACGTTTTGTGGGCCAACCTACACCTGTTGTTCTGGCTGTCGCTCGTCCCGCTTGCGACCGGCTGGATGGGCGAAAACCGTTTTGCGCCGGCCACGATGGCCGTGTACGGCGGGGTGCTGCTGGCGGCGGCCGTGGCTTATACCGTGCTGCAAAACTGCATCATCGCCGCGAACGGGGCAGATTCTTTGCTGGCCCACGCCGTGGGGCGCGACTGGAAAGGCAAGCTTTCGCCGGTGCTGTACGGCCTGGGCATCGCGGCCAGCTTTTGGAGCTCCTGGCTGGCGGGGGCCGCCTACGTCTCCGTGGCCCTGATGTGGCTGGTGCCCGACCGGCGCATCGAGCGCACGCTGGCCACCGAGCAGCGGCCCGGATAGGGCCCCGGGGCCGGGTGCCGGCCGGGGCCGAAATTTGTGGGCGCTGCCCGGCCGTTGCCCGGCGGCATTTCCGTTTGATTTGCTTTCATCGTGTCCGACTTCGCCCCCGACTCCCCTCCCGCCGCGCCGCCCGCGCTGGCCGATTTTGCCAGCTTCTGCCTCTACGGCCTCGCCGACAACCCCTACCGGCAGTCGGCCGACGTGGCCCGGTTCGGCCAGCTCTACGATTTGGTGGTCGGGGCCCACGGCGGCGTGGGCCTCGGCAGCACCTTCCACCCCTACCAGCTCGTGGGCCCGGCCGGCGTGACGGTGTGGTACGCGGCGTACGCCCAGCTCTGCGCCCAGCCCCACCGCGCGGCGCTGTTCGGGGCCCTGGCGCGGGAGCAGGCGCGGTTTCTGGTGGCCCCACCGGCGTCGTTCGCCGCGTTTCACGTGTGGCCCGATGCCCGGCTGACCAGCGCCGAAAACCCGGTTTTCAGCCGCTACGTCCCGTTTGTGCTGCCCTTCCTGGTGCACAAAGGCCCGGGCCCGCTGCGCTGGGACGCCGAGTTTGCCGCCGCGCAGGACGAGGACGACCCGGCCCGCTCCCGCGCCTACCTCGACGCGGTGAACGCAGCCCTGCGGTTTGTGCAGCCCGCCCCGGCCTTCGTGCTGGGCCTGGCGGAATTCGACGAGCAGCAGCCGCAACGGCTGGTGGAGCGGTTCATCAGCGCCAAGCCCTTGCTGGGGCCCTGACGCCGGGCCGGGCCGGCCGCGCCACCGGCCCCGCGGTCCTTTTAGCGCCCCAGCGTTACTTCGCCGGTTGTAATTTATCCGCGAAAAAAGCCAGCGTGAGGGCCCAGGCTTCGCGGGCCGCGGCGGCGTTATAGCTCGGGCGCTCGTCGCAGTGAAAGCCGTGGTCGGCGTAGGAGATAACGGTGTTGACGTAGGGCTTGCCGGCGGCGGCCACGGCATTGATGACCTCGGCAATGTTTTCCTTGGAAATGTGCTGGTCGAGCCCGCCCCAGAAAAACAGATGCGGCGCGTGCAGGTCGGCGGCCCGCGCCGTGAGCTGCTGGGTGCCGCCGCCGTAGTACGACACGGCGGCCGCCAGCGGCAGCACGGCGTTGGCCAGGAACGACACGCGCCCGCCCAGGCAAAAGCCGATGCTGCCGATTTTGTCGGCCGCCACGCCGGGCTGGGCCCCGAGCCAGGCGTGGGCGGCGCGCAGGTCGGCCGTCAGCCCTTCCACCGTAATGCCCTGCAAGTGCGGCATGGCGCTGGCAAAGTCGCTGTACGGAATTTCCAGCCCCGGCGCGGCCGTGCGGTGGAACAGCTCGGGGGCCACCACCGCGTAGCCGGCCTGCGCCAGCCGGTCGGCCACGCTGCGGATGTGGTGGTTCACGCCAAAAGCTTCCTGCAACAAAATGATGCCCGGCACGGGGCCCTCGGCGTGCGGCGGCCGGGCCGCGTAGGCGTGGGCGGTGGTGCCGTCGCTCAACGGCAGCACGAGGGAATTGGGAACACTCATAAGGGTTTCTAAAGGGAGAAGGGAACAAGGCTTCACCCAACGGCCCCGGCCGCGAATGGTTCGTTGGAGCCGGCCTGGCGGGCCCCGGCCGGCCGGCGCAGGGCCCCCGCGGCGGGGGCGCACAGGAAGTCGCGGTACCACAGGCCCGAGCTTTTCACCGTCCGCTCCTGGGTTTCGTAATCGACGTGCACGAGGCCGAAGCGGGGGCCGTAGCCCTCGGCCCACTCGAAGTTGTCGGTGAGCGTCCAGGCAAAATAGCCGGCCACGTCGATGCCGGCGCGGCGGGCGCGCAGCACCTGGCCCAAGGCGGCTTGCAGGTAGGCGCGGCGCGCCGCGTCGGGCACGCTGGGGCCCTGCCGCACGTCGGCAAACGCTGATCCACTTTCGGTTATGACCAATTGTGGTCCATTTGGGTAAGCCGCGTATTGTTGCAACATTTGGAAAATACTCTCCGGGTACACCTCCCAGCCCATATCGGTGTGGGGCACACCGCGCTCCTTGGCGGGCACCAGCGTGGCCCATTGCAAGGGCAGCCAGGGCGAGAATTTCACCACTTCGCGGGTGTAGTTCTGGATGCCCCAAAAGTCAAAATCGAACTTCATGCGCTGCTCGTCGCCGGGCCGGTGGTAGCGCTCGAGCAGCCAGCGCAGGGCCGGCAGCTCGGCCACGGGGTAGCCCAGGCCCAAGGCCGGCTCCACAAAAAAGCGGTTGAGCAGGGCGTCGGCGCGGCGGGTGGCGGCCTCGTCGTAGGCGTTGCCGGGGCGGTGCGGCGTGAGGTAAGAGCACGAAAACGTGGTGCCGACGCGGGCCGCGGCGGGCAGCAGGGCCCGCAGCGCCCGCCCGCCCTCGGCCTGGGCCAGCGTGGCGTGGTGCGCCGCCGCCAGGAAGGCCCCCAGGTGCCGCCGCCCCGGCGCGTGCACGCCCAGCAAATGGCCGGCCCCCACGAACACCATCGGCTCGTTGAGCACCATCCAGTGCCGCACCCGGTCGCCGAGGCGGCGGGCCAGCACCTGGGCATAATCGGCCAGCCAGCCCACCACGCTGCGGTTGGCCCAGCCGCCGCGGGCTTGCAGGGCGCTGGGCAAATCCCAGTGGTACACCGTCAGCCAGGGGCGCAGGTCGCGCTCCAGGCAAGCGTCCACCAGCCGGTCGTAGAAGTCGAGCCCGCGCCGGTTCACCGCGCCGGTGCCCTCGGGCAGCACCCGGGCCCAGGCGGCCGAGAAGCGAAAATCGCTCAGCCCCATGGCCTGGGCCAGGTCGAGGTCGGTTTCGTAGCGGTGGAAAAAATCGGTGGCCACCCGGCCGTGCTCGCCGCGCCGCACGGCCCCCTTGCGCCGCGTGAAGTCGTCCCAAATGCTGGGGCCCTTGCCTTGCAGCTGCCAGGCGCCTTCGATTTGGTAAGCAGCAGCGGCGGCCCCCCAGTGAAAATCGGGCCCAAAATCGGCGCGGGTAAACGCCGGCGGCCCAGAGGCCGGAAAGAAGGCCGCGGGCAAGTCGGAAAGGTCGTCGGTCATGCGCGGGGCGCGGAAAATTTAGGAAGAGAAACGGGCGGGCGCGCGTGGCCAGTCGCCGGCGCTTGCTCGGCCAGCAGCTGGTCGAGCACGGCCCCCGTGCGGTCGGGGTAGTCTACGGGCACGGCCTGGCCTTGGTGCAGCCACTCATCGAGGGCCCCCAGGTGCTTGTCTTTGAGGTTTTTGATGACGGGTATACCCATTTGGGTCAAGGCCGCCGCGTTGCACTGCTGCTCGTACTGCTGCTTCATGGGCACCACGAGTAGCTTTTTGCCCAGAAACAGCGCCTCGGCGGGGGTTTCGAAGCCGGCCCCGCAGAGCACGCCGGCGGCGCGGGCCAGGCTGCCCAGAAAATCGGCCCCGCTCACCGGCCACACCCGCACGTTGCCGTGCACGGCCGGCCGCGTGCTGTGCTTGCTGAACACCTCCCAGCGCGTGGCCTGGCTCAGGTAGCGCAGCCGCTCCACCAGCAATTCTTCCTCAAACGCCGGCAGGTACACCGTGTAGTGGCCCTCGTCGGTGGGCACCAGCTCCCGCACTTGCCGGCGGATGACGGGCGTCGCAATGCCGGGCGCATATTCCTGAAAATGAAACCCGTACTGGGCCGTGCTCGGCGCGTAGTGGCGCAGCACGGCCCGGCCGGCGGGGTCTTCCTTTTCGGGCCGGGGCGCGGCCGGGTGCAGCACGGCGCTCTGGTGGCTGAGGGCCACGCAGGGCACTTCGCGCAGCCGGCACGCCCAGCTCGACACCGGCTCAAAATCGCTGATCACCAGGTCGTACTCTTGCACCGGCAAGCGCCGGATCTCTTTCAAAAACGTGGCCGAGTTGAACTGCCAAAAGGTTTTTACGAAGTTGATGCCGCCTTTTTTGCCGAACAAAAACCCCATGCCCTGCGCCCGGTGGCGCACCTCAAACGGCAGCGGCAAGTCGGCGGGCGGGCCGCTCACGAGGAGGTCGAGGCGCTCGCAGCGGGCTTGCAGCAGCGGCACCACGTCGAGGGCGCGGGCCAGGTGGCCGTTGCCGGTGCCCTGAATAGCGTACAGTATGCGCATTTATTGGTGCTTGGCGTGGGGCTTACTTATTGGGGCTTGGTTCGTGGGGCCCCCTTGTTGTTGCGGGGAAGAACGGCATTTCGCGCCTCCAGCGGCGTGGGCCTTCCCTTCCGTTCGCCTGCTGCCCGGCCCAACCGAAGGAAAATTGCCCCGCTCCATCGCCGCTGAAGGCGCAGCCTGTTGCGCCCGCAACCCGCAACGGCAAGAGGGCCCCGCAAACCAAGCCCCCAATTTATTTAATTTTAAATTCCGCCAGCAGCCCTTCGAGCAGTTGGGCGGGGTGGGCATCGGCGGCCGTGTCGGTGGCGTCGTCGGGGTCGGCCAGGGCCGCCATGCGGGGGTCGTCGGCGTAGCGGTAGAGCTGCCAGCCGGCGGCGGGGGTGTATTCGAGGGCGGTGAGGTTTTCGACCCAGTCGCCGGAGTTGAGGTAGGTAATGGGGCCTTTTTCGGTGGGGATGATTTTGATTTCGGGCTGGTGGATGTGGCCGCAGGCTACGTAGCGGTAGCCCTCGTCGGCGGCGATGGCGGCGGCCGTTTCCTCGAAGTTGCTGACGGCAGCCACGGCCGATTTCACCCGTTCTTTCACCAGCTTGGAGAGGGCTACGCGGGGCCGCCCGAGCTTGTCGAGCAGAAAATTGACGCTGCGGTTGATCAAAATCAGCAAATCGTAGCCCTGGCCGCCGAGCTTGGCCAGCCAGCGCGCGTGCCGCATGGTCACGTCGAACACGTCGCCGTGGAAGAGCCAGGTGCGGCCGTGGGGCAGGTCGAGCACCAGCTTGTTATCCAAATGAAACTGCCCGATTTTCAGGCCCGCGAACTTGCGCAGCAGCTCGTCGTGGTTGCCGGTGAGGTAGTGAATTTTCGTGCCCTTGGCGGCCAGGCCGGCCAGGTAGCGCACCACCCGCATGTGGGCCGGGGGCCAGTAATTTTTACTGAACTGCCAGATATCCACGATGTCGCCGTTGAGCACCAGCACCTGCGGCCGGATGCTTTTGAGGTAGCGCAGCAGCTCGCGGGCGTGGCAGCCATAAGTACCCAAATGGATATCCGACACCACCGCCACCTGCACCCGACGGCGCTTGCCAGGGCCATTGGTACGGGGCTTGGCCGGCGGGGCCGTCGGCTCATTTGTTTCAAATGTGAAAGCAAGGGGTTCGCTCATGCGGCGGCGGGATGGGTGAAACGCGAACGGCCCCGGCCGGCTTCCGGCCGGC
>JANXOE010000152.1 GCA_025353745.1 Hymenobacter sp.
CCAGTCATTCAAAGAACGTGTGCTTCTTCCATTTGAAGTAGCAGTGTGGCCTAAAGGCCGGTACTTTTGTTCCGCTTCTTTCGATTTGGGAGTGCAAAGGTACTGTTAATTTTTAACTTATCAAGCGAAAGGCGAAAAAAATCTTTTTTTTATTTTCAACTTCTTTTCTTTTCGGCTGCTTTGTTTTCTTTATAAAACGAAGCGGGCTGCAAAGGTAAGGCTTTTTTTGTTTTGACAAGCAAAAGAAAATTTTATTTTTTCTTTCTGATCTTCGATTCCGTTTGAATCGAAGCGGGGTGCAAAGGTACAGCGACCTTTTTCAATTAACAAAGCATCCGAGAAATTTATTTTCAGCGCTTGTTTGTTGCCCTCGTCCGTTCGATTTGGGAGTGCAAAAGTAGGAGGTTGTTTCTGCCTGTGCAAGACCCTGGCTGATATTTCTTCTGCTGTTCTCTCAGACCAGGCCACGTTAATAGAACATTATGCTGGCAATTATTGACTTAGGTGGCACACATTTTTTGGCAACTCTCACCGAATTGCTTCAGAAACGAAGAACTCGTCCAGTTTGGGAGGGTACCGGCGGGGCCGGTCGGATTCGTATTGGCGGATGGTTTGGCCCAATCGGGCCAAGAAAGGCAAGCCGATTGTCTCATATTCGTAGGCACCGTCGTTGATGATGCCGTCGGAGTTGACGTAAACGACGGCGCTTAGCAAAAATTCGGAGTGGTGCAGGGAGTCGGCGAAGTAGGCCACGTCGGCCAAAAAGCCGTGGGACATGCCGACGATGTTATAGATGCGCAAGCCTTCTTCGACGGAAAGCTTCGGGTTGCGGCCGTAGTAGAGGTACTTTTTGTACGCATCGAAGTAGCGGGGGGCCGCATAGGGGCGAAACCCGGACTCGTGGGGCGTGGCGTGCAGGTAGCGGCGCAGGAAAAGGTAGTCGGCCGCGGTGAGGCGCGGGCGCTGGGGGCCGGGCACCGATTCGGGAAACAGCAGGGTGCGCAGCAAAGCGCTGATATCGGCGAGCGGCAGGTGGTTGGCCGTGGTGAAATCGTAGGGTTGGCGGATTATTTTCTTCCCTACCTGGTAGGCGCGGCCTTTCAGCACCGGCCCGAGCGGACTGGCGTAGGGCGAAAGGTTGGCGAGGGCTGGCTGCTTATATAAGGTGTCGCCGGCCGCGGCGTGGAAGCTGATGGGGTTGGTGTGACGGTTGGCGGCCGTGTCGCAGGGCGCAAAGCGGCGGGTGATGCGTGCGTCGGGAAAACCCAGCTGGGCAAGGCGCGCGTTGAGGGGGCCCTGGCCGAGGAACTCGTAGAGGCGGTTGTAGGCCGAGTTATCGCTCACGAGCAGCATCCGCTTGATGTAATTGCCGACGGTGGCGGTTTGGTCGGAGTCGGCGGGGGCGGCGAAGGGGACCGGCGTTTGGCAGCGGAAAGCCGTGCCGGTGGCCATGGTGGTGCGGCGGGTAACGCCAGGTGAATGCAAGTCGTTTAATTTTTCCAACGAAAACGCCACAACGGGCAGCTTGACCAAGCTGGCCGGATTGAAGTATTGGCGCGGGTTGAGGTGGTAGGTATGCGGCGTGAAATGCGGATGGTTTTGCGCGTCGCGGTCGATTTGGGTGTAGATGACTTGCAACTCGTATGCTGGGTCGGCTGCGACACGCGCCAGGATGGGGGCCGTGCGGAGCAGCGAATCCAGCAGGGGCGAATCGTCATCGGTGGGCTTTGCGGCCTTGTTTGCCCGCTGGTTCAGGAAAGCCGGGCGGCCGGCCACCACGGCGGCAATGGCCAGCAACGACACCAGGCCTATTGTATACGTGTGGCGGAGGGCAGCGGAAAGCTTGGTTTTCATCGGCAGAAAAAACGACGGGGGCCGTGGTGAGGTCACCACGGCCCCCGAGCGGTGGCTTTTGTAAGCAACTTAATTGCCCACCGGGGCGCGGCGGCGGGCCAGCAGCAGGTTGGAGTCGGTTTGGCGCCAGTTGTAGCCGGTGCCGAAGGGCAGCGGGCGGGGCCGGTGCAGGCTGTCGGCGTAGGCGGCGGTGAGTTCGGGTTGGTAGTGCTTGGCGAACAGGTTGATGGGCCGGCGGTAGGTGCCGTAGTACGTGAACTGCCAGGCGCCGGCAGGGAAGTATTTCATGGCAATGCCCGAGTCGTCTTGCAAAAGGCAGTTGCTGCGCGCCAGCACAAGGTTGCGGATTTTGGAGAAATACGCCTTGTGCATGAGGTAGGTGGCCGACTTTACGTAGGTAGTGAGGGCCCCCAGGCCGCGCACGTAAGTGAGCAACGCCGGGTGCGGGACGAGTTTGGCGTCGCTGATGTCGGCGGAGAAGTAATAAATGGTTTGGGCCAGGCCGCTGGCGCTGCGCACCAGGATTTCGGCCCCGGGGATGTTGGCCCGGCCCCCAGCGCGGGTGGTGTCGGCCACGCCTTGGGCCAGCTGGCCGGCGGGGGTGAGCTGCACGGGGTGCACGGCCAGAACCTGGTGGCCGGTGCGGGCCGCGAAAAGCATGATGAGCGGCACGGCCCCGTCCAGCTCCACCGATTTGAGGTCGATGGCCATGTCGTTGGTGCGAAAAAAGCTGAAGTTCAGCACCGACCATAAGGAAGCCTTGATGGCGGGGAAAAGCTGGGGGTTTTCGAGCGAAGCCCGGGCCGGCACGCTGCCCACCGGCTCCAGCCCCACCATCACGTAGGTCTGGCTGGAGGGGAACATCGTGGCCACGTTGAGGAAATCGGGCCCGCTGAACGGGTAGAACAGCACCGGGCTGCGGCGCTGCACCGAATCGAGCTCGTGGTGGGCCCACTTGGTCATGCGGCTGGTGTGGGTGTAGGTGTACTTCGCCCAGCTTTTGTCCTGGTCTTTGGCGAAAGCCCGGTAAGCGGGGTCTGCGGCGAGGGTGGCCAACTGGGATTGCGGGCCGACGGGCAGCCCGGCTAGGTAGGCGGCCACGTCCTGCACGTGGGCCGAATCGGCGGCGACCGGAGCGACCGGCCGGGCAACGGGGGCCGTCGAATCGGCGGAGGGCCCCTTGGCAGCGGGCGGCGCTTGCACCGGCGCCTTAATTTTGGCTACCGTCTCGGTTTTGGTGGAGGTTTCGGAGCAGGCCGACAGGGCAAGCAGGGCGACGGGGAACAGCCGAAATACGGCGTTGCGGAGCAGCATATATATAAGGAGTGAAAACGCGGACCGCCCCAATCCCGGGGCCCCGCTTAAAAGCGCAAGTTACACGTTTGGCGCAGGCCGGACGGGGCGGGAAAAGCGCGTGGCCAGCGCGTACACCACCAGGCCCCCGGCCAGCGTGAGCAGGCCGTAGAGCGACTCGGTGGGTTTGTCGCGCAGGATGAAGGCGAGCGTCCAGCCGCTCAGGCCCAGAAACAGCAGCGGCGTGAGCGGGTAGCCCCAGGCGCGGTACGGGCGCGGCAGGTTGGGCTTTTTCCAGCGCAGCACAAACAAGCCCAGCACCGTGAGGAACGTGAACAGGTTCAACACAAAGCCGGCGTACACCAGCACTTCCTTGAAGCTGGGCCGCAGGATGAAGGCGAGGGTGATGGTTATTTGAAGCAAAAGCGCCCGCACGGGAATGCCGGCGCGGCTTTTGGAAGCCAGAAACCGCAAGGCGGGCAGGTCCTCCCCCATCGTTTGAACGATGCGGGGCCCCGCAAAAACCATCGAGCTGATGGTGGACACCAACAGCGCCGCGATGATGCCGCCCGTCAACCGGCCCGCGACGGCCCCGAACAGGGAGGTGGCCGCCACGAAGCCGACTTCCACCTGGCCCTTGAGCCCGGCCAGCGGCGTGGAGCGGAGGAACACGAAATTCAGCCCTACATATAATAAGAGTACGACGGCGGTGCCGGCCAGCAGGATGCGCGAAAGGTTGCGGCCGGGGTTGTGGATTTCGCCGGTGAGGTACGCGGCGGCGTTCCAGCCCGAGTAAGCGTAGCTCACGTACACCAGGCTGACGGCAAACGCCGGGCTGAGCACGGCGCGCCAGCCGGCCGCATCGGGGGCGTACGGCAAGGGTTGCCCCGGCCCCACCACCAGCCCGGCCCCAATAAAAGCCACGAGCACGCCCACTTTCAGGGCCGTGACGACAACTTGCAGGCGGCTGCCGGCCCGGGTGCTGGTGCCGTGCACCAGGGCCAGGGCCAGCACCACGCCCACTCCGAGCAGTGTGGCCCCAGTGACGGTAGTGCCCGGCACCAGCACCCGGGCCAGGCCGGGCCACACGCTTTTGGCGTATTCGCCCAAAGCCAGCGCGGCCAGCGCCGTGGGGGCCGCGAAGCCGACCGTGGCCGACACCCAGCCCGACAAAAAGCCCAGCGCCGGGTGGTAAATCTGCCCCAGGTAGTGGTATTCGCCGCCCGAGCGGGGCATGGCGGCGGCCAGCTCGCCGTAGCACACGGCCCCGCACAAGGCAATGAGACCGCCCACGACCCACAGCATCAGCAGCGCAAACCCGCTTTGGATGTCGAGCACCTGAAACCCCAGGCTGGTAAAAACGCCCGTCCCCACCATGTTGGCCACCACAATGGCCGCGCCGGTGAGGAAATTTATTTTGTAAGGTTGACTTTGCACGCCGGCAAAGGTCGGGCATAGGGCCCGTGCAAAAAAAACGCGCCGCGGCGCGTTTTTACAACTGTCATTCCAAGCGCAGCGCGGAACGGCAAGGGTTACTCCACCGCCGCTTTGGGCTTTTTATAGAGCGGCACGGTGCTGCACGGCTCGCCGTACATAATGCTGCTGGTCACGGGCAGCAGCTTTTGCATGATGGCCACGTAGGCGAAGGTGGGCACGGGCTTGTCGCCGCAGCCCTTCACCACCACTTTGGCGTCGCGGTATTCTTCGGCGTCGAGGCCGGCAATGGCTTCCTGGAACAAGGCTTGCTCCAGGGCCCCCAGGTCGCCGAATACGTAGCGGTGGGCGTGGTTTTGCAGCTTGATGGCGAGCAGCATGTAGGCCCAGGTGGGCACGATGGCATCGGCCGAGCAAACGATGGCCACGTTTTTGCCCGCGTACTGGGCCCAGTCATGGGTTTTGATGAACTCGCGGAAGTCTTTCTCCCGCAGGATCAGGCCGTGGAAGAGGTTGTCCTTGATGTCGTAGAGCACCCGCTCGCCGGGGTGAATGAATTCCTCCAGGTTGAGGGTAACGAGGCCGCTGTTGGCGACGCGGTTGACGAAAAGCGGTTCCATGGGCAGGGCACGAACCCGGAAGTTCGCGTTTATTGAACGATGAACGGCCGCCCGAAGCGAGCAACGCGAGCTGTAAAGTTCGCGCTACGGTGCTTTCGGCGTGGTCGTGTACACTTCTTTTAAATAAAACGGCTCGTAGTAGGCCACGTCTTGAAACTCGTGCCGGCGGAAAGCTGCCACCGCCAGGGCCCCCACCGCCACCGCCGAGGGCTCGATGCCGGCCAGAAAGCCTGCATTGGCCTGCCCGGCCACCAGCGGCTGGAACTTGGCCGCGCCGTTGCCAAAGCATAACAGCCGGTGGTGGGCCAATTGTTCGGCCAGGGCCTCGGGCGTGAGAATGAGCGGCGCGGGGGCCAGCACTTCCTGCCCGTCGTGCGTGTACAGGGCCGTGTACACCTCCATGCGCCGGGCGTCGAGCATCGGGCAAAACAAGGTTTCCTCCGCCCCCGCCGTGCCGGCCGCCACCTGCGCCGCGAGGGCCCCCAGGGTGCTCACCGCCACCAGCGGAATGTCCAGCGCAAAGCATAGGCCCTTGGCCGCCGCCGCCCCAATCCGCAAGCCGGTGTAGGAGCCGGGGCCGTCGCTCACGGCCACGGCGGCCAAATCGGCCGCGGTGTGGCCCGTATTCTCCAGCAATTGCTCTATTAAGATGGTGAGATGCGTGGAGTGCGACTTCTCCAGCCGCAGCTCGGATTGGCCGATCAGGCGACCGTTGTCTGCGTCGTGCAAAGCGACTGAGCAAACGGGAGAGGAGGTTTCGAGGGATAGGAGCAGCGTGGGCAAGGCAATTTTCTTTGAGCAGGCAAATTTACAGCAGTTGTATGTAGCCCTGCTCCCGACGCCAAGCTACTTCTCTACCACTTCCTACTTATAAAATGAGGAATTTACGCCTTGTTGCCGCCAAGTAAGTCGAGGA
>JANXOE010000211.1 GCA_025353745.1 Hymenobacter sp.
AGCGGCCACCAGCTCGTCCACCTGCGCCTCGGGCACGGCGTTCACCGCCGCCGCCAGGTCGCCGATGCCGTAGGTGTTCACCTCGTAGCCGAACTTGATTTCGGCCTCCACCTTGTCGCCCTCGGTCACGGCCACGTAGCGCATGTTGTCGCCGAAGCGCACGAAGCGGGTTCCTTGCCAGTCGGCCCAGGCGCAGGCCGCGCGGGCCCACGCGCCGAGCCGCTCGTGCACGCCGGGGCTCTGCCAGTGGCCCACGATCACCTTGCGGCGCAGGCGCAGGCGAGTGGCGATGAAGCCAAACTCCCGGTCGCCGTGCGCCGACTGGTTGGCGTTCATGAAGTCCATGTCGATGGCGGCCCACGGAATGTCGCGGTTGAACTGCGTGTGCAGGTGCGCCAGCGGCTTTTGCAGAATTTTCAGGCCGTTGATCCACATTTTGGCTGGCGAGAAGGTGTGCATCCAGGCCACCAGGCCCACGCAGTTGGGGGCCGCGTTGGCCTCCTGCACCAGCTGGTGAATCTCGGCGGGGCCCGTCAGCACGGGCTTGTACACGATGTTAACGGGCAGCTTGGTGCCCAGCTCGGCGGCAATTTGCTGCGCGTGCCGGGCCACCTGCTCCAGGGTTTCGGGGCCGTAGAGGTGCTGGCTGCCGGTGATGAACCAGGCTTCGTAGTGCGAAATGTCGATCATGGGTGGCAAGAAATTTGGCCGGAGGGCTTCGACGGCGCGGCGCGGGGGCTGGCTGAGCCGGCCGGGCAAAAAGGAAAGTTTTACGACTGCCCGTAGTAGGAATGGGTGCTGTGCGTGTGCACGATGCCGCCAACGTGCGCCCACTCCCGGTAGAGCACGGCGTGGGTTTTGGTGTCCGACGACGGCCGCTTCTCCCCTTCCACCACGCGGTTGTCGAAATCGACGACCACCATGTCTTCGGGCCGCAGCGCGGCGTAGGCCACGCCGCTGGGCTTGATGGCGAACACCTGGTTTGCCCGGTCCACCACGCTGGCGTTGCCGAAGGTGAAGAGCACCAGGCCGAGCTGCGGCAGCTGTAGGTTGGCCTCGCAGCAGGCCCGTTTCAGGTCTTGGAACTGGCTCATTATCAATAGTCGTCAGTAAACGTCCTGCGCATCTGGCGTCCGCCGGCCGAAGCATGACGGCCTTCCGGCACGGCATGATTGCTTTCCGATTCGGCCAAGGCAGTGCTTTCCACGAACCGGCCCAGGGCCTGGTACTGCGCGTAGCGGGCCGCGTAGTCGGCCACCCGGGCGGGGTTGGGGGCGTAGGTTTCGGCAAAGCCGCTGCCCAGGCCCCCCTGCGCCGCCCGCACGTCGGGGTAGAGGCCGGCGGCCACGGCCGCGTACATGGCCGCGCCCAGCGCCGGGGCCTGCTCCGACACCGCGATTTTGATGGGCCGGTCGAGCACGTCGGCCAGGGTCTGCATCACGAAGGCCGACTTTTTCGCCACCCCGCCGATGCCGATCACCTGCCGGATCGGGATGCCCTCCCGCTCGAAGCGCGCCACGATCTGCTTCGAGCCGTAGCAGATGGCCTCCACCAGCGCCCGGAACACCTGCGGGGCCGAGGTGCCCATGGTCAGGTTCACGAGGGCCCCCTTCAGGGCCTGGTTGGCGTCGGGGGTGCGGCGGCCGTTCACCCAGTCGAGGGCCAGCACGCTCGACTCGGCGGGGTCGACGGCAGCCGCGGCGGCGGTGAGGGCCCCCAGCAGGTGGTCGCTCACCTCGCGGCGCAGGGCCGCCAGCTGGGCATCGGTCAGCACGCCCGACTGCGCCAAGCCGGCCTGCAGGGGCCATTCCAGCAGTTGGCGGAACCAGGCCAGCAGGTCGCCGAAGGCCGATTGGCCCGCTTCCAGGCCCAGCATACCCGGAATCACCGAGCCGTCGACCTGCCCGCAAATGCCGGCCACCAGCCGCCCGCCCACCTCGGCCGCCGGGGCCACCACGATGTCGCAGGTGCTGGTGCCCATCACCTTCACCATCGCGTACGGCTCAATTCCGCCCGCCACGGCCCCGGCGTGGGCGTCGAACGAGCCCACGGCCACCACCGTGCCGGTGGTCAGGCCCAGGCGCCGGGCCCACTCCGCCGACAAGTGCCCGGCCGCCTGGTCGGCGGTGTACGTTTCCGTGAATAAATGATTGCGCAAGCCGGCCAGCTTCGGGTCGAGGTCCTCCAGGAACTGCGGCGGGGGCAGGCCGCCCCAGCTCGCGTGCCACAGGGCCTTGTGGCCGGCCGCGCAGCGGCTGCGCTTAAACGTGGCCAGCTCGCCGCCCGTGAGCAGCAGCGTCAGCCAGTCGCAGTGCTCCATCCACGAGTGGGCGGCCCGCGCCACGGCCGCGTCGGTGCGCACAATGTGCATGATCTTGGCCCAGAACCACTACGAGGAGTAGATGCCGCCCGAAAACCGGGTGTAGTCCTCGCCGCCCCAGGTGCGGGCCTTGTGGTTTATTTCGGCGGCTTCGGCCAGGGCCGTGTGGTCTTTCCAGAGCACGAACAGTGCGTTGGGGTTGTCGGCAAACTCGGGCAACAGGCCCAGGGCCACGCCTTGCGCGTTCACGGGGCCGGGCGTCGAGCCGGTGGTGTCCACGGCCAGGCCCAGCACCTGGGCGGGGTCGGCCACGTGGGCCACCACCTGGCGCACGGCCTTTTCCAGCCCCTCCATGTAGTCGAGCGGGTGCTGGCGAAACTGGTTTTGGGCCGCGTTGCAGTAGGCCCCGCGCTGCCAGCGCGGGTAGTGGTGCACGGCCTGCGCCACTTCGGCGCCGGTGCACGCGTTCACCAGCAGGGCCCATACCGAGTCGGTCCCGTAGTCGAGGCCGATGACGTAGGCTGGGGCGGCAGAAGGCTGTTGCACGGGGAGTTCGATTAGCAGTGAAGAGTGGGGCGTGAATCCATTAAAACGGCATGCTGAACATGCTGCCCACCGCCGAATGCTTCCGGCCTCTACTTGCGCACCCCGAACTTGTATTCGGAAGTCGTGCGGTAGGTTTCGCCCGGTTTGAGGACCGTGCTCGGGAATTTGGGCTGGTTGGGCGAGTCGGGGAAGTGCTGGGTTTCGAGGCAGAAGCCGGCGTGCTGGCCGTACACGGTGCCGCCGTGGCCCTTGAGGCTGCCATCGAGGAAGTTGCCGGTGTAGAACTGCACGCCGGGCTGGTCGGTGCTCACCTCCAGGGTGCGGCCCGAGGCGGGGTCGTACACGGTGGCGGCGGGGTGCGGGCCGGGGGCGGCGTTCAGCACCCAGTTGTGGTCGTAGCCGCCGGGCACCTGCCCGATCCGCTCGCCGATGGCGTGGGGGGCGGTGAAATCGAACGGCGTGCCCTTCACCGGGCGCAGCTCGCCGGTGGGAATCAGCGTGGCGTCGACCACCGTGTAGCGGTCGGCGGGCAGCGTCACCACGTGGGCCAGCACGTCCTTGCTGGCCCCGTGGTTGAGGTTGAAGTAGGCGTGGTTGGTGAGGTTGAGCACCGTGGGCTGGTCGGTGGTGGCGGTGTAGTCGATGCGCAGGGCGCTGTCGTCGGTGAGGGTGTAGGCCACCGTCACGGCCAGGTTGCCGGGGTAGCCTTCCTCGCCGTCTTTGCTCAGCAAGTGCAGCGTCAGGGTTTGGCCAGCGGCCGAGCGGCCGGGCGTGGCGTCCCAGATCATCTTATCAAAGCCTTTTTTGCCGCCGTGGAGCGCGTTGGGGCCGTTGTTTTTGGCGAGGGTGTAGGCGTGGCCGCCGAGCGCGAACTGGCCGCCCTTGATGCGGTTGCCGTAGCGCCCGATGAGGGCCCCGAAGTAGGGCCCCGACTTCAGGAACGCCGGGCTCTGGTAGCCGCTGGCCTCGTCGAAGCCGAGCACCACGTCGCCAATTTTCCCGTTCCGGTCGGGCACCCGGATGCCGGTAATCGTGCCCCCCAAGGTGCTGATGGTCACCTGCATGCCGTGGGCGTTGGCCAGGGTGAAGAGGCGAACCTCGGTGCCGTCGGTGGTTTTGCCGAAGGAAGCAGACGTGGGCATGGCGGCGGAAGTGGTTCGGGTAGAGTCGGTGGCGGCGGGGGCCTGGGCAGCGGTTTGCTGGGCGGAAGGCTGGGGGTTGCAGGCGGCCAGCAGCAGCAGGCTGCTCAGGCTGCCGGCCCCGAGGCGGCGGCGAAAATGCGTCATGAGAGAAATGGGTGGCGTGGAGAAAGAACGGCCGCGGCGAACCCGCCGCGCGACCCAAAACAACAGCTTTTTTTCTATAAACCCGGCCGGCGGCGGCGGCAGACCGCCGCGCCGGCCCGGCCGGGGCCGGCAACGTCAGTACTTCTTCAGAATTATGCCGCAAGTTTGCGGCTGTTCTTTCGTTTTGAGCGTAGCGCGAAATGACTATTTCCAAACCGGCGTTTCGCTTTTGCCATCCTCCCTTCTTGACCAACCTGGTGATTTTCGTTTTTCGTTGGGTGGCCGTGGGGGCCCTGCTGCTGGGGCCCGGGGCCGCCCGCGCCCAAACCCCCGCCCCGCCGAGCCTGGGGGCCCTCCCGGCGCCCGCCCCCGCCCCGCCCGAAAGCCCGCGCGGGCTCGACGACTTCCTGCGCGTGGCCTACGCCAACAGCCCGCTGCTGCGCGAGGTGGCCAACCAGGTGGCCCAAAACCGGCTCGACAGCCTGCGCCGCAAGGCCCAGAACGGCGTGCAGGTGGCCGGCACCGGGGCGGCGGTATATTACCCGTCCATCACCAACGGCAGCGGCGAGCAGGTGGTGGGCTACGACCAAGCCCTGAGCAACGGCGGCAACTACGCGGCCATCGCCCAGGCCACCAAGCCGCTGCTCAACCGCTTTCAGCTGCAAACCGACTACCAGATTCTGGGCAGCCAGGGCCAGGTGCTGCGCAACAGCGGCCGCCGCTCGGCCCTCGACCTGCGCCGATCCGTCACCGACCAGTTCCTGACCGCCTACGCGGCCCAGCTTCAGCTCGATTTCAGCCGTGCGCTGCTCGGCCTGCTGCGCGGGCAGGACCGCCAGCTGCGCCAGCTCGTGGGGGCCGGCATCTTCAAGCAAACCCAGTACCTGAGCTTTTACCTGTCGGTGCGCGCCCAAGAGGTGGCCGTGGAGCAAAACCGCCTCGGCTACCGCCGCGAGCTGGGGGCCCTGCGCTACCTGTGCGGCGTGGCCGACACGGCCCTGGTGGCGGTGGCGGCCCCCGCCCCGCCGCCCGCCCGCCCGCTGGCCGGGCTGGGCTCGGTGGTGCTGCGCCAGTACACGCTCGACAGCCTGCGCTTCGGCCTCGACCGCCGGGCCGTGGACGCCGGCTACCGGCCCCGCCTCAACGCCGTGCTCGACGCGGGCATCCAGTCGTCGCAGCCGGGGCTGATGGCCCTGCGGCACAGCGCGGGCCTGGGGGCCGGCGTGCAGCTGGCGGTGCCCGTCTTCGACGGCCACCAGCGGCAGCTCCAGTACCAGCGCCTCGACCTGAGCGAGCAGAGCCGGCGCGGCTACCGGCGCTTCGCCACGGCGCAGCGCCAGCAGCAGTACGACCAGCTGCTGGGCCTGGTGCAGGCGTCGGAGGCGCTGGCCGGCCGCATCCGCGAGCAGCTGCGCGTGGCCGACGCCCTGGTGGGGGCCGCCCGCCAGCAGCTGGCCACCGGCGACGTGGCCATCCTCGACTACCTCAACCTGGTGACCAGCTACCGCACCCTTCAATTCAGCCTCACACAGGCCGAAACCGACCGCCTGCGCAGCCGGTTCGCCCTGGATTACCTGGGCGAATGAGGGGGCCTGGCTTGATAAAAAACCGGCTACGCGGCGCGTGCCCGCGCCGGACCGTTCTTTGGAGGCCCGCCGCTCTTCCGTTTGGCTCGTTCAACTTTATGACTTTTCTTCTTCGCCTTTCGCTGCTCGCTTCGCTCGCCGGCCTCGCCGCCTGCGGGGCCAAAACTGCCGCCGATGCCCCCGCCGAGGGCGAGGAGCCGGCCGTGAAGCCCCGGGCCCTGGTCACGGTGGGGGCCGTCCGCCCCGACACGCTCACCGACGTGCTGCGGCTCAGCGCCGTGTCGGCCTACCCGGCCAAGGACGCGCTGCGGGCCACCACCACCGGCTACGTGCTGGCCCCGGCCCCCGTGGTGGGCCAGGCGGTGCGCGCCGGCCAAACGGTGTTCACCATCCAAACCAAGGAATCGCGGGTGCTCCACCTCGACCAGCTCACCGGCGACCCGCGCCTGAAATTCAGCGGCATTATTCAGATAAAAACCGGCCGCAACGGGGTGCTGGCCACCGTCGACAAGCTGGCCGGCGACTACGTGCAGGACGGCGAGCAGCTCGGCCTGACCTACGACCAGAGCCGCTTCGGCTTCGTGCTCGACGTGCCCGTCACGCAGCTGCGCTTCGTGCGCCCCGGCCAGGCCTGCCGCATCCTGCTGCCCGACGGCCGCGTGCTGCCCGGGCGCGTGGCCGAGGTGCTGGCCACGGCCGACGCCGGCATCCAGACCCAGCGCTACACCGTGCGGCCCACCGGGGCCGTGCCCAGCCTGCCCGAAAACCTGGCCGTGCAGGTCGAGCTCGACCGGAGCGCGCCCCGCCGGGCCCCCACCCTGCCGCGCGGCGCCCTGCTCACCGACGAAACCCAAACCCAGTTCTGGGTCATGCGCCTGCTCAACGACTCCACGGCCGTGAAGGTGCCGGTGACCGTAGGGTCGCAGGACAAGGAGCAGGTCGAAATCAAAGCCCCAACCTTTTCGGCAACAGACCGGATTCTGCTCAGCGGGAATTTCGGGCTGGACGACACCGCCGCCGTGAAAGTGACTCACCGGTAAATCAGGCTGTTGAAATTCAGCTGATGGGTTTTGGGTTTATTTATTCCTTCCGATAGCAAATCGCTATTCGCTAACCGCTGACAATGCGCATTTCCCCCTTTCAAGCCTACAAAGCGCCCATTGCGGTGCTGCTGGTGCTGGCCCTGGCCCTGGGCACGGTGGCCTACCGGCGCATCAACGTGGCGTTGTTTCCGGAGGTCACGTTTCCGAAGGTGAAGGTGATTGCCGAGAACGGCCTGGAGCCCGTCGACCGCATGATGGTGACCGTGACCAAGCCCATGGAAGACGCCATGAAGCGGGTGCCGGGCCTGAAACTGCTGCGTTCGACGACCAGCCGGGGCAGCTGCGAAATCTCGGCTTTTCTGGATTGGAGCGCCAACGTGGCCGCCAGCCAGACCCTGATTGAGTCGCGCCTGAACCAGATTCGGGCCGACCTGCCGCCCACGGTTCAAATCTCGGTCGAGCGCATGAACCCGGCCATTCTGCCGGTAAGGGGCTACACGCTGGAAGCGCCGGGCAAGTCGGCGCTGGAGCTGCGGAAGCTGGCGCTGTACACCATCAAGCCGTTTCTTTCGCAGGTCGACGGGGTGTCGTCGGTCCAGATTCAGGGCGGGCGCACCAAAGAATACCAGGTGCAGCTGCTGCCCGACCAGATGGCCGCGCTGGCCCTGGGGCCGGACGATATTTCCAGGGCCCTGACCGCCACGAATTTCGTGCAGAGCAACGGCTACCTGAGCGACTACCGCCGCCTCTACCTGACCGTTACCGACGCCACCATTCTCCAAAAAGAGGACCTCGAGAACATCGTCCTGCGCAACGACAAGCGCCGCATCGTGCGCCTGTCCGACGTGGCCACCGTGGCCCTGGGCGAGCAGCAGGAGTACATCCGCATCAACGCCAACGGCAGCGACGCGGTGCTGATTTCCATCCTGCGCCAGCCCGATGCGAACGTGGTGCTGGTCTCGGACGGCGTGCGGGCCAAGGTGGCCACTTTGCAGGCGGGCCTGCCGCGGGGCGTGAAAATGGCCCCCTACTACGACCAGGCCGATTTTGTGGCGGAGGTGGTGAAGTCGGTGCAGGACGCGCTGTGGATCGGCCTGGCGCTGGCGCTGGTGGTCACGGCGCTGTTTCTGCGCTCGGTGAAGGCGACCCTCACCATTCTGGGGGCCATTCCGGTGGCCCTGGCCCTTACCATCGCGGTGCTGTACTTCGGGCTCGGCTACTCGTTCAACATCATGACCCTGGGGGCCATTGCCGCCGCCATCGGCCTGATGATTGACGACGCCGTGGTGATGGTGGAGCAGCTGCACCGCGTGCGCGAAGACCACCCCGACGAGAGCGCCGGCGAAGTGGTGCGCCGCTCGGTGGGCCACCTGCTGCCGGCGCTCGTCGGGTCGAGCTTGAGCACGATTGTGATTTTCCTACCCTTTGCCCTGCTGGGCGGCGTGGCAGGAGCTTATTTCAAGGTGCTGGCCACCACGATGGTGGTGGCGCTGCTGTGCTCGTTTTTTGTGGCCTGGCTGGGGCTGCCGGTCATCTACCTGCTGCTGAGCCGGGGGCCAAAAGGCCAAAAAGCCGAAGCCCCGGACGGCATTGATGCCGACGATGCCACGTTTCGGGTGGGCCCGGCGGGCGGGGCCGCGGTGGCGCCCAAAATCGACTCCAACCACCACGAAATCCCCTGGGTGAAGGCCGTTATCCGGCACCCGGCTTACAGCGTGGTGGGCATCATTTTGCTGGTGGGCTCGATGGTCCTCATCATCCCGCGGCTGGCCACGGGCTTCCTGCCCGACATGGACGAGGGCGCCATTGTGCTCGACTACAACTCGCCGCCCGGCACCAGCATCGAGGAAACCGACCACATGCTGCGCCAGGCCGAAAAGCTGATTGTGCAGGTGCCGGAGGTGGCCAGCTACTCCCGCCGCACCGGCACGCAAATGGGCTTTTTCATCACCGAACCCAACCGCGGCGACTACCTCATCCGCCTCAAAACCGCCCGCAAGCGCAGCACCGAGGAAGTGATTGCCGACCTGCGCCAGCGCATCGAAGCCACCCAGCCGGCGCTTGTCATTGACTTCGGCCAGGTCATCGGCGACATGCTCGGCGACCTGATGAGCACGGTGCAGCCCATTGAAATCAAAGTATTCGGGCCCGATGCCCCCAAGCGCTACGCCCTGGCCAACCAGGTGGCCGATGTGGTGCGCACCGTGGCCGGCACCGCCGATGTGTTCAACGGCATCGTGCGCATGGGCCCCAGCGTGGACGTGCGGCCCGACCCGCGCCGCCTGGCCCAGTACGGGCTCACGGCCACCGATTTTCAGACCCAGCTGCAAACCCAGCTGGTGGGCACCACGGCCGGCACCGTGCTCGAAGGCGAGCAGCTGCTCAACATCCGGCTGCGCTACCCCAACGCCGCGCAGGCCACCCTGGCCCAGATGCGGGGCGAGCCCGTGTTTCTGCCCAACGGCCAGCGTCGCCGCGTCGAAGAGCTGGCCACGGTGAGCGTGACGGCCGGCGACGCCGAGCTGGAGCGCGAAAACTTGCAGGCCATGACCGCCGTCACGGCCCGGCTCGACGGCCGCGACCTGGGCGGCGCCATGAGCGAAATCCGCCAGAAGCTCGACCGCAGCGTGCCGCTGCCGCCCGGCTATTTCATCCAGTACGGGGGCTCGTATGCCGAGCAGCAGCAGTCGTTTCAGGAGCTGCTCACGATTTTGGGCACGGCGTGCCTGCTGGTGTTCGCCGTGGGCTTGTTCCTGTTTAAAGACCTGAAAGCCGCCGGGCTGATTTTGCTGGTGGCCATCCTGGGGCCCGCCGGGGGCAGCCTGGCGCTGTTCCTCACCCACACCCCGCTCAACGTGGGCTCCTACACCGGCCTCATCATGGTGGTGGGCATCATCGGCGAAAACGCCATCTTCACCTTCCAGCAGTTCAACGAAGCCCGCGCCGAGGCCCCCGTGGCGCAGGCCATCGGCTACGCCATCGCTGCCCGCCTGCGCCCCAAGCTGATGACGGCCCTCTCGGCCATTGCGGCGCTGCTGCCGCTGGCGCTGGGCATCGGGGCCGGGGCCCAGCTGCACCAGCCCCTGGCCATTGCCGTCATCGGGGGCCTGCTGCTGGCCCTACCCCTGCTGCTGGTGGTGCTGCCCAGCCTGCTAAGGCTGGCCTATGGCGAGGGAAAGGCGCCGGCCGGGGCGTGAGCCGCGGCTTGGAGCCGTAAGGGGTTGCCGGGGCCCGAGAAATTCTGCGTCCTCCTGGGCCCCGTTGAAAAGCCCCGCGCACCCGCCCCCCGGGTGCGCGGGGCTTTTCAACGGCTTCCCCTACTCCACCACCAGCACCCGGAACGTGTTGGGCACGATGCTCATGCGGGGGTGGGGCACGGCGGGCGTGGGCGCCGGCGCGGGGCCCAGGTCGGCCGTGGGCAGGTAGAGGCGGTGGGTGGCCTCGTCGAGGGCAATGGTGCGGGCCCCGCGCGCGGTGGCCAGCGTCTGGGCCACGCGGAAGGCGTTGGGGCCGTCCTCCTTCACGACGGTAATGGTGCCGCTGCCGTTGGAGCTGACGGCCACCTGCCGGCCCACGTCGAACACCACCCCATCGACGCCGCTGCCGATGGGCAGCACCGCCACCCGCTGGCCGGTATCGGCGTCGAGCACCACCATTTTCTCGTTGCCGCACACGCTGAACAGGCGGCGGTGGGCCCGGTCGAGGGCCAGGCCGCTGGGCTCCGCGCCGGGGCCCAGCGGCCAGCGGTGCTTCACCACCAAGGTTTTGGCGTCGAAGGCCACGACCTCGCTTTTGTCTTCGAGGTTGACGAAAACGGTGCCCTGGCCGTCGCTCACGGCGGCTTCGGGGGCCCCGCCCAGCTCGGCGGTGCCCACGGCCGCGCCGGTGGCCGCGTCGAGCACGGTGGCCGTGGTGGCGCCGTTGTTGAAGGCAAACACGCGGCCCGAGAACTCGTCGTACAGCAGCGCGTCGGGGCGCACGCCGGTGGGCGTGGTGGCCGTCACCTGCAACGTGGCGGGGTCGAACACCACCACCGCGTTGGTGCGCCCGCAGCTGACGAAGCCGTGCCCCTGCGCCACCACGATGCCGTGCACGCCCGCCGTGTTCGGCACGACGCCCACTTTGTGCCCCGTGGCCAGGTCGAGCACGGCCACCTCGCCGTCGTGCGAGGCGTAGACGCGCCCGCCGGCGTGGTCGACGTAGAGGTAGTCCCAGCCGCCCGCGCCGCCCACCGCCCAGGTGGCGGCCACGCGGTAGTCGGGCGCCGGGCCGGCTTCTTTCGGAGCAGATTGGGCCTGGGCCACGCAGGAGGCCCCCAGCAGCAAGGGCAGCAGCAAACGGATCATGTGGTTGTCGGTGAACGGTGAGAAGATAGGCAGTCAATAGCCGTCAATGATAAGCGGTTGGCGTGCTGCGGCTAAGGCTGCTTGTAAGGTACGCCCCCTTTCATCACCAGCTGCACTTGGCGCAGGGCTTCTACGTGCTGGGTGGGGTCGCCGGCCACGGCCACGAGGTCGGCGAGCAGGCCGGGGGCGATGCGGCCCCGGTCGGCGAGGTGGAACACCTGGGCGTTGCCGGCGGTGGCGGCACGCAGCACTTGCAGCGGGGCCAGGCCGCAGTCCTGCACCAACAGCTCCAGCTCGCGGGCGTTGTCGCCGTGCGGAAACACGCCCACGTCGCCGCCCACCACCAGCGTCACGCCGGCCTGCACGGCCGCCCGCACGGCGCGGCGCTTGGCCAGCACCCGCTCGGGGGCCGGCTCCGGGCCTTTCTGCCAGCCTTTGTATTGGGCGATGGCGTCGGTGGCGGCCACCGTGGGGCAGAGGGCCACGCCGCGCTGCTTCATCAGCCGAAACACTTCGGGCGTGCCGCCGTCGCCGTGCTCGATGGTTTCGACGCCGGCCAGCGCGGCGCGGCGCATGCCTTCGGCGGTGCTGGCGTGGGCCACCACGCCGCGCCCGGCCGAGCGCGCCGTTTGCACGATCAAGGTTAATTCTTCCAGCGAAAACGTGGGCGTGGCCGTGCCGCCGGGGCCCCAGCGGTAGTCGGCGTACACCTTCACCACGTCGGCCCCGTGGCCGATCTGCTCGCGCACGGCCCGCACGATGCCGTCCACGCCGTCGGCTTCCTGGGCGCCGCGGGGCAGCTCGTCCACGGCCCCCAGCCGGGGGCCGTAGCTGCCGGTGGCCACCAAGGCGCGGGTGGCCACCAGCAGCCGCGGGCCGGGCACGATGCCCTCGTCGATGGCCTGCTTCAGGCCCACGTCGGCGTAGCCCGCGCCCTCCGTGCCCAGGTCGCGGGCGGTGGTGAAGCCGGCCAGCAGCGTGCGCCGGGCGTGCACCGTGGCGCGGGCCACGCGCAGGGCCAGCGGCTCTTGCAGCACCTGGTCGTCCCAGGAAGCTTCGTTGTAGGGGTGCAGCAGCAGGTGCGAATGGCCCTCGATGAGCCCCGGCAGCAGCGTGAGGCCGGGCAGCGCCAGCGTGCGGGCCCCGGCCGGGGCCATGACCTGCGCCGCCGGGCCGGCCGCCACGATTTTATTGCCCTCCACCAGCACGGCCCAGCCCGGGTGCAGGTCCTGGCCGTCGAACACGGCCGCGGGCACCAGCAGAACGGCCGGCGGCGGGGGGCCCTGGGCGCAGGCAGCCAGCGGCAGCAGCGCCCACCAGTAACAGTACAACAGCTTGAGCAGCTTCATTGGAGGCATTTAGTTTGGACTCTGGTGACAGCAACGCGGCCTTTAGCTTCGCTGAAATTCGGTTGCAGGCCGCGCTACTCGCCCGGGTGGTAGGTGCGCGCGGCGTGCGCCTTCACGTCTTCGGGGTAAAACCACACGTCTTTGACCTTGCCTTCGCAGTAGAGCGGGGCCTGGTCGGTGAAGTGGGGGGCCCCGGGGCGGCTGTCCTGGCCGCCGGTCGTCACGGAGCGGGCCCGCACGCGGGGGCCGAACTCCACCACCGCCACGAAGCTGTTGCCCACGTCGCCGTAGCGCTTTTTGGTGCCCGGGTACGCGTGGGCCCCGAACGCGGCCAGCGAGCCCCAGGCCGACGAGGCGAAGGCCACCGGCCGGCTGGGCCGCTGGTCGTCGAAGGTTTCGGCGAGGCGGCCGCTCAGACGCTGGTAGCGGTTGATTTCGCCCCACGGCGTCTGCCAGCGGCCGAAGTCGCGGGTCAGCTCGTCCAGGGTTTCGGCCAGGGCCGTCACCTTTTCCTCGGGCGTGGTGTGGGCGATGACAAAGGCGGTGAAGGCCAGGTAGCCGGGCCGGGCGTCGGCCGGCCGGCGGGGGCGGGCCAGCCGTTGCAGCCGCTCGGCCCAGTAGATGGCCAGGGTTTGGGCCACGGAGCCAGCGCTGTAGTTCAAATCCCACTGGCGCAGCACCGCCACGGCCTCCCCCACCCCGTCCGGGGCCGTGCCGCCGGGCGCGTCGACGATGGACTGGTAATCGGCGAACAGCGCCGGCAGCAGCGCCTCGAAACCGGCCAGGTGGGGGTCGTTGGCGGCGGCGATGAGCGTGTCGAGGGTAAACAGCTTGCGGCGGCTCAGCACCCGCACCGCGTTGATGCCCCGGTAGTTTTCGGCGTCGGGGGCCATGTAGGCGGGGTATTTCTGGGGGTCGGGGCTGCTGCCGGGGCCCGCCACGGTGAAGGGCGTCGCGTTGCAGTTTTGAATGAAGCCGCTGGCCGGGTTGCGCACCTGCACCAGGTCTTCCAGCGGGTGCAGGCCCCGCCACTCGGTGCTTTTGGTGCTGCCGTCCACGGGCCGGCTCCAGTCGTAGCCGGCGGGGCGGCGGGGCATGAAATTGCCGTGCCAGTAGGCGATGGTGCCCTTGGCGTCGGCAAACACCGTGTTGTTCGACGCGTTGCCGTTCAGCCGCATCACCTGGCGGAAGCTGGCGTAGTCGGTGGCCTTGGTGCGCAGGTACGACTGCTCCAGGGCTTGCAGGGGCGCGTCCATCGTTTTCACCGCCACCCATTTTTCGCCCTGCTGGGCCACCACGGGGCCGTGCGGCGTGTAGTAGGTGGTGAACTTGCGGCGCCGCAGCTGCCCGTCTTTCAAGTAGGCCAGCGTGACCTTGCCGGTGCGCACGGGCAGCAGCCGGCCGGCGTAGCGGTAGTAGTACTTGCCGTCCTTGGCCGTCACCGTTTCCAGGTACTCGTCCATCGAGTCGGCCCCGCTGGAGGTGTGCATCCAGCCGCATTTCGAATTGAAGCCTTGGTAAATGAAAAACTGGCCCCACGTCACGGCCCCGTAGGCGTTGAGGCCCTCGCCGCTGGTGAGCTGCACCTCCGAGCGGAAGTAGAACGAGGTGTGCGGGTTGATCAGCAGCAGGGCGTGGCCCGAGGCGCTGCGGGCCGGCGCGATGGCGAAGCCGTTGGAGCCCACCGGCTCGCGGTCGGCACGGGCGGGGTCGGCCGGGGGGCCCTGCCGCGAGGTGGGCTTCTGCTGGCCGTAGAACGCCGCGATGCCCTCCGCCGGCACGGCGCTCACGTTGCCCCCGATGCTGCCCTCGCTGAAGAGCAGCGGCATCCAGGGCTGGAAGCGGCGGATGCGCTGCGGGTGCACGTCGGGGTGGGTGGCCAGGTAGTAGTTGGTGCCGTCGGCGAAGGCGTTGAGCAGGTGCTTCATCCACGCCGGGCTGCGGGCGTACACCGCCACGGCCCGCGCCGAGTCCATGAACAGCCGGGCGCGCAAATCTTCGTAGAGCGCCGCCTCCCCGTAGGCCTCCGCCCGGCGGCCCAGGGCCGTCAGGTAGTTGTCCTCCACCCGCGCGAAGTCGTCCTCGCACTGCGTGTACAGCACCCCGAACACGGCGTCGGCGTCGGTTTTCCCGCTGATGTGGGGCACGCCCCAGGTGTCGCGCACCACCGTTACCTGCCGGGCCTGCTGCCGCCAGCGGGCCATTTCGGCGGGGGTGAACGCCTGCGCCCGGGCCCCGCCCAGGGCCCCCAGAAATAACAGGAGGAGAAGAATTCTTCGCATATCGTCAAAGATCAAACGCTTTGGCTACCAATAACAAAGAACGGCCTGCTCAAAACCAATCTTAAAGGCAGCCGCACAAAGAAAGGCCGCCCGTAGCAATACGAGCGGCCTTTTCAGCAGATACAACCGCGGGGGCCTAGCCGCGGCGGTTGGCCGCGTTCAAATCCTCAAAAGCGTGCTTGAGGCGCGTCACGAAGGTTTTTTCGCCTTCGCGCAGCCACACCCGGGGGTCGTAATACTTCTTGTTGGGCGAATCCGGGCCGTTGGGGTTGCCGATCTGGCCCTGCAAATACGCCTCGTTTTTCACGTAGTAGTCCTTGATGCCCTCCCACAGGGCCCACTGCAAGTCGGTGTCGATGTTCATCTTAACGGCCCCGTAGCCGATGGCCTCGCGGATTTCGGCTTGGCTCGAACCCGAGCCGCCGTGGAACACGAAGTCGATGGGCAGCTCTGCCTCGATGTTGTGCTTCTCGCGCAAATGCTGCTGCGAGTTGTGCAGAATTTTGGGCTCCAGCTTCACGTTGCCGGGCTTGTACACGCCGTGCACGTTGCCAAACGCCGCCGCGATGGTGAAGCGCGGGCTGATTTTGCTCAGCTCCTCGTAGGCGTAGGCCACCTCCGACGGCTGGGTGTAGAGCTTGCTCGAATCGATGTCGGAATTGTCCACGCCGTCTTCCTCGCCGCCGGTCACGCCCAGCTCAATCTCGAGCGTCATGCCGATTTTGGCCATCCGCGCCAGGTATTTTTTGCAGATTTTGATGTTCTCCTCGATCGGCTCCTCCGACAAGTCGAGCATGTGCGAGCTGTAGAGCGGCTGGCCGTGCTGGGCAAAATGCTTCTCGCCGGCGTCGAGCAGGCCGTCAATCCAGGGCAACAGCTTCTTGGCGGCGTGGTCGGTGTGCAGCACCACCGGCACGTCGTAGAGCGCGGCCATGGCGTGCACGTGCTGGGCCCCCGAGACGGCCCCGGCAATGCTGGCCTGCTGCTTGTCGTTGGGCACCGCCTTGCCGGCAAAAAACTGGGCCCCGCCGTTCGAAAACTGGACGATGACGGGCGAGTTCAGGTCGCGGGCCGCTTCGAGCACCGCGTTCACGGTGTCGGTGCCGGTCACGTTCACGGCGGGCAGGGCGAAGCCCTGGGCCTTGGCCCGTTGGAAAAGCTGCTGCACTTCGTCGCCGTGCAGCACGCCGGCGCGCAGGCGGCCGAAAGAAGGAGTTGACATGAGGATTATACTGAATGAGGCGGCAATTTAAAGGCGGCCGCCGTTTCGGCCACGGCGGGGCTTGGCCGGGGCCCAGCAGCGGAGCGGCAATGCCCGCCGCCGCACCGGCTACCCAAGCCGCTAACCACCGGACAGCAGGCAGCCCAAGTGCCAACAAATTTGGCAACGAAACCCCGGCCGATTCTTCGCATTTTATGCCATGGTGCTATTTATTTACATCAAATTGATTCATGCGAATAATAAATTTTACTAAATATTATTTTTAGCATTGTTTAAGTCGAACGGTTCCGCTTACTTGCGGCCGTTAACGGGCACCGTTGCTCGTCGTCAGCTATTTTCTTGTGCGCCTCCACCTCCACCTCGAAGCCCCGCAACTCGTTCCGTTCGACTACCTGCCTGCTTTGAAAAGCGCCTTCCACCGCTGGGCCGGCCACAACGAAGCCCTGCACGACGGCCTTTCGCTTTACTCCTACGCCTGGCTGCGCGGCGGCCGAGCCGGGCGCGGCGGCGTTCGCTTCGCCGAAGGGGCCCATTGGTTCATCTCGGCCCCCGACGAGGCCCTGGTGCGCGCGCTGGTGAGCGGTGCATTCCGGGCCCCCGCCCTGGACCTGGGCCTGGTGGTGCGCAACATCGACATGCAGGCCGCCCCCGAGTTTGCGGCCGGCGAGCAGCCCTTCCGCGTGGCCAGCCCCGTGTTCGTCAAGCACGAGCCGGACAAAAGCCGCCCCGCCGACCACCTCCTCCCCGGCCACCCGCTGGCCGACGAGCTGCTCACCGCCACCCTGCGCCACAAGCTTCGCCAGGCCGGCCGGCCCGACGCCGGGGCCGCCGTCCGTTTCGACCCCGCTTTCATCCCCACCGCCAAGTCCAAGGTATTCAAATACCAGCAGGTGCAGTGCCGCGGCAGCATCTGCCCGGTGCTGGTCAGCGGCTCCGCCGAGCAAATCCAATTCGCCTGGGAAGTCGGCGTCGGGCATTCCACCGGCATCGGGTGCGGGGCCCTGGTGT
>JANXOE010000222.1 GCA_025353745.1 Hymenobacter sp.
GCCAAGGTGATGTGGCCACCGTGCTGCTGCGGAAAAACCAGGTCGGTCAGGGTTATTTCGCCGTCCTGCGCAAATACTTCCACCACCGATTTATCTACTAGTAACCGCAGCTGCAACTGCCCGTTTTGCAAAGGCACGTGCGCCGTTTCGAGCGTACTCGCGAACCTTGGATGAAAGCTGACGTTGCCCGATTTCGTGCGATCCAGCGTCAGTTCTTGCCGGGCGACGTCGTAGCGCAGCGTCGTGCGCTCGGCCTCGCTCTGAAGTACGCTCAGCGTGAATGTTTTGGCCTGACCGGGTTTTATCGTCAGCTCCAGGTCGTACGACTCGCCCCGAAATGGCACCTCATAACTCGCAGCGCCGGGCTTTATTGTTTTATTCTTTAGGTTGACGGCTTCTTTGCCGAGGCGGCGCAGCTCCGGCACGGGCTGCTGTAACAGTGTTAGGCCCTGGGCCGTGCGGCGCAGGCTTAGCTCGCGGGGCACGGCAAAGCTGCCGCGCCATCGGTCGCCCGTGGGCACGTCGGCGGCGTAGGCCCAGTCGTTGGTCCAGCCCACCAGGATGCGGCGGTTGTCGGGGGCATTGTTGAAGGTGGCACCGGCAAAGAAATCCTTGCCAAAGTCCAGGTAGGCCGGTTCGTCGTAGGTGCGGTCCGGGGTGAAGGTTTTGCCATCAAACTGTCCCAGGAAGTATTGCTGCCCCCGAAATTGCTCGGTGGGGTTGCCCGCCGAAATCAGCATCACCCACTTAGTGCCGCCGCCGGGCACGGGCAACTCAAATAAGTCGGGGCATTCCCATTCTTTCACGGTATCGCCGGCCCGGCCCCAGCGGCTCAGAAAAGACCACTGCTTCAGGTTTTTCGACTCGTAGAGGTACACCTGCTGGCGGTCGGCTTTCACAGTGGCCATCACCCACTTTTGCTGGGGCGCGTACCAGAATACCTTGGGGTCGCGAAATTCCTTGCTGCCGATGTCGAGCACCGGATTTTGCGCGTAGCGCTGCCAGGTCCGGCCATGGTCGAGGCTGTAGGCTAGTTCTTGCTGTTGCCGCAGGTCCACGCCCGACCGCGAGACGTGGCCGGTGTAGAAGGCCACCAATCCATCGGTTGTGCCGGCCGGGAACAGCCCTGAGGTATTGTCCCGATCCAGGACGGCACTGCCCGAGAAGATCATGGTTATGCTGCCGTTGGGGTTCGTGTACTCGGTCAGCGCTATGGGCTCGGGTGCCCAGTGCAGCAAGTCGGAACTGGTGGCATGGCCCCAGCTCAGGTGGCCGGGTTTGGCGCTGAAGGGATTATACTGATAGAAAAGCTGGTATTGACCGTTGGTGTAAATGAGGCCGTTGGCATCGTTGATCCAGTTTTTGGGGGCCGTGTAGTGGTACGCCGGCCGGTAGGGGTCGGCGGGCGTCTGCGCCGGGCTGCCGAAAGCACCGAGCAAAGCCAACGTGGAAAGAAAAAGTGATTTCATGCGGTAGGAACTGAGGTGGCGAGTGCCAATACCTGCGCTTCGGAAATGGCCGGCGTAGCGCCCCGGTAGCTCGCCACCAGTGAGCCCGCCGCGCAGGCAAAGGCGAGGTAGTGGGCAGGCGGCTGGCCGGCCAGAAAGCCTTTGAGCAAGGCTGCCAAAAAAGCGTCGCCGCTGCCAATAGTGTCTTGCACCTGCACCGCAATGCCCGGGCAGCCGTAGAGTCGCTGCCCTACCCAGAGCACGGCCCCGTCGGCCCCTTTTGTGACGCACACGGCTTGCAGCTGAAAGCGTGCCGCCAGCCATTGCAGGGCCGTTTCCTCGTCGGGGCTTACCCCAAACCAGTCCATGATTTCGGCCAGTTCGTGGTGGTTGAGCTTCACCAAGTCGGCCTGCCCAAGCAGGTAAGTCACCACGTCGCGGGAGTAGTGCGGGGGCCGCAGGTTCACGTCGAATACCTTGAACGGGGCCCGTTGCAGCAGCCGGTACAGCGTCTCGCGCGAAACCGGGCTGCGGGCGGCCAGGCTGCCAAAAACGAAGGCCTCGGCCGTTTCGACCAAGGTGCTGAGCGGGGCGGTGTACTGGATGTAGTCCCAGGCCACGGGCTGTACTATTTTATAGGTCACCTCGTTACTGTCGCTCACGTTGGCTTTTACCACCCCCGTCAAGTGGGTTTCCCCGCGCTGCACGTAGCGGGTGCTGAGGCCTTTGGCCTCGACGAAGGCCAGAAGCTCGGCGCCCAGGTCGTCGTGGCCGACGCGGCTGAGTAGCTGTGCTTCTAAGCCGAAGTTGCGCAGGTGAACCGCCACGTTCAGGGGGGCCCCGCCGGGCTGCTTGCCAGTCGGCAGCACGTCCCAAAGCATTTCTCCAAAGCAGGCAATGGCCATTGAGTGAATCGGTGAGTGAATGAATCGGTGACGCAGTGAATGATTAATTAAGTCGGAGAAGCCTAAAGGGAACAGTCGGGCAGCTCGCTATTCCATCCAATCACTCATGGATTTACTAGTGCGTAACAAGGGTTTTCTCGACTTGCTCGAGGCTACTGCCCTTGGTTTCGGGCATAAAGCGCCACACGAAAATGAGCTGCAGCACCATCATCCCGCAAAAAAACGCGAAGGTGTGGCCCCCGCCCAGCCGCTCGGCGAAGTAGGGGAAAGTGAAGGCGATGACCGTGGCCATGACCCAGTGCGTGGACGAGCCCAGGGATTGCCCCTTGGCGCGCACGGCGTTGGGAAAAATCTCGGAGATGAACACCCAGATGACGGCCCCCTGCGAAAAGGCGAAGAAGGCGATGTAGCAAAACAGCAGCACCGGCACGGTGTAGCCGTTGAACTGCTGGCTGTAGAAGGCCCGCGCCACCAAACCCAGTGTTATAATGAGCCCGACCGAGCCCACCAGCATGAGCGTGCGCCGCCCAAACCGGTCGATGAGGTTGACGCCCAATAGCGTAAAGATGAAGTTTACCAGCCCGATGCCCGCCGATGAAAGCAATGCCGCGCCCTGGCCCAGCCCCGTCATCTCGAAAATGCGCGGCGCATAATAAATGATGGCGTTGATGCCCGATACCTGGTTGAAAAAGGCGAAGGCAATGGCCAGCAGCACCGGCGTGCGGTACTGCGAGTCGAAGAGTGACGCACTCTGCTGGGCCGCCTGCGATTGGGACGCCAGGATGGCGGCCACGTCGGCGTCGACCGATTCGGGGCCGATGATGCGCAGCACGTCTCGGCCTTCGTCCAGGCGGCCGTGCAGCAACAGCCAACGCGGGCTTTCGGGCACGCGAAACAAAAACAGCAGAAACGCCACCGCCGGTACGGCCTGTACGCCCAGCATCAGCCGCCACGAGTGCGCGCCCATGTTGGCCAACAGGTAATTGGAGAGGTAGGCGACCAGAATGCCAAAGACGATGTTGAACTGAAACAAACCCACCAGCTTGCCCCGCGAGCGGGCCGGCGAAATCTCAGAAATGTAGAGGGGGGCCGTCACCGACGAGGCCCCGACTCCCAGCCCGCCCAGGAAGCGAAATATCATAAAGGGGATCCAAGCCGGGGCCAGCGCTGCACCTACCGCCGATACCAGGTAGAGCACCGCAATCCAGCGCAGCGTCTGCCGCCGCCCCAGCCGGTCGGACGGAATGCCGCCGAACATGGCCCCGAGCACCGTGCCTATCAGCGCAATGGAAATCGTCAGCCCGTGCTCGACGGCGCTTAGGTGCCAAAGCTGTTGAATGGCTTTTTCGGCCCCCGAAATAACGGCTGTGTCGAAGCCAAACAGGAAACCCCCGAGGGCCGTGACGATGGACCAGAAAAGTACTTTGCGCTGAAGCATGGGTAGCGTTGACGAAAACGTGTACCCAAAAGTCAGTCAACGGCTGTGCAAATGCTTACTGCATTCTTTCAAATGCTTGCAGAATTCTTGCAGTTTGCTTTTTTATAACAATTAATTGTAAATCAAGTATTTAAAATGATTTTAACGTCTGGCCGCTCTTGTTGAGTCTACAGGAATCCTACACGACTTGCAGAATTCCGTCATTGTCCACCGGGGGTGTGCAGGGCTTTGTATTCGGTGGGCGAGAGCTGGTACCTGCCCTTGAAGAGGGTAGAAAAATAAGAAGGCGAGGAAAAACCCGTTCGGTAGGCGACCTCGGCAATGGTGCTGCCGTTTTGCAGCAGCAGCTGCCGGGCCTTGGTGAGCCGAATGCCCTGAATGTAATCGGTGACGCCGGTGCCCAGCAGCGCCTTTACCTTGCGGTAGAGCTGCATCCGCGACACGCCCAGGCTGCGGGCAATGTCGTCCACCCCCAGGTCGGGCCGGTCGAGGTTGGCTTCGACGATGGCCGAGAGGTCGGCCAGGAATTTTTGATCCACGCGCTGCGGAGCCACGGTAGGGGTGGTCACCGATAGCTCGCGCCGGAAGTGCTCGCGCTGCTGGTCGCGGTTGCGCAGCAGGGTGCGCAAGCTTTCGAGCAAAAAAGTGGGGTTGAAAGGTTTGATGAGGTACAGGTCGGCCCCCGCCTGCACGCCTTCTATTTGCTGCTCGGGCGCGTCGCGGGCCGTGAGCAATACCAGCGGAATGTGCGAAGTGCGCCAGTCGCCTTTGAGGGCAACGGCTACCTCCAGGCCGCTCAGCTCGGGCAGGTTCACGTCGCACACGATTACGTCGGGAATGGTTTCGGCGGCCAGCCGCAAGCCGATGGCTCCGTCGGCCGCCGTGCTCACCCGAAAGTAAGGCTGGAGCTTCTGTACCAAAAAGCTGCGCAACTCGTCGTGGTCTTCAATGATCAGCACCGTGGTATCGGTGCGGGCCAGCGCCGCTTCGTCGGGCAACTCGGCCGGCTCGTCGTCGAGCAGGCGGCCCCCAGCGGGCACGTAGGATTGGGCCGGCTCCGGCTCGAGAAAGTTGGCCGGTTTGGCCAGGGGCAAGGTCACGTCAAACGTGCTGCCGTGGCCCGGCTGGCTGCGAAACGACAATGCCCCCTGGTGCAGTCGGGTCAGCCCTTCGGCTAGCGCCAGCCCCAGACCCGAGCCGTTGCCCGACGGCTGACTGCCCTGGTAAAACCATTCCAGAATGTGCGGCTGGTCGGCCTCCGCAACGCCCCGGCCGTTGTCCTCCACGCTGATGCGCACCGTTTGGGTAGCGGCTAATGGCTGGATGCTGATCGAAATCTTTCCCCCGTCGGGCGTGTGCTTGAAGGCATTGGACAGCAGGTTGAAAAGTATCTTGTCCAAAATCTCGCCGTCGAACCACAGGGTGATGATCGGCTCGGCGGGCAAAAACCGGAACGTGATGCCGTGCCGGCGGGCCGTTTTCTCAAACACGTCCATGATTTCGCGCACGAAGCTGACCAGGTTGCCCTCGGTGGCGCGCACGGCCATCTTGCCCACGTCAATTTTGCGAAAATCCATGAGCTGGCTGACCAGCTGCAACAGCCTTTGGGTGTTGCGCCGCACCAGTTTCAGGTCGTGGCGTTGCGCGGGCGTTAGGTCGGATGGGCTGGTCAGCAGGTCTTCCACGGGCCCCAGAATGAGGGTGAGCGGGGTGTTGAGCTCGTGCGAGAAGTTGGTGAAAAAGCGCAGCTTGGCTTCCGACGAGCGGCGGGCTTCCTCGGCCAGCTGCTCGATCTGGTTGCGCTGGGCCCGTATTTCTGCGTTTTGCCCTTCCAGCATCCGCCGGATGCGGCGGTTGCTGCGCCACGAGCGCCACACCAGGGCCCCCAGCAGCATGGCCCCCAGCAGGCTGGCCACCAACAGGTACACCGTGGTTTTTTGGCTGGCGTAGCGGCGCAGCTGCTCCTGCAGCCGCAGCTGCTGCTGCTGAATGTCCTGCCGTTGCGCGGCCAGCTGTTCGGTTTGGGTGCGCATGGCCTCCACGTTGGCCGAGTCCACGACCATTGTGCCCAGCGTGTTCTCCTTCGCAAAGGGCTCGCGTTGCAGGATGCGCAGGGCCGTACGAATGGCTTCTTCCCCGCCCGTGGGATAAAGCAACGTCGCGTCCAGGGCGCCGTCTTCCACCAACTGCAAGCCATTGCCCGGGCCCGGCAGGCCATCTACCCCGATAATGCGGACGCGGCGCGCCAGGCCCAGGTGCTGCATCACCTGGTAGGCGGCCCGGGCCATCGGGTCGTTGTGGGCAAAAATCAAATCCGTACCCGGGTGCGCGCGCAGCACGGCCGGCAAGCGCTGAAGCACGGAGGCCGGCTGCCAGTCGCCGGCAAATTGTGCCACGAGCTGGAGCTGCGGGTAGGCTGTCAATGCCTGGCGAAAGCCCTGGTCGCGGTCGGCGGCCGGCGACGAGCCGGGCGTGCCCAGAATTTCCAGCACCTGGCCCCGTCCGTGCAACAGCTGCGCAGCGTAGTGGCCGGCCATGCGGCCCACGTCCCGGTTGTTGCCGCCCACGTAGGCCGTGTAGAGGCGCGAAGTGGTGCGCCGGTCGAGAATGACCACCGGAATGCCCTGGTTGTAGGCGGCCTCGGCCAGCGCCGTCAACGGCCCCGACTGGTTGGGCGAGATAATCAGTAAATCGACCCGCTGCCGGATCAGCTCCCGCACTTGCTGTTGCTGCAACGCGCTGTTGTTGTGCGCGTCCAGCATCTGAAACCGGACGTTGGGGTGGAAGCTCAACTCTTTTTCCATGCCCGCCAGCATGGCCCGGCGCCAGGCGTCGTTGGTTGTGCACTGCGAAAAGCCGATGGTGTAAACCGGCCCCTTGGCCAAGGGAGCACAACCGAACAGCAACCCCAACAGGGCCCCCAGCAGCGGCACCCTTCGCAGCAGACCAAGCAAGCTATTCAAGTTATTAACCGACTGTTTCGTTGGGGATACTGCCTTAATTGTAGGCCAGGCCAAGCACGGGCCCGTTGAGCTGGCCCGGGCGAACCTTCCAGCAGATATTTATAAGGGTCCTTCTAACTACAAAGCCAGGGGGGAATGATAAAAAATAATCTTCTATACATTATATTTTAAACTGAACGGCACAGTCAAACGGCAGTTTAGTTGCCGACGACATTATCATTGGTGCAGGAGCCGTTTGGTCGAGCGAGAGAACTTACCCACTCCAATGCTTAGGCTCCGAAATGATGCCGACGACCCGGCGGTTTTTTGTGTCTGTGCAGTGCGCACGTCGTGTCCGATGTTTGCCTGCGCTTGACCCCGTACAAGTTCGTTTGTGCCCGGTAGCAAACCCCGGTTGACTTTATCCGTGATCCGACCCGCTTCATGCGAAGCCGATGCGACCCAAGTTGTGGCGGCGCCGCGGTGCGGGGGCATATCTGCGCAACGGCAAGCTGCCCAGGGCCCTGGCTGCGGCGCGGCGGTATCTGCGCTCGGTTCGATGCCGCCGCGCCGCGGTTTTGCCGCTCCATGGCCGGACTGGCTGTATTAGTTGATGGTGTGAAAAATCCGGCTCCAGCGAACTTTGTGGAAAAAGCTGGCATAAGGGTCAATGGAAAGCCAGATGAGCACGGCTTTGCCCACGACGTGGTCTTCGGGCACAAAGCCCCAAAAGCGCGAATCGAGCGAGTCGTGGCGGTTGTCGCCCATCATGAAGTAGTAGTTCTGCTTGAAAGTGTAGGATTTGAGCGGTTTGCCATTCTGCAAAATCACGCCGCCCTGCATCGTAATGCCTTCGTTGTGCTCGTAGCGCAGGATGATTTTGTAATACAGCGGCACGTTATCGGCCGTTAGCTCCACCGTTTCGCCTTTTTTGGGCAGCGAGATGGGGCCGTAGTTGTCCTTGTTCCAGTGGTGCAGGCCGGGAGCGGCGGGGTTGTTGAGCGTGGTGGGGTAGTCGGGGTTGTCGGGGAACACCGCCTGGTTGGTTTCGGGCTGGCCGGCCGGGATGGTTTCGGCGATGACTTCCTTCACGTAAGGCTGCTTTTTGAAGTACGCAGCGGCCTCGGGCGTGCAGTCTACCTCGTAGCCCGTGCCGTAGCCGGGCACCTCTTGCAGCACGGGGTCGCCGGTGGCCAGGTTGCGGTAGTCGACCACGCCCTGGGCACGGAAGGCCGCCATCACCTCGTCGTTGGCTTCGGGGATGCGCAGGAAGTACTTGCTCTGCAAGCCGCCCGGGTTGGGGGCCGCCTGGCCGTTAACAAAGAGCTGGTGGTCGCGCACTTCGAGCTTGTCGCCAGCGATGGCCACGCAACGCTTGATGTAATTGGTGCGCAGATCGGCCGGGTATTCCAACTCAAACGGCACGTGGAACACCACCACGTCGTTGCGCTGGATGCTGCTGAAGCCCGGGAAGCGGAACGTCGGCAGCTGAATCAGGTCGGAGTAGCTTTTTAGGTGAAAAATGGGGTCCGTCTGGTGCGTGAGCGGAATTTGCAGGGGCGTTTGCGGGGTGATGGTGCCGTAGTGCAACTTGCTCACGAACAGGTAGTCGCCCACCAGCAGCGAGTGTTCCATGCTGGGCGTGGGGATGGTGTACGCCTCAAACGTGGCCCAGCGGATGAGCGTAGCCGCCACAATGGCAAACAGCAGCGAATCGGTCCATTCGCGGGTTTTGCTCTTGGGCTTCGGGGGCGGGGTTTCGGCGCCGTAGCGCGGGGTGGTGAGGAGGGCCATAGCAAGGGCACGGGCCGCGGCCGGCGCTCAGGGGGTGGAGTTGGAAAAAGAGCAGCAAAAAGCTGACGCAAGTTAACGACGCCGGGGAAGCTTTCGTGCGAACAGCCCTACAAGCCCAGCAATTCCTTCATGCCGAACACGCCCGGCCGGCCCGGCAGCCACTCGGCGGCCAGCAGGGCCCCCTGCGCAAAGCCGGCCCGCGAATGCGCCGCGTGCGTCAGCTCCAGCGCGTCCACGCCCGAGGTGTAGGTCACGACGTGCGTGCCCACCACGTCGGCGGTGCGCTCGCTGAGAACGGCCAGCTCGCCGGGGCCCCCGGCCGGGGCGTTGCGCCAGCTGGTTTTGGCCGGAAAGTTTGCCAGGATGCCCTCGGCGGCCGTGACGGCGGTGCCGCTGGGCTGGTCGAGCTTCTGGAGGTGGTGGATTTCGCGCACCGCCACGTCGTAGCCCCCGAACTGGTGCATTTTGGCGGCAATGTACGCGTTGAAATGAAAGAACAGGTTCACGCCCACGCTGTAGTTGGAGGCGTAGAACAGGCTGCCTTTGAGGTCGTTGGTCATTGCCACGGCTTCGTCCCACTGGGCCAGCCAGCCCGTCGAGCCGCAGACAACCGGGATGCCCTGGCGCAGGCAGGCCGCCACGTTGGCAAAGGCCGCATCGGGCCGGGTAAATTCGATGGCCACGTCGGCGGTGGCGGGCGTGAAGTCGGCGATGGCCGGGCCGTGCGTCCGGCCGGGGCCCACAATGCCCGCGATGCGGTGGCCGTGCGCGGTGGCCAGGGCCCCCAGCGTCTGGCCCATCTTGCCGTAGCCGATGAGGAGGATGTTCATGCAGGAAATTATTTAAAATGCAGCGCCACCGCCATGCCGGGCGCAATGGGCAGCCCCCCTACCGGGCCGGGCACGGGCAACAGCGTCGGCTGCCAGCGCAAGGTCAGGTCGTCGCTCACGTCGAACGAGTGCAGGTGCGCGTCCACGATGGCGTCGAGGATTTGGATGCCGTAGGCCACGCCGGTGTAGAGGATGAACGCGTCGCGGTAGTGGCGGTAGAAAACGATGCCGTTCTGGATGCTCGCGGCGCTGCGCTCGCGGCCCGCCCGGGCCCCCAGGTCGGGATTGGGCAGCGGCTTGGCCGCCACGGCGGGGTCCGCAAGCAGCTCGGCGGCGTGGGTGTACTCGTTGAATCCCTTCTGTTCAAAAATCAAAATGCCGACCACCGTGCCCACGCCGCCGTACACGATCGGCAGCTTCCACCAGCGGCGGTTGTAAATCTGGCCCAGGCCGGGCACCAAGGCCAGATAACCCGCCTTGGCCGGCCGCGTCACCCGGAAGCCGAACAGGGTTTCGGTGCGCCGCACCGAGTCTTCGGCGGCTTTTTTGCGCTTGGCGGCCGCCGTGGGCTTGCGCACGCGGGCCGTGTCGGGGCGGATGGTTTTCGGAACGGCGGGGTTGTTGGCGTTCGGGTTGGTCGGGTCGTAGACCTGGGCGCAAGCGGCCCGGGGCCCCAGGGCGGCCATTACCACCAGCAGCAACGCCCAAAGCCGCAGCGAATAGTTGTTCATAATCAACGAATTAGTGGCGGTCAGTCGAAAAAATGATTGTCATTCCGGGCGCAGGCAGGAAGCTGAGGGCCCTCAACCTAGCTTCTTTACTGCGCTCAGAATGACAACATTGAGCCGCGTGACAGCCCTAAGCCGGATGCAGAATGTGCAGAATCCGTTGCATGTCCTCCACCGAGTCGAAGGCAATTTTGATCTCGCCGCTGCCCTTGGGGCCCGGCCGCACCTGCACCCGCGAGCCGAAGCGGTCGGTGAGGGTGCGCTCGGTGCGGCGCAGCTCGGCCACCGGCACCACCGGCTCGGCGGGGCGGGCGGCGGGGCCCTCGGCGGGCAGGCGGCCGAAGCCGTTGCGCACCAGCTCCTCCACGCGGCGCACCGACATTTCTTCGGCCACGATGCGGCGGAACAAGGCCACCTGCTGCCGGGGGTCTTCGATGCCTATGAGGGCCCGGGCGTGGCCCATGCTAATTTCGGCGTCGCGCAGGCCCACCTGGATGTCGGGCGGCAGCTTCAGCAGGCGCAGGTAGTTCGTGACGGTCGAGCGGTTTTTGCCCACCCGCTCGCCCAGCTCTTCCTGGCGCAGCTGGCACTCGCTGAGCAGGCGCTGGTAGCTGAGGGCGATTTCGATGGCGTTGAGGTTTTCGCGCTGGATGTTCTCAATCAGCGCCATTTCCAGCATCTGCTGGTCGTCGGCCTTGCGGATGTAGGCCGGAATGGCGTCGAGCCCCGCCAGCTTAGACGCCTGCAAGCGCCGTTCCCCACTGATGAGCTGGTAGAAGTTGGGGCCCGTCTGGCGCACGGTCACGGGCTGGATGATCCCCTGAATCTTGATGCTGTCGGCCAGCTCGGCCAGGGCCTCCTGGTCGAAGTGCGTGCGCGGCTGGTACGGGTTGGCCTCGATCTGGTCCACCGGAATCAGGCCCACCGAGTTGGCCGGGTGGGGCACCACGATGCGCTCCCGGTCGCCTTTTTTCTCGTAGCTCCCTTCAATCAGGGCGTTGAGGCCCCGGCCGAGGCCGCCCATTTTGCGCTTGGGCTGCGGCTGGAGCGGGGTGGCAGGGGCTTTGTCGTCGGTTTTCTCTACGGTCATCGCGGCAGCTCCTGTGGAAAATGGCGGCAGAAGCAAGTTCAAAATTACGTAGAGCCGGGCGAAGCGCAAGCCGGGGCCCGCCGTTCCGGTTTTGCCGGCCGTCCGGCGGCCCCGGCGGGTCGCTCCATCGGTAG
>JANXOE010000250.1 GCA_025353745.1 Hymenobacter sp.
GTGTATTTTCGGGTCTTGCATTTCGCACAGAATGATGGGACAAGTACGCCACGGCAGCGCCCGCACAACTTCGGCAATACGGGCCGCTATCCAACGTAGTCAGGAAAGCCTACAAGCGCTAGCGGCCCGTCACGGCATCAACCCGAAAACCGTCGCCAAGTGGCGCAAACGCACGACCACGACGGACGCGGCAATGGGGCCAGTACCGGTTTCGATGGTGCTTACGGTTGGGCAGGAGGCCATTGCCGTGGCTTTTCGAAAGCACACCTTGCTGCCGCTCGACGATTGCCTGTACGCGCTCCAGGCCACGATTCCGCACCTCTCGCGTTCGGCGCTACACCGCTGTTTTCAGCGCCACGGCATCAGTCGCCTGCCCCTGAACGAGGACGGACAAAGCCCACCAAAAAGAAGTTTAAAGACTCTGCGATTGGCTATCTGCACGTTGATTTTGCGGAAGTACACACCGAAGAAGGCAAGCAGTATCTTTTCGTGGCCATCGACCGCACCCGTAAAGCGGCCTTCGCCGAACTCCACCCCCGCGCCAAGCGCGTGGTCGCGGCGGAGTTTCTGCGGCGCGTGCTCGATAAGTTGCCTTACAAAGTGCATACTGTACTGACCGACAACGGTGTGCAGTTCACGCCCCAGCCGCACCAATTCCTGCCGGGTGGGCACAGCTTTGACCGCGTCTGTCGGGAATACGGCGTGGAGCATCGCCTCACCAAGCCGGCACACCCCTGGACCAACGGCCAGGTCGAGCGCATGAATCGGACCATCAAGGAGGCCACCGTCCAGCGCTTCCATTATCAGACCACCGCAGAGTTCAACGAGCACCTGCAAGCCTTCTTACTGGCCTACAATCACGCCAAGCGCTTGAAGACTTTGCGCGGCCTAACTCCACACGAATTCGTCTGTGCCCAGTGGCAAAACAACCCTACTATCTTTACCCGTGACCCAGCCCACCTCACACTGGGACTATACAGCTAGTGTTTAGTCAGGGAAGTTAGCCAACAAAATAAAGAATCTGGAGTTGAGGGGATATGGCCCGTCCCATCACCCCCTTTATCCTGCCGGCGGCTGACCAGTCCGCCCTCGAAAAGTTCACGCGTACCGGTCGCCGACCCGTGCGGGCGGTGCGCCGCGCGCAGGCACTGCTGGCCCTGGCCACCGGCATCGGCCAGCAGGCGGCCGGTCACGCCGTTGGCCTGAGCCGCCAAGCCGTGAGCCAACTCCGCCGCCGCTACGAGGAAGCAGGCTGGCAATTCGCCCTGGCCGAGGCGCCGCGCAGCGGCACGCCTCGGCGCTTCGACGGGCCCCAGCGGGCGGCCGTCACGGCGCTGGCCTGCACGCCCGCCCCCACCGGGCACAGCCGCTGGACGCTGCGCCTGCTAGCCGATAAGGCCGTGGAACTGAGCCTGGTGGACACCATCTCCCACGAGACGGTGAGCCAGGTGCTCAAAAAAACGAAGTGCAGCCCCACCGCCAGCCGCACCGGTGCCTCGGGGCAGTGAACGCCGCCTTCGTGGCCCGGACGGAGGACGTGCTGGCCGTCTACGAGCGGCCCCACGACCCGCTTTTTCCCGTCGTCTGCTTCGACGAGCGGCCCTGTGGGCTGCACGGCCAGCCCGCCGAGCCCTTGCCGGCGGTGCCCGCCCAGCCCGCCGCCGGCGACCAACCCGCCAAGGCCGGACGGCCCCGCCGGGAAAGCAGCACCTACGTGCGCCAAGGCCCGGCCTGTCTGTTAGCGGCCTGCGAGCCCGGTACGGGCCAGCGCCTGGTCGAGGCCTCGGCCCGCCGCACCGGGGCCGACCACACCCGCTTTATGCAGGGCCTGGCCGCCCGCTACCCGCAGGCCCAGAAAATCGTGCTCGTGCAGGATAACCTCCACACGCATACCGACGCCGTTTTTTATCAGCACCTGCCCGCTGCGCAGCCCGGGCGCTGGCGGCGCGCTTCGAAGGGCATTACACCCCTAAAAATGCCTCCTGGCTCAACAGGGTCGGACTCGAACCCTCCGCCATCGCCCGCCAGTGCTTGCACCAGCGCATCCCGACCCAAGACGAACTCACGGCCCAGGTCGCCGCTTGCGTGACCGAGCGCAATGCAGCGCGGGCCACCGTGAAATGGCAGTTCACCCTGGAAAAAGCCCGCGTCAAACTCGACCGCCACGATCAGAAAATTAGGGCAACTAACTTGCCTGACTAAGCACTAGAGTGTGAGGACAATTATCGCAACCAATCCAGTGCTGCCGCTATATACCAAAAGGCGAGAAAGGAAACGACGGTTTTGTCGTAACGCGTGGCCAGACGGCGGTGGCGTTTCATGCGGTTAAAAAACCGCTCAATTTTGTTGCGGTCCCCGTACTGCTCCTCGTCAAACGCCGCGGGGGCTATGCGGTTAGGCCGGTTCGGAATCACGACGTCGATGCCTTTTTCAGCGCAATAAGCGCGGTTTTCGTCGCTGTCGTAGCTCGTATCGGCGATGACCCGGCCCGGTGCCAAGTCCTGGAGCAACGCCAGCGCCTGCGGGCAGTCGCCGGCCTGGCCGCCGGTGGCCAGGCCGGCGCACGCCGTTGCCCAGCGCGTCGGTGCAAGCGGGAATTTTGGTACTCATCCCGCCCCGGCGGCGGCCCAGGCACTCGGTCGCGGCGTCGCTTTTTTTTGGCCAGCGGCGTGTTGGTGGGCCCGCACCACGGTCGAATCGAGCATGCCCCAGTCCAAATCGGGGGCTTTCAACGCCTCAAACACGGCTTCCCACCCGCCTTTTTTGGCCAGGCGGCGAAAGCGGCGGCACACGGAATTGACCTTGCCGAAGCGCTCGGGCAGGTCCGCCCACGGCGCGCCGGTGCGCAAAATCCAAATAACAGCGCTGAAAAACAAGCGGTTGTCGCGCGCCGTCACGCCGCAGTCCGTGGCCTTGCCTGGCAGCAATGGCGCGACGACGGTCCACTGACAGTCTGTTACAGAATATCGATGCGTGAATGTTTTCATCCTTTTCAGTAAAGATAATTGTCCTCACACTCTAGTCAAATTCGCCAATGCAGGCGATACCGTACTGCTAAAAATAAGCGAAGAGGCGGCGAATTTTATGTTTGCTTCCGGAGCCCCACACCATGAGCCTATTATCTACGGAGGGCCTTTTGTGATGACCACCCAGCAACAAATGCAGGAAGCTCGCCAGCGCCAGCAACGGGGTGAAATGGGGGAGCTGTTGCCGGTATAGCATTTTTCAAACGAAATAATTACGTCTTCTTTAGTCAACTTTTTCCCGTGCAGATACTGCAAATTTTGTCCAGCGCCCGCGGGGCGGCTTCTTACAGCACCCAGCTCAGCAACGCCATCGTGGAGAAGCTTGTGGCGGCCAACCCCGCCAGCACCGTACAGGTGCACGACCTCGCCAGCAACCCCTTTCCGAACCTGGAGGAGGTGCACCTGCAATCGTTTTACACGCCCGCCGAGCACCGCACCCCGGCCCAGCAGGAGGCCGTACGCCACTCCGACCAAGCCGTGGCTGCCCTCATGGCCGCCGACGTGCCCGTGATTGGGGCTCCCCTCTACAACTTCGGCATCACCGCCCCGCTCAAGGCATGGGTGGACCACATCGTGCGGGCCGGGGTTATCTTTCGGTATGCCGATGGCGGGGCCGAAGGGCTCGTAAAGGGCAAAAAAGTCTACGTAGCGATGGCCAGCGGCGCCGTCTACAGCGAAGGCCCCTTTGCCTCCTACGACTTCGTGGCTCCTTACCTGAAGGCCATTCTGGGCTTCATCGGCATAACCGACGTAACCGTGGTGCGCGTGGAAGGGGTTAACATGCCTACGCTCAAAGATTCGGCGTTGGAAAAAGCAGTGGCTAGCATCCGCGTGTAAAGGCGTTGGCTAGCCAGGGGGTTAGCCTTGGTTAAACGTTTGGTCCACCTGTTCCGCCGGCTGGCGTAAACGCTGAAATCGATTGGTGCGGTGTTGAAAAGATTGGTCGTATCCGCCCCGCTGCCCGACGGGTGCTTCAGTTAAGCTACAACGTTCCGCAATCCGGCTACAAAGGGCCAATGGCTGGGCCGGACCTTTGTGCGGTACTTAAACGAACCCCTCCTCATGACCCCTCAACCGCACACCGCCGGGGCAGCCGGCACCGCACCCGCCATGGGCAGTACCCCCAAAATCTGGTTTATCACGGGCGCTTCCCGCGGCTTTGGCCGCGTGTGGACGGAAGCCGTTTTGCAACGGGGCGATAAGGTCGCCGCGACGGCGCGCCAACTGGCCAGCATCGCCGATTTGACCGAAAAATACGGGGCCAACGTACTGACGCTGGAACTGGACGTCACCAACCCCGCGCAAGTGAAAACGGCCGTGGCGCAGGCCCACGCGCACTTCGGGCGGCTCGACGTGGTGTTCAACAACGCCGGCTACTCGCTGGTGGGCACCATCGAGGAAGCCGGCCTGGACGACATCCGGGCCATGTACGACACGAACGTGTACGGGGCCGTGTCCGTTATTCAGGCCGCGTTGCCCTTCCTGCGGGCGCAGGGCAGCGGCCACATCCTGGGCACGTCGAGTAGTCTGGGCCACGTCACCTTGCCGGTTATCGGCTACTACTGCTCCTCCAAGTGGGCGTTCGAGGCGATTCACGAAAGCCTGGCCGCCGAAGTGGCCGCGTTTGGCATCAAGGTCACCATCATCGAGCCCGGGGCCTACGCCACCGAGTTCGGCAGCCCGGAATCGCTGCGGTTTGCGCCCAGCCTGGAGGCGTACGCCGGCTTCAAGAACCAGTTTTACGCGGGGCTAGGAACCATGGAACGCGGCGACCCGGCCGCGACCCCGGCGGCCATCTTTGCCGTGGTAGACGCCGCGCAGCCGCCCCTGCGGCTGTTCCTGGGCAGCCACGCCCTGCCCGATACCCGCACGGCCTACGCCAAGCGCCTGGCCACCTGGGAAGCCTGGGAAAGCGTGTCCAACGCGGCCCAAGGCGCAGCCAACTAATACACGCTGGGCCGCCGGTAGCTGAAGTGGCTACCGGCGGCCCAGCGTGTATTACTTTCAGAAAATGAAAAAGCTAGCCAACGCCCCGCTCCGGTTTACTTCCTTGTCGGAGGCCCACCGGGCCCTGGGCGTGCCGCCGCCCCTGCATCCGCTCATTAGCCTCCTGCACGGCGCCCACGCACCCGCAGCAATTGGGGGCGTCCACCAGCCGCACGTGCTGAGCTTTTACAAAATATCCTACCGGCCCAGCTTGAGCGGCAAGCTTCCGTACGGGCAGGGCTATTATGATTTTGAGGAAGGGGGCTTGCTCTTCGCGGCCCCCAACCAGGTTATCGGGGGGAGCGAGGAGCCCACGGGGCAGGCCTGCGCGCACTTCACCATGCTGATTCATCCGGATTTTTTGGCCGGCTATCCCCTCGCCAAAAAGATGGGGCACTACGGCTTCTTCACCTACTCGGCCAACGAGGCGCTGCACGTGTCGCAGCAGGAGAAAGACCTGCTGTTGGCGCTGTTCAACACCATCGAAGCGGAGCTGGCCAGCCGCCTGGATGAGTTCAGCCAGGAGGTGGTGATTGCCCAGTTGGAGCTGCTGTTCACGTACGCCAACCGCTTTTACAAGCGCCAGTTTCTCACGCGCAAAGCGGGGCACAGCGACTTGCTAGAGCGGCTGGAAGAAACGCTGGCGGATTGTTTCCGGGACGAGAACCTGCTGCGCCGGGGCATCCCCACGGTGCAGCACCTGGCGCAGTGCCTGCACGTGTCGCCCAGCTACCTGAGCGATATGCTGCGCACGCTCACCGGCCAAAGTGCCCAGCAGCACATCCACGACCACCTCATCGCGCAAGCGAAGGAGAAGCTGAGCACCACCGGCCTGTCGGTCAGCGAAGTGGCCTACGCGCTGGGTTTTGAGCATTCGCAGTCCTTCAGCCGGTTCTTCAAAGCCCGGACGGCCCTCTCGCCGCTGGCGTTCCGGCAGTCTTTCCAGCTCAACTAAATTCTGTTAAAAAGAATATGCGAATTTTAATTTTGGGTGCTTCTCAGGGCACCGGGGCCCTCTGCGCAAAGGCAGCGCTGGCCCAGGGGCACACCGTTACCGCCTTTGCCCGCACGCCCGCGAAGCTCGACCTCCTGCACCCGCAGCTCACCAAGGTGGCGGGCGATTTCCACGACGCGGCCTCGGTACGGACGGCGGTAAAGGGCCACGATGCCGTTATCATCTGCGTGTCGTCGGCTTCCCTCAAGGGGTTCAAGGAGAAGCCCGACTACTTCTCGGAGGGCACGAAGTACTGCATCGAGGCCATGCAGAAGTACGGCGTGCCGCGCCTAGTGGTGCTCAGCGCGCACGGCGTGGGCGACAGCTACCCCGCGGCGAGCTGGTTCCAGCGCACGTTCATGATTGGGATGCTGATAAAATACCCCTTCCGCGACCACGACGTGCAGGAGCGCCTGGTGCGCGACAGCGGGCTCGACTTCGTGATTGCCCGCCCCACCCGGCTCACCGATGGCCCGGCCAAAGGCAAGTACACCCGCGCGGCCGAGCCCGTGCCCGTGCCCGCGTCCATTTCGCGGGCCGACCTGGCTGATTTTCTGGTCGAGTCGTGCGAATCCCGCACGTTCGTCGGCAAAGCCGTCGAACTCGGCGGGTAAGCCGCGTTGGTCGTCCCACGATAGCCGCACGCCCGGCCACCGGGCAGCCGACCGCCACGGGCCCGCGCCAAACCGCCTTTTTTAACGCCTACCCGCCATATGGGGATTGGTATTGACAGCTTTGCTTCGCGTCTGGTGCAGTCCGGCGACCACCTGCGCAGCGGCTTGGACGCCATGCGGTTGTTTTTGGAGCGCATCGAGCGGGCCGACCAGGTAGGGCTCGACGTGTTTGGGGTGGGCGAGCACCACCGGGCGGAATACCTCGACTCGGCCCCCGTCGTCATCCTGGCGGCGGCCGCCCGCACCACGCGCATTCGCC
>JANXOE010000261.1 GCA_025353745.1 Hymenobacter sp.
CTCGTCATGGGCGTGTCGGGCAGCGGCAAAAGCACCGTGGGGAAGCTGCTGGCCGCCCGCATCGGCCGGCCGTTCTACGACGGCGACGACTTTCACTCGGCCGCCAACATCGCCAAAATGCACAGCGGCATTCCCCTCACCGACGCCGACCGCCACGACTGGCTGGCCACCCTGGCCGCCGACCTCGGCCTTTGGGAGCAGGCCGACGGCGCGGTGCTGGCGAGCTCAGCCCTGAAAGAATCGTACCGCCAAACCCTGCAGGCGGGGGCCCGGGGCCCCATCAGCTGGGTGTTTCTCGACGGCTCGCCCGAGCTGCTGCGCTCGCGGCTGCAAGCGCGCACGGGCCACTACATGGGGGCCGATTTGCTCGACTCGCAGCTGGCCGCGCTGGAAAAACCCACCTACGGCCTGCGCCTGTCCATCGAGGCGACGCCGGAGCAGCTGGTGGCCCAAATCATTGAGCAGCTGCCCCTGCAAGTGGCCGGGGCGTAGCCGGCCCGCGGCCCGTTTCCGGGGCCCTAGCTGTAGTCAATCTCCGTGTTGTCGCCGATGTTGAGGCTGTGGTTCATGCCCCGAAACGAGGCGTCGGAGCCCACGATGCAGTCGTGCATCACGGCCGAGCGCAGCTCGGAGTACGAGCCGATGATGGAGTTGCTGAGGATGGTGGTTTGGACGATGGTTTTGTCGCCGATGGCCACGTTGGGGCCGATGATGGAGTTCTCGATGCGGCAGCCGCGCCCGATGCTGACGGGCGGGATGATGACCGTGCCCGCAAACTCGGGGTACTCGCGGGGCTCCAGAAACTCGGGCCGGTTCAGCAGCCGGGCGTTGGCTTCGAGCAGCGTGTCCTTGCGGCCGCAGTCGAACCAGTTGTCCACCGCCGCGGTGGTCATCTCCTCGCCTTGCTCGATGAGGTGCATCAGCGCGTCGGTGAGCTGGTACTCGCCGTGGGTGCGCACGTTGCTGGTCATCAGCCACTCCAGGGCCAGGGCCAGCTGCTCGGGGTAGGCCAGCTTGTAGAGGCCCACCAGGGCGTAGTTCGATTTTGGGATGGTGGGCTTCTCCACCACCTTGCGCACGCGGCCCCCGGGGGCCGTCTCAACCAGGCCGAAGAGCGAGGGCGTTTTCACCTCCTTCACGGCCAGCACCGAGCCGGGCGTGGCCAGCAGGGCGGGCAGGTCCACGTCCACGATGGTGTCGCCGAGCAGGATGAGCACGCCGTCGGGGTCGTGGCGGAAGGTGTCGCGGGCCAGCCACAGGGCATGGCCCAGGCCCTCGCGCGGTTCCTGAAGCACGAAGGTGGCCTGTAATTCGGGGTAGTGGCGGCGCACGTAGCGCACCACTTTGTCGCCGAGGTAGCCCACGATGAACACAAACTCGGTGAGGCCCGCCGCCCGCAGCCGGTCGATGATGTGGCCCAGGATGGTGTTGCCGGCCACCGGCACCAGGCTTTTGGGCTGGGTGTGGGTGTGGGGGCGCAGGCGCGAGCCGATGCCGGCCACGGGAATGATGGCTTTCACTTTAATTCAAAAGGAAAAACAATGAGGGAATGGGCCTTACTTGCAGCCCGCACCGGGCCGCAAGTAAGGCCCCGGCCGCCAAACAACCACAAGGCCACGCTTGCGTATTGGGGGCCGGCTAACGGTCTTAACCGGCCGGGGCCCCGTTCAGTTAAGGTCCGCGCCGTTTTCTTTGCTTCTTCACCATACCATTTTTCCTCATGAAACGCCTTCTTCTCTACTTTGCCGGGTTCATTGTACTGCTCTCGCAGTCGTCGTGCGGCTACAACGGCATGGTCACGCGCGACCAGGAAGTGAAAAACAAATGGGCCGCCGTGCAAAGCGCCTACCAGCGCCGCTCCGACCTGATTCCCAACCTGGTGAACACGGTGAAAGGGGCCGCCAACTTTGAGAAATCGACCCTGGAGGGCGTCATCGAGGCCCGCGCCAAGGCCACCAGCGTGCAGCTCAACGCCGACCAGCTCACGCCCGAAAACATCCAGAAATTCCAGGCCGCGCAAAGCCAGCTTTCCAGCGGCCTGGGCCGCTTGCTGGCCGTGTCGGAAAACTACCCCGAGCTGAAGGCCAACGCCAACTTCCAGGAGCTGCAAGCCCAAATCGAAGGCACCGAAAACCGTATCAACGTGGCCCGCAACGACTTCAATACGTCCACCACGGACTACAACACGTTCACGCGCTCGTTTCCGAACAACCTGTTTGCCAACATGTTTGGCTTCAAGGAGAAGCCCTTCTTCCAGGCCGACGCCGCGGCGAGCAAGGCCCCCACGGTGCAGTTTTAGGTCAGTTGCCGGTTTCGGAATCGTATGTCCTGCCCGCCCGGCGTCCGCGGACGCTGGGTGGGCACGAAGGTCTTTTAGCGGTGGCCCCGGCCACCAACCAACCATGAAATCTCCCCTTACCCCTGCGCAGGACGCGGCCCTGGTAGCGGCCATCAAACAAGCGGAGGTCACGACTTCGGGCGAAATCCGGGTGCACTTGGAAGATTCCTGCCCCACGCCCGAGCCCCTCGACCGGGCCGCCCAGGTGTTTGGCGAGCTGGGCATGCACCGCACGGCGCAGCGCAACGGCGTGTTGTTTTACTTGGCCTGGAGCAGCCGGCAGTTTGCCGTGGTGGGCGACGCGGGCATCAACGCGGCCGTGCCCGACGACTTTTGGGAAACGACCAAGGAGGCCGTTCTCAGCCATTTCCGGCAGGAAAACTACGTGACCGGCCTCGAGCACGGCATCTACCAGGTGGGCGAGCAGCTGAAGCGCTACTTCCCCTACGACGCGGCCACCGACAAAAACGAGCTGGACGACAACATTTCCATCGGCGGCGATGAGCCGTCGCCCCGTTCATGAGGCCGACTTCCGCCGCCGGCGCGGGCCCGGCCCGGCGCTTGCTGGGCCTGCTGCTGCTGGCCGTGCTCAGCGCGACGGTGGCCCTGGGCCAAAGCCTGAGCCTGCCCCCGCGCCCCAACCCGCCGCGCCTCGTCAACGACCTGGCCCACCTGATGCAGCCGCAGGAGGCCGACGCTCTGGAGCAGAAGCTGGTGGCGTACAACGACAGCACTTCGTCGCAGATTGCCGTGGTGACCGTGCCCAGCCTCGCCGGCAACGACATTGCCGACTACGCCGAGCAGCTGTACCGGGCCTGGGGCATCGGCCAGAAAAAAACCAATAACGGCATCCTGCTGCTCGTGGCGCAGCAGGAGCACACCGCCCGCATCCAAACCGGCTACGGCCTGGAAGGGGCCGTGCCCGACGCCCTGGCCAAGCGCATCATCAGCAGTACGCTGGTGCCCGCCTTCCGGCAGGGCCAGTACTACGCCGGCCTCGACCGCGGCACCGACCAGCTTATCGCCTTGGCGCGTGGCGAATACAAAGGTGATCCGGCCGCCGCGAACGGCCCCGGCGACGGGGCCCGGGGCCCGGGATTTGGGGTAATCATATTCATCCTGATTGCCATTTTTATTTTCATCCAGATCAGCCGCCGGGGCGGCGGGGGCGGGCGCAGCGGCGGCTTTGGCGGCTTCGGTGGGCCCATCATCTTCGGGGGCGGTGGCGGCTTTGGCGGCGGGGGCGGCGGCTTTGGTGGGGGCGGCGGAGGCGGCGGCTTCGGCGGTTTTGGGGGCGGCAGCAGCGGCGGCGGCGGGGCCAGCGGCAGCTGGTAGGGCCGGGCCCTCAACCTTTTGCCGGCCGTAGCAGTATCATGCACAGCCGGGGCCCCGGGGCCCTGTTTCCCTCACTTTTTTCGCCGTGCTATGCGCTCCTTTCGACTTCCGTTATTCCTGCTGGTGGGCGTGCTGGCGTTCTCCCTCAGCAGCTGCGCCGCCATTGCCGACATCTTCAAAGCCGGGGCCTACACGGGCATCATCGGCGTGGTCCTGGTCGTGGTGCTGATCATCTTCGTCATCCGCAAAGTCAGCGGCGGGGGCGGCCCCCGGGCGTAGGTCCGGGTTTTCAACCCGCAACGCACAGGGCCCCTCTCCAGTTGGAGAGGGGCCCTGTGCGTTGCGAGGTAGAGCGGTTTTAGGGTTAGAAGCCCCTGTTTGAATTATTATTTAACTCCTGAGGGCAGGTGTCGAGCGTCGTGGCCCCGGAAAGCTAACGCAAACGGCTTCTACAGCCACTCCCTGCACCCCATTGCACGGTGGTAGCGACGCGACCCTTCGCGTCTCCATCGCTGAACGATGGCCGTTCAACGGCCGAGACGCGAAGGGTCGCGTCGCTGCCACCGGTTCCGAAACCGCGCCAATCTCTTGCCGGAGATGAAATTGCCCCGGGGCCCCAGGTTGGCCACGGACGGTAAAATTGTCTGTTTTGAGGCTTCATCGGCCCGGGCTGGCGCTACTTCACCAGCAGCTCGGCCGGGGCGCTTTTGCGGCCGTTGGGGGCCACGGTGACGGCCCGCACGGTGAGCCGGCGGTTCAGCGGCACGGCCAGGGTGTTGCGGAACAGGGCCGTGGTTTCGTCGGGCAGCGTGCCGTCGAGGGTGTAGCGAATCTGGGCCCCGGGCACCAGCGAGCGGAGCGTGAACACGGCCCGGTCGCCCTGCCGCACCTGGCTGGCGCTGTCCAGGCCCAGCGGCTCGGGCACGCGGTAGTTGATGCGGCGCGCGTCGAGCCGGGCAAACTGCTGGCCCATGCGCGGCAGAAAAGCGTCGTAGCTTTTTTGCGCGGCCGGGGTCCAGGCAACTTCCGAAACGGCCAGCAGCCGCGGAAACAGCATGAACTCCACCTTTTCCGGCGTCGTGATGTACTCCGTCCACATGTTGGCCTGGGGCCCCAGGATGTGCTTTTGCTGCGCCGGCGTCAGCTCTTTGGGCAGCGGGTTGTAGTTGTAGATTTTGTCGAGCGGCAGGTAGCCGCCGATCATCAGCGGCTCGTAGGGGCTGTGGGGCCGGGGGTTCTGGCCGTAGTCGATGTAGAGGTTGGTGGTGGGCGTCATCACCACGTCGTTGCCGTGCTTGGCGGCTTCGATGCCGCCTTTTTCGCCGCGCCAGCTCATCACGGTGGCGCTCGCCGAGATGCCGCCTTCGAGAATCTCGTCCCAGCCCACGAGCTTTTTGCCCTTGGCCTGCAAAAACTTTTCGATGCGGCGGTTGAACCAGCCCTGCACTTTCTCCACGTCGTCGAAGCCCTCGCGCTTCATGATTTCCTGCACGGCCGCGCTTTCCTTCCAGCGCACCTTCGGCGATTCGTCGCCCCCGATGTGGACGTAGGGCCCCGGAAACAAGGCGCACACCTCCGTCAGCACGTCTTCAAAAAAGCGAAACGTGGGCTCGGTCGGGCACACGATGTCTTCGTTCACGCCCCACATCGTCCAGGTGGCGTAGGGCCCCGGCTTGCACGCCAGCTCGGGGTAGGCGGCCAGCACCGCCACCGAGTGGCCCGGCATCTCAATCTCGGGCACGATGGTGACGTAGCGCCGCTGGGCGTAGGCCACCACCTCGCGGATTTGCGCCTGGGTGTAGAAGCCGCCGTAGGGCGTGCCGTCGTACTTGAACTCGGCGGGGGTTTTGAACAGCTGCTGGGGCCCCACCAACGTTTCCTGGCGGAAGGCGCTGACCTGCGTCAGCCTGGGGTATTTCTTGATTTCGATGCGCCAGCCCTGGTCGTCGGTCAGGTGCCAGTGGAAGGTGTTGAGCTTGTAGGCGGCGAGGAAATCGATGTACTTCTTCACGAACTCGACCGGAAAAAAGTGGCGGCTCACGTCGAGCATGGCCCCCCGCCACCGAAACGCCGGCTGGTCGGCGATGCGCACGTAGGGCACCCGCACGCGGGCCCCGGGCCGGGCCGGCAGCAGCTGCAGCAGCGTCTGGGCGCCGTAAAAAAGCCCCGCGCCGCCCGCCGCCGTAATCTGCACCCCCGCCCGGTCCACCACCAGCCGGTAGCCCTCGGGGCCGGCCGCGGCGGGCGCCGTGGCCAGCCTGATTTGCGCCGCCGCGCGGCTCGTGGTCAGGACTGCCGGCTTGCCCAGGGCCGTCAGCATGTCCTTCAGCAAGTTGGCCACGTTCCGCTCGTCCGGGCTCACGGCGTAGATGCTGATTTTTTGGGGCAGCTCGTAGGCGCCCGCCGGGGCCGTCACTGCGCGGGGCAGCGGCACCAGCCCCAGGCGTTGGGCGGCGGGGTCGGGAAGCTGGGCCAGCGCCGGCCGCCCGGCCAGCAAGCCCGCCAGCAAGAGTCCGGAAAAACGGGTGGCAAGGGAAAAATTGCAGGGCATAAGGTGTTGGGTTGAGGAAAAGAGGTAGGGCGCGGGGCCGGCGTCAACCGACTGCGGCTTTCGGACAAGGTTGCAAAGCGTTCGGTTAACGTGAGTATAAAAAATTCAAGCGCGAGTAGGATATATTTAATGATGAGCGGCGATAATTCGACACATACTATATAGGAATTACGCAGTTGCCGGATGCAAAATGTAAACAGGATTCGCCAAGTAGGTTCGGATAGCCTCGCGCAGGAGTTGCTTTTTGGCTTCGTACCAGCTGCGGCCGGTGCGCAGGCGCTGGGCTTCGAGGCGCAAAAAGG
>JANXOE010000115.1 GCA_025353745.1 Hymenobacter sp.
TGCGCAAACCGTGCTGGCCCAGTAGCCGGCACATCGTAGCCGGCACGAAATGATACAGGTGGCGCGGTACGTCGTAGGCGGCCCAGGCGGCGCGGTAGTGCTGGGCATCGAGGCTCTCGGCGTTGGGCACGGCAATGAGCAACTTGCCGCCGGGCCGGAGCGCCGCCAGCAGCTGGCGCAGCGTGTCGTGCAGCTCATGGACGTGCTCCAGCACATGCCAAAGTGTAATCACGTCGAAGCTGGCCGGTGGCAACTCCATCAGCGCGGCCGGCTCCAGCATGGGCTGGCCCACGCGCTGGGCCGCGTCGGCGCGTGCGCCGGCGGCCGGCTCGATGCCCGTCACGCGCCAGCCCGCCGCCCGCGCCCCGGCCAGAAAGTGCCCCGTGCCGCAGCCGTAGTCGAGTAGTTGGCCCACCCGGCCGCCATTGAGCCGCGTGATGAGCGCCACCTTGCGGCGCACCGTGAAGTAGCGCGCCAGTTTGTAGAGCCGGTTAGTTATTCCGCGCGCCGCTGAGTTGTGCGACACGTAAGCCGCTGACTCGTAGTAGCGCCCGGCGTGGGCTGCGTCGGGCCGCGGGTTAGTGAAAAGCAGCCCGCAGCCGGCGCAGCGCGCGATGGTGAACACCTCCTGGCTCACCGAGCGGTCGGGCACCCGCAACTGGTCGGCGAAGTCGGCGCTGCCGCAGACGGGGCAGGCGGCGAGCTGCTCTAAGTCAGTGGGTTGCACCAGGGGCGCGGATTTGGTCAGCACAAAGGATAAGCAGTTGGTTGGGGCGAAGGTCGGGCAGGAAGCTAACAAACGCGCCGAAGACGGGCCAGCTACTACCGTTAGCTTATTCTTTTGGCACCTCAGTCGTGGTGCCACCACCCATAGTTACAGCTAGGGGAATAAAACTGGTCGCGCAGTGCCCCGCTGCCAAGCCGGCCAGTAGCAGCCACCACATGGCCCGCTTCCAGTTGCCCCGAATTAAATTATTGATGGTCAGTACAAGGCCCAGTAAACTCAGTGCGGCCACAGCCAGCCACAGCGCCGGAGTCAGCCATAGTGTTGAGATTACCCAGTGGTAACGTGCATTGTGTTCAATATCAGCCCAGTGAAACCACAGCCAGGCGCACCAGCCCCAAAGCCCCAGCCCCAGGACTATCCCCAGCATGAATAGCCAGCCCAACGGCCAGCGCCAGGGCCGCCGCCCGGCCGAAGCAACCGGGCGCATCACCGCCCCAGATACACCATCAGCACTGACACGTCGGCCGGACTCACGCCGCTGATGCGACTGGCCTGGCCCAGCGTTTCGGGCTGAATCTTGAGCAGCTTTTCGCGGGCCTCGTGCGAGAGCGCGGGCATAGAGCCGTAGCTCAGACGGCCCTCGATGCGGAAGTTTTCCAGCTCCCGCATCCGCTCGGCTTGCTGCTGCTCCTTGAGCAAATACGTCTCGTACTTGGTCTGGATGACGGCCTGCTCCTGGGCTTCGGGGCTGAAGCCGGCCAGCGCCTCGGCCAGCGCGGGCAGGGCCGCCGCCAGGGCGGGCAGCTCGATGCCGGGCCGGCGTAGCAGGTTCAGCGCACGGGTTTTCTCGCTGATTTCAGCCGAATTATTTTCTGCCAAAAACTCGTTGATGGCGGCCGGCTCCACGCCGAACCGGCTCAGCAACTCGAGCGCTTCGGCCGTGTCCTGCTCTTTCTGGCGCACCCGCGCCAGGCGCTCGTCGCTGGCCAGGCCCAGGGCGTGGCCCAGCGGCGTGAGGCGCGAGTCGGCGTTGTCCTGGCGCAGCAGGATGCGGTGCTCGGCGCGGCTCGTGAACATGCGGTACGGCTCGTCGGTGCCCTTGTTGATGAGGTCGTCGATGAGCACGCCGATGTACGCCTCGTCGCGGCGCAGCGTGAAGGCGGGCCGGCCGCTCACGCGCTGGTGGGCGTTGATGCCGGCCATCAAGCCCTGGCAGGCGGCTTCCTCGTAGCCGGTGGTGCCGTTGATCTGGCCTGCGAAGTAGAGGCCCGCCACCTGCTTGGTTTCCAGGGTGGCGCGCAGCTGCGTGGGCGGAAAAAAGTCGTATTCGATGGCGTAGCCGGGCCGGAACATCTTGGCGTTTTCAAACCCCGCGATGGCGCGCAGGGCCCGGTACTGCACGTCCTCGGGCAGGCTGCTCGAAAAGCCGTTCACGTAGCATTCCACCGTGCTCCAACCTTCCGGTTCCACAAAAATCTGGTGGCGGTCCTTGTCGGCGAAGCGGTTGATCTTGTCCTCCACGCTCGGGCAGTACCGGGGCCCCAGGCCCTTGATGCGGCCCTGGAACATGGGCGACTTCTCAAACCCTTCGCGCAAAATGCTGTGCACCTGCTCGTTGGTGTAGGTGATGTAGCAGGGCCGCTGCCGGGCCAGCGGCGCGGTGTCGAGGTACGAGAACTTGCCGGGCACGGCGTCGCCGTCCTGCACTTCCATTTTGGAATAATCCAGGCTGCGGCCGTCCACCCGCGGCGGGGTGCCGGTTTTCATGCGGCCGGCCTCGAAGCCCAGGGCCGTCAGCTGCTCGGTGAGGCCGCGGCTGCCCTTTTCGGCCGCCCGCCCGCCGCCGAAGTTTTTCTCGCCGATGTGGATGAGCCCGTTCAAAAAAGTGCCGTTGGTGAGCACCACCGCCGGGGCCCGGAACTCGACGCCGAGCTGGGTTGTGATGCCCGTCACGGCGCCGTTTTCCACCAGCAGGCCCGTCACCGATTCCTGCCAGAAGTCCACGTTCGGGATGCTTTCCAGGGCCAGGCGCCAGGCTTCGGCGAAGCGCATCCGGTCGCTTTGCGCGCGCGGGCTCCACATGGCGGGGCCCTTCGAGCGGTTCAGCATCCGGAACTGAATCATGGTCTGGTCGGTGATGAGGCCCGACTGGCCGCCCAGCGCGTCGATTTCGCGCACGATCTGGCCTTTGGCCACGCCGCCCATGGCCGGGTTGCACGACATCTGGGCGATGGTGTTCAGGTTCATCGTGGCCAGCAGCACTTTCGAGCCCAGGCGGGCGGCGGCGGCGGCGGCCTCGCAGCCGGCGTGGCCCGCGCCCACCACAATCACGTCGTATTCAGAAGAAGGAAACATAACGAACAGCGCTAAAAATTGTCGCCCAGCGGATTATTCTGGATGACAATGCGAATAGGCTACAAAGTTCGCTCAAAAACAGGCGGTACGAACTTTAGCCCGCCGGCGGCAATTGCCGGCCGATTTCCTTCCGCATGCACACGCTGTTGGCCACCCCGGCGTACTGGCCGTAGTTGGCCGTGCGGGCGTAGCCGCTTCTTTCGTAGAGCCGGATGGCTTCCGGCTGGTTTTGGCCGGTTTCGAGGACGGCCGCGGCGTAGGCCGCTTCCCGGGCCCAGCGCTCCACTTCGGCCAGCACGGCCCCGGCCACGCCCTGGCCGCGGCGGGCGGGCAGCACAAACACCCGCTTGATCTCCGCCACGCCCGCCGCGTATTCTTTGAAGGCCCCGCAGCCCACCGGCTCGTCGCCGAGGTACGCCACCACGGCGTGCCGGACGCGGGCCAGGGCGTTTAATTGGGCGTAAAAAGCGTGGTCGTCGCCGTCGCGAACCGCCAAGTCCTGGTCCAGCAGCGCCACCAGGGCCTGAAAATCAGGGTTGTCCGAATCGGTGCGAACGAGGCGTAGCATGGCGGTTCAGTTGGGCATTAACCGGCTCAAAACGTGCGCAGGGCCAGGCAGTAATCTTCCTTTTTGCGCATGGCCGTCTGGCTCAGCAGGTCTTTGTCGTGGTAGCCCAGCAGGTGCAGCACGCCGTGGATCATGACGCGGTGCAGCTCGTCGCGGAAGCTGATGCCCAGGTCTTTGGCGTTGTCGGCCACCCGCTCGGTGCTGATGAAAATGTCTCCTTCCAGAATGTCCGCGTCGTCGGCGTTGTCGAAGGTGAGCACGTCGGTGAGCGTGTCGTGGTCGAGGTACTCCACGTTCATGCGGTGCAGGTACTCGTCGGAGCAAAAAACGTAGGTGAGCTGGACGATGCGGTGCTCGTGCACTTCGGCCACGCGCTCAACCCAACCGATCAGTTCCTCGGCCTCGGCCAGCTCAAAGTCGGGCGCGTCCTCCACCATGAATTCGATGCCGGGGGCCTCGTGGTGCAGCGGGCTGGGCGGAAACGAGTCGGAGTCGGGCGGCTCCACGGGCGGGGCGGTGTTCACGCAGCAGTAGCGGTTTGGGATTGAGCCGACGGGGCGTCGGCGGGCGTGAGTTGGAAGGTCAGCTCCACGCGGCGGCCTTCCTTGCTGAATTCCACGGCGTCGGCCAGGTGGCGGATGAGGAAAATGCCCCGGCCGCCGGGGTTTTCAAGGTTTTCGGGGGCCGTGGGGTCGTCCAGGTTGTCGTAGTTGAAGCCCGCGCCTTCGTCCTCAATCTCAAACTTGAGTTGGTTGGGCTGCACGTAGAGCGAGAGGTACACGTTTTTGTCCTTATCGAACTTATTGCCGTGGCGGATAGCGTTGTTCACCGCTTCGGTCACGGCCACCATGATATTGCCGTAGATATCGTCCTCAATCTGAAAGGTATCCTTCGAATTGTCGATGAAGCTTTCCACCACGCGGATGTTCTCAACCAAGGACGGAATCTGGATTTTAACTTGTTTCATAAAGCAAGGAGCAAAGAAGAGCGACGGGCGCCGGCCGCAAAAGTAAAGTTTTAACAATAAATACGCGGCGGCACGGGCCGGCTTTCCCGCGAATCATTTGATTTTTTGGAAATACTCGCCCACTTCGCGTTGATAATAAGGCGTGAGCGTTGGTGGGTTACTACGTAGAAGCTCGGCCTGGCGTTGGGTCGGAGCTTTGTACTTATCAAAGGCCGGCGGGAAAACCGGCGGCTGGGGCTTGGCCGCGTGCGCCTCGCGCTTGGTGTCCTGGTCGCGCTCCCGGGCCGATTTTTCCACTTCCAACAGGCGGGTCAGTATTTGTTGCTGGCGGAGCAGCGTCTGTTCCGTCAGGCGTTTGTTTACGAGGTCGGTTTCGGTTTGTTCCATGAGTTTTTTCACCTCGCCGCTGCCGCCCGCGCCCTGCTCGCCTTTGGCATCTTTGCTGCCGGGGCCGTTGCCCTTGCCGTCTTTGCCGCCGGGCTTGCCGCCGCCCGGCAGGCTGCCGAGCTGCTGCATGGCCTGGCGCAGCAGCTGCTGCTGGCCGGCCAGCCTGGCCAGCTCCTGCGACAGCGCCCGCCCGGACTTGCCGCTCTGCGAAAGCTGCTGAATCTGCTGGTTGAGCTGCTGCTGCATCTGGCCGAGGTTGCCGGGGCCCGGCCTGCCGCCGGGGCCCTGGCCTTTGCCCTTGCCTTTTTTGCGGCCGGGGCGGCCGCTGCCGTCCTTGGGCTGACCCTGGCCCTGCATCTGGGCCTGCTGCATGTCGTTGAGCGAGCTGCTCAGCATCAGGGCCAGGTTGTTCATGCTGGTCATGGCCTGCTGCTGGGCGGCGGTGGCGCGGTTCACGTCGCGCTGCCGGATGTGGTCGAGCGCCTCGTCCAGGCGGCCGTTCATCTCGCCCACCTCGCGGGTCACGAAGCTCTGGATTTTGGGTTCGCGCTTGGCCAGCGCGTAGAGCGAATCCTGGACGATGCGCGAGTCGTCGCGCAGCTTGCGCTGCGTTTGGCCCAGCTGCACAAAGCGCGGGTCGCTCTGGTCCACGCGGCGGAAGTCTTTCATCACGCTTTCCTGGTCGAAGCTGAGCGTGAGCAGGTTTTTGAGGATGTAGCGCAGGTCGTCGATGTTTTGCTGGGCCTGGTCGCTTTCCTCCTGGTCCAGCTGGTCGCGCATCTTCCGGGCCATTTTCTGCATCCGCTGGGCGGCGCTTTTCTGCTTGGCGCTGGCCTTCTGGTTCTGGTTTTTGGCGAGCTGCTGCTGGCCTTGCTGCATATCCTGGTCGGTTTGCTCCTGCTCGGGCTTTTGCTCGTCGGCCCCGTTCGGGTTGCCCATCTCCTTGTCGAGCTGCTTGAGGTCCTGCAAGTCCTTTTTCAGGTCCTCAAACGTCTGCTGGTTCTCGGCCTGGGTTTGCTTGAGCTGCTCCTGCGCGGCCTTTTGCTGCTCTTTCGAGGCCTTGTTGTCGGGGTTGTCCTTGTCGTTGCGGGCAGTTTTTTCGGCTAGTTTCTGCTCGTCTTCGGCCAGTTTTTCCAGCTTGTCGGCGGTGGCTTCGGCCTTCTGGTCGAACTGCATCTGCTTGAACATCTCCAGGGCCCGGTCCAACTCTTTTTGCAGGATGTTTTCCTTGTTTTCGAGCTGCTGCATCAGCTTTTGCATCTCGGGGTCGGGCTGTTTTTGCTGCTCCAGCAGCTTTTGCAGCTTGTCGTAGAGCTTCTTGGTTTCGGGGTCGAGCAGGTCGTTCATGAGCTTTTTCAGCTCGTCGGCCTTTTTGGCCAGCTCCTCGCTTTTGGGGTCGAGCCGGTCCTGCTTCTGCTGCAATTGCTCGAACAGCTTCTGCATCTGCTCCACCTGCTGGTTGAGCTGCTGCTTCTGGTCGAGCATGTTTTCGAGCTGCTTGCGGTCCTGGAAGCTCAGCTCGCGCTTGGTTTTGAGCTTGTCGGAGGTCTTGGCCAGCTCGCGCTCCAGCTTCTCGCTCTGCTTGGCGGCCTGGCTCAGCTGGCTGGCCACCGACTGCGCCTGGGCGTTGAGCTGCTGCTGCTGCTCGCGGCGGCCGGGCAGGCGGAACTCGGCCGGGCGGGTGCGGGTGGCCTTGGGGCCGTGCAGGCCGTCGTTGTCCCAGGCCTCCACGAAGTATTCGAGCCGGTCACCGGGCCGCAAATTCAGGGCCCCGATGTTCCAGGTGTAGGCATAGGTGCCGGCGCCCGCGCCGGGCAGGGCCAGCGGGGCCGTGCGCGGCGCGCCGCCGGGGCCCTCGGCGGCGCGCCGCACGGCGTAGTGCAGCAGCAGGCGCGTGAGGCCATAATCGTCGCGGGCGGTGCCGCCCAGGGCCAGGAAATTCAGCGAAGCAGTGTCCGAAAACGCTTCCAGCGTGAGCGTGGGCGGCAAATCGGGCACGGCGGTGAGCTGGTAGGCGATGGGGTCGGGGTTGCGGCTGGCCGGGTTTTGCAGCTGCAGCTGGTAGGGCTGCGAGCGCAGCACCCGGCGCGTGGCCACGAAGGCGTTGCCCTCGCGCCGGGCGGGCAGCGTCTCGGCGGGGTTTTCGAAAGCCAGGGCCAGCGCGTCGGTGGCGGCCGTGGCAAACTCCCAGCGCACGGTGCTGCCCTCGGGCACGGTCAGGTTGCCGCCGTTTTCCACGGTTTCCGGGGCCCGGCCGGTGTAGGCGGGGTAGTCGATGCGCACCTTAAAATCGCGCAGGCTGGGCCGCTCCAGCACCGTCAGGCGGTGCTCGGGCGAGGCAAAGCCGGCCCCGGAAAGCTGGAAATCCACGTCGGCCTGGGGCTGCTCGAATACGTAGCGGAACCGGTCGGCGCGGCCCGGCACGTGCTGCAGCCGGCGCTCGGCCCCGCCGTAGCGAATGCTCGCCTCGGCCGGCCGGGCGCGGCCGGTCACGGCCACTTCCAGGGTAAAATCCTCGCCCCGGAACGCCGTCAGCCGGGCATTTTTCAGCACAAATTCAAACGGCGCGGGCGGGGCGTACGCCCGTCGGTAGTGCCAGATGCGCCCGGTGCCCTGCCCCACAAACCCGGGAAAAACGGCCAGCAGCAGCCCCAGCAGCGCCAGGGGCCCCAGCGCGTATTTCCACAGCGGGCGGCTTTGCTGCCGAATGTCGATGCCCTGGGCAAACGAAAGCTGGCCCAGCTGGGCGGCGCGCTGCTCCAGGCTGGCGGCCACCAGGGCGTTGGTGCGGGCCTGGCCTTGCAGCTGCAGGGCGTTCAGCAGGCGGTCCTGCACCTGCGGAAACAGCTCGCCCACGCGGCGGGCGGCCTGCTCGTCGCTCAGCAGGCCCCGCAGGTGGGCCAGGGCCGCCAGCGGCTGCCAGATCCAGCGCGCGAAGGCGTACGCCGTCAGGCCCAAAAAGCCGAACAGCAGCCCCGCCCGCACCGCCGTGGGCAGGTACAGGAAGTATTCGAGCAGGCTCAGGGCCACGAACAGCGTGAGCAGCAGCCCCCCCGCCACCAGGGCCCCGCGCACCAGCAGGTTCAGGTAAAACTTGCGCTTGAAGGCTTCCAGCTCGGCCCGCACCCGCGCCAGGGCCGGGTACTGGTCCGCGTCGGGCGCGGGGCGCTCCACCACTAGGGCCATAAATCAGGGGTTGTCGTCGGGGAAAGATACGCCAGCCGGGCCGGCCTTGGTTCCATCGGCGGGGCCCGGCGCTAGCCCAGCTCCACCCAGGCCGGGCAGTGGTCCGAGTGCACCGCGTCGGGCAGCAGGCCGGCGGCGGCCAGGCGCGGGGCCAGGGCGGCGTCGGCCAGCCAGTGGTCGAGGCGCCAGCCCGCGTTGCGCTGGCGCGAGCCGGCCCGGTAGCTCCACCACGAGTAGTGGCCGGGGGCCCCCGCGTGGTGGTGGCGGAAGGTGTCGACGAAGCCGTCGGCCAGCAAATCGCGGAACCACTGGCGCTCCCCGGGCGTGTAGCCGGGGCTGTTTTGGTTGGCCTTGGGGTTGTGCAGGTCGATTTCGGCCTGGCAGCAGTTGAAGTCGCCGCCGATCAGCAGCGGGGGCCTTCCCTGCGCCCGCAGCTCGCCCACGTAGCGCCGGAAAAAATGCAGCCATTCCACCTTAAATGCCTGCCGCGCCGGCCCGCTCGTGCCCGACGGCATGTAGGTGTTCAGCACCGACACGTCGGCAAAGTCCAGCCGCAGCACCCGGCCCTCGGCGTCGTAGCCGCCGTGCCCGCAGCCGACGGTAACGGCCGTGGGTTTCACTTTTGAGAAGGTGGCCACGCCGCTGTAGCCGGGCTTTTGGGCCGGGTGCAGGTAAGCATGGTAGCCCAAATTGGCAAAGCCCGACACGTCGAGCGCCGCCGTACCGGCCTTAATTTCCTGGAGGCACAGCACGTCGGGGGCTTCCTGCGCCACCCAGTCCAGCAGGCCCTTGCTCAGGGCCGAGCGCAGGCCGTTGACGTTGTAAGAGACAATTTTCAAAAGCGAAAAATAAATAGCGGCCGGGCCCCGGGGCCCCGCCTCAGTCGTCCAAACTAAAATATTCCAGCATGTGCCATTTCAGCATCCGCTCCTGCTCTTTGAGGAAGGCGAAGGGCACCGGGCGCAGCAGCTTGTAGTGCGGCCAGCCGTCGGCATCGACGCGCTCTAATTCGTAGTGGCCGCTGAGGCTGAAGAGCTTGCAGGTGGCGATGTGCATCAGGTCCTGCTTTTGCTCCTTCGTAAAATTGGCCACGCCCTGCCCCAGCTCCTGCACGCCGATGAGCAGCAGCAGCGCGTTCAGGTCGGGGCGCTTGCCGAAGCGGGCCTCCAGCTCGGCGAGCAAGGCGTTCCAGCGGTGCTCGAAATCGGCCTCGGTTTCGAGGGGCTCGGGCCGGGGGCCGTCGGGGGTCAGGTCGTCGCTCATGCGGCGGGGGCCCCGTGGGCCAGGTCGTGGGCGGGGGCGGGCGTGCCCTGGCCGGCTTCTTCCTTCAGGATTTCCCAGTACTCCACGGCGCGGCGGAAGTGCGGGATGACGATGCTGCCCCCGATGAGGTTGGCGATGGCAAACACCTCGTAAACTTCTTCGTCCGAGAGCTTTTCCTCGTAGCACTTGCCCAGGTGGTACTTGATGCAGTCGTCGCAGCGCAGCACCATGGAGCAGGCCAGGCCCAGCATTTCCTTGGTTTTGACGGCGAGGGCCCCGGCGGCGTAGGTGTTGGTGTCGAGGTTGAAAAAACGCTTGATGACCTTGTTGTCGGCGGCGAGGATCTTCTCGTTCATCCGCTGGCGGTAGTCGTTGAATTCGGTGACTTGGGACATGGAGGTTATTGTTGGTTATTTGTGCCCGGTGCTCAGCACTCAGTACTTGCTCTTATTGCGTGCGGCTCAGCTGGCATTCACGCGTTAGCACTCTTTGTAAAACGAAATCTTTCTCAAATTTACGCCCATGCTGCGCTCCTGGCTGGCCGATTTCGCGGGCCTGATTTTTCCGCGGCTGTGCCCGGCCTGCCGCGAGCCGCTGGCCCGGGGCGAAGCGCACCTGTGCACCGGCTGCCGCGCCGAGCTGCCCTACACCGATTTCCACCGCCTGCCGCCGGGGGCCAACCCGCTGGGCCAGCGCTTCTGGGGCAAGCTGCCCGTGCGCCACGCCCTGAGCTACTTGCAGTTCGTGCGCCAGGGCCGCGTGCAACGCCTGCTGCACGGCCTCAAGTACGGGGGCCAGCGGGGGGTGGGCACGGCCCTGGGCCGCCTCTACGGCGCCGAGCTGGCCGCCGCCGGCCTGGCCGCCGACTTCGACCTGGTGGTGCCCGTGCCGCTGCACCCGCGCAAGCTGGCCCGGCGCGGCTACAACCAGGCCGAAGTATTTGCCGAAGGCCTGGCCGCGGGCCTGGCCCTGCCCTGGGCCCCCGCCCTGCGCCGCACCGCCCACACCGCCACCCAAACCAAGAAAAACCGCGCCCAGCGCTGGGAAAACGTGGCCACCGTGTTCGAAGCCGCCGACGCCGGGGCCCTGGCCGGCCGCCGCGTCCTGCTCGTCGACGATGTGCTGACCACCGGGGCCACGCTCGAAGCCTGCGGCGCGGCCCTGCTGGCCGCCGGGGCCCGCGAAATCAGCATCGCCACTATCGCCTGCGCCTGACCTGGCCGAAGCGGGCGGCCACCGGCTCCAGCTTTCCGCAACCGGACCGAATCGGCAGCGCACCAAATCATTCAAACGAAAAAAAGCCGCCCGGTGCCGGGGCGGCTTTTTTTCGTTTTGAAGCGGCAATGGCTATTTGTTCGAGCCGGCGTTGATCATCGCGCAGCGGAAGCCGATGGTGGCCGTGGCCGAGTCCTGGGCCATGAAGCGGCGGGTGCCGGGCGAGAGCCAGTAAGCCACGTCGCGCCACGAGCCGCCTTTGTAGACGCGCACCTTGTCGTCGATCAGCGACTGGTAGCCTTTCTTGTCGTATTTGTCGGCGGGGTCGAGCACGCCGTTGCGGCGGAAGGGGTTCAGGTCTTCCACGTCCTGGTACGAAAGCGGGCGGTACACGTCCTGCACCCACTCGTTCACGTTGCCGGCCATGTTGTAGAGGCCGTAATCGTTGGGCGGGTAGGCGTACACCTGCTCCGTGATCATGGCGCCGTCGTTCAGGCTGCCGGCAATGCCGGCGTAGTCGCCGCGGCCGCGCTTGAAGTTGGCCAGGAACTGGCCCTGCTTGCGGCCGTAGGCGTTGCGGGTGGTGCGGCCGTCCCAGGGGTAAATGCGTTTTTCTTCCTGGTTCTCGTTGCCCACTTCCTGGGTGCCGATGAGGGCCAGGGCGGCGTATTCCCACTCGGCCTCGGTGGGCAGGCGGTAGTTGGGCAGCGTGTTGCCGTTTTCGATGGAAACCTGGTTTTTGCTGTCGGTGGCGGCCGCGGCGGTGCCTTCGGCGGCGGTGCCTTTCTTACGCCGCGAAAACAGGCCCCCTTTCTTGCCCGACCCGCTGCTTTCGGAGCCGGCCAGCTTTTCGTTCACCTTGGCCGTGCGCCAGGTGCAGTAGTCGTTGGCTTGCAGCCAGCTCACGCCCACCACCGGGAAGAAGCGGAAGCCGGGGTAGCGCAGGTAATACGTCACGTACGGGTCGTTGAACGACAGGTCGCGGGCCCACACCGTGGTGTCGGGCAGGGCCGACTTGTAAAACTCTTCGGCCGAATCGGTGCGGATAAAGTGCAAATACTCCAGCCAGTGAATGTTGGCCACCTCGGCTTCGTCCATATAGAACGAGGCAATGGTAACGGTGCGCTCAATGTTGTCGTGCGAAAGCGTCACGTCCTCCTCCTGCGTGCCCAACACCGTCCGGCCGCCTTCGATGAACACCAGGCCCGGACCGGCCGGAATGCCCTTGAAGCTGGACACCTGCATCCCCTTTTCGGTGTTGTACTCCACCCCCGTCGTCGAGGAGGCCTTGCCCGGGTTGGTAGCGCTGATGTCTTTGTGGCAACTCGCCAGCGTCCCGAGCGCGAGTGCTCCCAGGCATAAATAGTTGGATATTTTCATGACGGGACTAATTCGGCTAGAAGTGAAACAGCGTTATCAGGGGCGATTCGGTTGCAATTTAAATGCAATATTACAAATAATTTAGAATGCCGGGCAAGGCGCGATTGGATAATTTCGGCGACGGATGCGCTGATAGGCGTTTTCGAGGCCATCAAACGCTCGAATGGCCAAAGTTATTTCATGCGCCCCGCCCAAATCGGCGCTTAATCTGCTCAAACCCACGTCGTAGCTGTAGCCCAATCGCAGCGGTCCGGCGCTGATGCCCGCCACCACGGCCAGCAGCTGCTGCGGCCCAACGCCGGTAGCGCCGAAAAGGTTGCGGTACACGGCCCCCAGCGTGACGGGCGACGCGGTGAAGTACAATCCGGCTTCGAGGCGGTGCGAGCCGCCCTGCCGGCTGTAGGCCGCCACGGGCGTATAGCTGAGCTCGCGGGTGGCGACGCCGGGGCCCGGCTTGGCCACAAAAAATTTGTAGCCGCCGCTCACGCTCAGCAGCAGCGGCAGCTGGCTTTGCCGCCGGAAGCCCAGGCTGGGCTGGTTGAGGTGCTGCCCGGCCAGGCTCAGCCAGGCTTGGTCGGAGTAGAGCACCGCGCCGGTACCCACGCTGAAATAATTGACGGGCGCGAAGTCGGGGCCCTCGGCCGAGGGGCCGGTGAGCTGGCCGTCGGCCGAAATCTGGTCGCCGAACAGGAAGTTGTTGTAGCCCACGCGCTGGCGGCCGTAGCCGGCGCTCAGGCCGCCGCTCAGCGCCACCTGGCGGGTGAGGCGGGTGTGGTAGGCGTAGAGGGCCCGGGCTTCGAGGCGGGTGTAGCCGACGGCCCCGGCCCGGTCCTGGTCGATGAGCAGGCCGAAGGCGTGGTGCCGGCCGGGCACGTCGGGCCGCCAGTCGGCCGCCGCCCCGGCGCTGTCGAACGAGCCGGCCAGCGTGGGCAGCTGCGAGCGGAAGCTGAGCGTAGCGCTGTAGTCGTCGAGCAGGCCGGCGAAGGCGGGGTTGGCGTGCAGGCGGTTGGCGAAGGGCTGCGAGAAGTACACGTCTTGTGCGCGCGCCGCCGGCGCGGCCAGCCCGAGGGCCCCCAGCAAAACCGCCGCGGCCCGCAGGCGGCGGCCGGCCCCGCGCAGTAGATGGTAGCGTAGCATATAGGGCAAACGAAACGCCGGGGCCCCGCGTTTTGGTACGGGCCTCCCCGCGAAAGTACGGCCCCGGGCCCCGAACGCGAACGCCAGGCGCCGGGCCCCGCGTTGAAGGCGCGGGCGGCCGGCCCTATTTTTGCCCAACTCACATTTTCTGGTTTGCTATGCGAAAGATTCTGATTGGCCTGGGCGTGTTCGTGCTGCTACTGCTGGCGGCCGCGGCGACGGCCCCGTTTCTGTTCAAAGACAAGCTGCGGGCCCTGGCCGACAAGCAGCTGGCCCAGCGCGTGCGCGCCCGGGTGCAGTACGACCCCGCCAGCATCGACGTGAGCGTGCTCCACTCCTTCCCGGATTTGACGCTGGAAATTAAGAACTTGCGTGTGATTGGGCTCGACTCTTTCCGGCGCGACACGCTGGCCTACCTGCCCGGCCTGCGGGTGGGGCTCGATGTTATGACGGTCATCAAAGGCCAGGAAATCAAGGTCAACAGCATCGAGCTGGACCGGCCCGACATCAGCCTGAAAACGCTGAAAAGCGGCCGCACCAACTGGAACGTGCTGGTTTCCGACTCGGCCGCCGCCGCCAAGGGCCAGGACGCCAAGCAGGTGAGCCTGGCCATCAAGGGCTGGAAGGTGACCGACGGCCGCCTGCGCTACGAGGATTTGACCCTGCCCTTTCGCATGGAAGCCCGGCAGGTGAACCACAGCGGCAGCGGCGATTTCGCCCGCAACGTGTTCGACCTGACCTCGCACACCACGGCCGGCCGCCTGCGCATGAACTACGCCGGCGTGGATTACGTGACCGACAAAACGCTCGACGCCGACGTGGCCCTGAACATGGACCTGAACAAAAAGCTGTACACGTTCAAGGATAACAAGATCAAGCTCAATGACTTCCCGTTCAGCTTTGCCGGGGCCATTGGGCTGCCGAATGCCCAGGACATCACCTACGACCTGACGTTCAGGGCCCTCGAAACGGATTTCAAAACCCTGCTCAGCCTGGTGCCGGGGGCCTACACCGACAAGTTCAAGAACATCGAAACCAGCGGCAAAGTGGCCTTCGACGGCTACTACAAGGGCACGCAGAACGCGCAGCACATGCCCGGCTATGGCGTGAACCTGGCCGTGGCCAACGGCCAGTTCAAGTACCCCGAGCTGCCGGAAGCGGCCAAAAACATCAACCTGAAAATGCGGGTGGACAATCCTTCGGGCGTGACCAACAACGTGAAAGTCAACATTCCGCAGTTTCACCTCGACCTGGGGCCCAACCCCGTGGACGGCAGCGTGACCATCGACGGCCTGGAGCCGATGCGGGTGGACGGCCGCGTGAAGGCCAACGTGGACCTGGCCCAGGCCCTGAAGGTGTACCCGGTGGCCGGCCTGGCCATGCGCGGGCAGCTGTTTGTGGATGCCACGGGCAAGGGCACGTACTCGAAAACCCAGATGCCGGTGGTGAACGCCGCCATCCGCCTGGCCAACGGCTACGTGAAATCAACCCAGTTCCCGGCCCCGATCGAGAACATCAACCTCAGCGGGACGGTGGTGAACGCCACGGGCCTGGTGAACGACACGCGGGTGAATTTGCCGCAGTTCCACATGGTGCTGGAGGGCGAGCCGCTCGACGGCCGCCTCACGGCCCAAAACCTGAGCTCGCCGGTGTTCGACGCCAACGTGAACGGCACGGTGGATTTGACCAAAATCACCAAGATTTTTCCGCTCCAGGGCATGACCGTGACGGGCCGCGTGAGCGGCAACGTGGCCGCCGCCGGCAACATGGCCGACGTGCGCGCCGGCCGCTACCAGAACGTGAAAGCCAGCGGCACGGTGAAGGCCAGCAACGTGACCTACAAGAGCAAAGACCTGCCGCAGGGCGTGCACATCAGCGCGGCCGCCGGCACGTTCAACAACAACCAGATCGTGGTGCAGGGCCTGAGCGGCACGGCCGGCAGCTCCGACTTCGCGGCCTCGGGCACGGTGAGCAACTACCTCGGCTACCTGTTCACGCCGGGCCAGGCGCTGCGCGGCAACCTGACGGTTAACTCGCACAATTTCAACGCCAACGAGTGGATGGTGGACCCGGTGAGCGCCAAGGGCACCGCCACCGGCAAGGGGGCCCCCGCCAAGGCCAACGGCGTGCTGCAAATTCCCAAGTACTTCGACCTGGCCCTCAACAGCCGGGTCGACAACGTGGCCTACGACAACCTGCGGCTGACCAACGCCGTGGGCACGGTGCTGGTGAAAGACCAGGTGGCCACGCTCCAAAACCTCACTTTCAATTCGCTGGGGGCCACCTTTGGCACCACGGGCAGCTACAACACGCAAAACCTGGCCCACCCCCGGTTCAACCTCGGGCTGAACATCAAAAACCTGAGCTTTCAGCAGGCGTTTGCGGCCTTCAACACGGTGAAGGCGCTGGTGCCGCTGGCCTCGCAGGTGCAGGGCGTGTTCGGCACCAACTTCAACGTGAGCGGCGAGATGGGCGAAGACATGCTGCCCAAGCTGAGCACGCTGAGCGGCAAAGGGCTGTTTGACATCGTCAAAGCCACCTTGTTGCAGTCGCCGGTGATGTCGCAGATTGCCAGCCTGACGACCCTGCCCGAGCTGAAAAACCTGGAGGTCATCAACCGCATCGTGAACGCGGAAATCGTGAACGGCAACTTCGTCGTGAAGCCGTTTGACCTGACGGTGGGCGACGTGAAGATGACCGTGGGCGGCTCCAACAGCCTCGCCGGGGCCCTCGCCTACGTCACGGCCCTGAACGTGCCCACCGGCAAGCTCGGCAACGCCCTCAGCGGCAAGCTCACGCAGCTCACCGGCGTGGCCAACATCCAGGGCACCGACCGCGTGACGCTGGGCCTGAACATCGGCGGCAGCGTGAACAGCCCCAGCGTGAAGCTGACCAGCGGCAGCGTGAAGGACCAGGGCAAAGCCCTCGTGACCAACATCGTGAAAACCAAGCTCACCGACGCCCTGCTCGGCCTGGCCACCAAAAACAAGGGCAAGCGCGACAGCACCGGCACGGCCCCCGCGGCCGGGGCCCCGCAAACCGCCGAGCAGCAGGCCGCCCAGGCCCAGGCCAAGAAGCGCCTGGAGGCCGAAGCCAAGGCCCGCCAGGCCATCGGGGCCGGGCTCAACAGCCTGTTTGGCCGCCCGAAGCCCAAGCCGGCCGCGGCCGACACCGCGAAGAAAGCGAACCGGTAAGCTCCGCAGTTTCTGGCAATATTTTTGACTGGGGCGGCCCGGCGACCACGCGGTTAGCCGGGCCTTTCCACAACCTATTCACCCAATTCCTCAATCCGTTACCGTCCTTTAATTATGAAAAATTATTCTCTTTTAGGATTGGCCGGCGCGGCCGTGCTGGGCCTGGCGGGCTGCTCAAAAAATTCTTCGGACGACGCGGGCACCAACTCCGCCAAGCTGGAAGTGCGGCTGGTGGACGCGCCCGGCGATTTCCACGCCGTGGTGCTGGACGTGCGCCAGGTGGAGGTGCACCTGAAAGACGAAAACAACCCCGACGGCTGGCAGACGCTGGCCTTCACGCCCCAGGCCGTGAACGTGCTCGACTATGTGAACGGCAAGTCGGCCCTGCTCGTGAACACCGACTTCGCGCCCGGCGACCTGAAGGAAATCCGCCTCATCCTCGGCCCCAACAGCTACGTGACGGGCACCGACGACCAGCGCTACGACCTGAAAACGCCCAGCGGCCAGACCTCGGGCGTGAAGCTGAAACTCGACAAAGCCACGCTGCGCCAGCGCGAAACCTTCCAGCTGGTGCTCGATTTCAACGTGGCCAAGTCCATCGTGGAGCGCGGCAGCTGGAAGCACGGCAACGACAAAAAGGAGCGCTACTTGCTGAAGCCCGTCGTCCGGGTGCTGGCCCAGGACGTTAAAGGTGGCCTGCGCGGCACCGTGGCCCCGGCTCCGTCGCGGCCCCAGGTGCTGGCCATCCGCTCGTCCATCGTCGGGCCCGACACGGTGAGCACGTTCGCCGACGCTTCGGGCGCTTACCAGCTCGGGGCCCTGCCGGCGGGCACGTACCAGGTGCAGTTTTTCCCGACCACGACGGCCCCGGCCGGCGAGCCGGCCTACCGCAACGTGGTGCGCACGGGCATTACCGTCGCCAACGACCAGGTGACCGACCTGGGCGCGACGCCGCTGAATTAAGGTCTGAACCACGGATGCCCGCGGATTTTTTGGATTCGCCGGATTTTGGGGCCCCGTATTTGCCCTGAGTAG
>JANXOE010000137.1 GCA_025353745.1 Hymenobacter sp.
CGGCCGTCGGTGTTGCCGCTCATCAGCTGCAGGTAGTCCACGATGATCAGCTGCACGTCCTTCTGCGAGCGCAGGCGGCGGCACTTGGTGCGCAGCTCGCGGATGCTCAGCGCCGGCGTGTCGTCGATGTAGATCGGGGCGGCCGAGAGGTCGGTAATTTTGTGGTTGAGCTGCTGCCACTCGTGGTCGGCCAGCGTGCCCTTCTTGATCTTGTCCGAGTCCAGCTCCGCTTCGGCCGAAATCAAGCGGTTGACGAGCTGCAGCGACGACATCTCCAGCGAAAAAATCGCCACCGGCCGCTTGAACTCCACCGCCGCGTTGCGCATGGCCGACACCACAAAAGCCGTGTTGTGCGTCACGGTCATGTCCTGGAGCAGGAACAGCCGGTTGCCGTCAATCTCAAAACCATAGTAGTCATCAACTTTATCGAACTCCACCACAATGCCCGTCTGCCGCCAATCAACGGGTGAGGCCCACGGCAGGGCTTTTTTGCGGGCCACGCGCACCGGCACCCGGTTGATGTCGCCGTAGAGGCGCACGCGCCACACGTCGCTTTCGTAGCCGACGCTGGAGATGGTGGCGCGCTTCTTCGTGAGCGAGGTGCGGAAACCCAGCGAGTCGCCCAAAAACTTGATTTGCCGGGCCAAACGCTGGTTTTTCTGCGTAATTTCGTAGCCGTTGGAAACCGGGTCGAGGTGGCCGTCGCTGTCGATGAGGCCAGCCAGCAGCCGCAGCCGGTTCTCGGTTGAGTTGATGGCGTAGGCGCGGGGAATGTGCTTGTCGCCGAGCACCTCTAATTGGCGCAGCTCGTCCTGCAAGGAATAATCGGCGATACTGCCCCCCTGCCGGCCCTTGGTGATGCCGTAGCTGTTGCAGCGGTTTTCGATCACGCCCACGGTTACCTGCATGTTCAGCGTAGCGGCATATTCGTGCAGGTAATCAATGATTTCCTGGTCCTGGCCGGTGATGCGGCAGTTGCCGCTGGCACCGTCGCCCAGCCACACGCCCAGGAAATAGGGGTCTACGGGCAGCTCCTGCGCCTCAAATTCCACCGGCACCTTGTAGCCTTTGTAGTTCGAGCGAAATTTCGGGCCTTTGGCCACATAATCCTTCACCGTGATGTTCAGCACATCGCCACGACGGTGCGGGCCCTCGTTGCGGCTGCGTTTGAGCGAGAGAATGTGGCTCTCGTTCACGCGGTAGTCGTCGCCCTTGTTCTGGCGCACCCAGTACATGTTTTCACGACCCCGGGCGATGCTCAGCACCCGGCGCGGGGTCGAGTCGTCGCCCATCAGCAAATCGCCTTCGCACACGTCTTCCACGTTGCGCAGGTCGCCGTTGAACATCAGCACTTTCGTGCCTTTGCCCAGGCACTTGCCCATGCCCGGCCGAGCCGCAATAATCACCAGATCAGACGGTTGCCAGCCGCTCGTCACGCGGTCCAGGGCCGTGAAGCCGGAGGGCACGCCGGTGAGGCCGTCCTTCTGGTTCTTCTTTTCTTCCAGCTCCTTGATGGCCTTGCCCATCAGGCTGCGCATGTCGTCGAAGTTTTTGCGGATGTTCGACTCCGACACCTCGAACAGGGCCTGCTCGGTCTGGTCGAGCAGGTTGAACACGTCGGTCGTGTCCTCGAAGGCGTCGCGCTGGATTTCGCTGGCGATGCGGATCAGCTCGCGCTTGATGGCCGCCTCGGTGATGATGCGGGCGTGGAACTCAACGTTGGCCGCCGAGTTCACTTTCATCGTCAGGCCGGCCACGTAGAACGCGCCGCCGCAGGCTTCGAGCTCGCCCAGCTCGCGCAGCTCGTGCACCACGGTGAGCTGGTCGATGGGCTCCGACTTGTCAAACAGGCTGATGATGGCCTTGAAGATGCGCTGGTGGGAATCTTTGTAGAAGCTCTCGGGGCGCAGGATGTCGATGACCGACGTGAGGGCGTCTTTTTCCAGCATCAGGGCCCCGAGCACGGCCACCTCCAGCTCGAGGGCCTGGGGCGGCAGCTTGCCGGCCGCGTTGGCCGGAAACGGCTGGCCGGCGGGCCCGCGCCCGGACCAAGCGGCTTTGGCGCGGGCGGCGGATTGCTTGACGCGGTCGTCCATCTGGTCTGGCATATGGTAATGAAGCAATTGTAAATAAACGGCGGGAAATCGGCAAAAACTACGGCGGGCCCGAATAACAAAGCTAACCCTTGGCGGGGGGAAACCGGTGCGCCGAAACCCGCGCCGCGGGCCGGGCGCGGCGGCCGGCGGGGCAGTTTATGTACTTTCGCGGCCCCGGGGCCGTTCGCAGGCCCCGCCCGCCCACTCCATTTGCATGACCGATTTAACTTCTTCCGCTTCCGCGCCGCCGCGCGTGCACCTCATCGCCGTCGGCGGCAGCATCATGCACAACCTGGCGCTGGCCCTGCACCGCCAAGGGGCCCAAGTAACGGGCGCCGACGACGAGGTTTTTGAGCCCGCCCGCGGCCGCCTCGCCGCCGCCGGCCTGCTGCCCGCCCGCGAGGGCTGGGACGCCGCCCGCATCACCCCCGACCTCGACGCCGTGATTGTGGGCATGCACGCCCGCCCCGACAACCCGGAGCTGCTGCGCGCCCAGGCACTGGGCCTGAAAATCTATTCTTTCCCCGAATACATTTACGAGGCCAGCCGCGACAAGCAGCGGGTGGTCATCGGCGGCTCGCACGGCAAAACCAGCATTACGGCCCTGATCCTGCACGTGTTGCGGTTCTACGGCCGCAAGTTCGACTACGCGGTGGGGGCCCAGCTGGCGGGCTTCGATTTGATGGTGCAGCTGACGGACGACGCGCCGGTCATCATCATCGAGGGCGACGAGTACCTGTCGTCGCCGGTGGACCGGCGGCCCAAGTTTCACCTCTACCAGCACCACATCGGCGTGATTTCGGGCATCAGCTGGGACCACATCAACGTGTTCCCGACCGAGGAAATCTACCGCGAGCAGTTCCGCATCTTCGCCGACATGACGCCCAAGGCCGGGGTGCTGATTTACGACCGCGACGACGAGCAAACCCAGCTCATCGCCGTGCCCACCAACCCCGACGTGACCTACGTCGGCTACGGCCCCCACGAGCACGTGGTGCGCGACGGCCAGACGTTTCTGACCACCAAGAAGGACGAGGAGGTGCCCATCCAGGTGTTTGGCGAACACAACCTGCGCAACATCTCGGCGGCGCGCGAGGTGTGCAAGCAACTGGGCATCAAGGGGCGCGACTTTTACAAAGCCGTGGCCTCGTTTCCCGGCGCGGCGCGGCGGCTGGAGCTGCTGGCCCGCGGGGCAACTTCGGTGGTGTACAAGGACTTTGCCCACGCGCCCAGCAAGCTGCGGGCCACGGCCGGGGCCCTCCAGCAGCAGTTTCCGCGGCGGCGGCTGGTGGCCTGCCTGGAGCTGCACACCTTCAGCAGCCTCAACCCGGATTTTTTGCCGCAGTACGCGCACTGCTTCGACGCGCCCGACGTGGCCGTGGTGTACTTCAACCCCCACGTGCTGGCCCACAAGCGCCTACCGCCGCTGCCCGCCGCGGCCGTGGCGGCGGCCTTCGCCCGGCCCGACCTGCACGTCATCACCGACAGCCAGGGGCTGGCCGACTTCCTGCACGCGCAATCCTGGGAAAACACCAATTTGCTGCTCATGTCGTCGGGCACGTTCGACGGGCTGGACCTGCCCGCCCTGGCGGCCGAGGTGGCCAGGCCGGACGCACGGTAGCGGAAAGGTGGAGCTCTTCGAAAAGAAGCAACTTGTGTTTGGCGTGCCCCAGGTCGCGGCCGTCAAAAACTGGTTCACATGGCATACTTTTGCTGACTTGAAAAGCACACCGCCGTCCAGCCCGTGAAGAACTTTTTAGCTTATTTTCTCACTGCCTTGCTGCTGCTCCAAACCTTGGGGCCGGGGCTGCTGGTGGTGAACTATGAGCTGAACAAAGCGCAAATCACGGCCCGGTACTGCGTCAACAAGGCCCGGCCCCTGTTGCACTGCAACGGGCAGTGCCACCTGGCCCGGCAGCTGCGCAAAGCCGAGGGCCCCGACAAAAAAGCCCCGGCGGCTACCGCCAAAGCCAGGTTTGAGGTGCTGCCGCCCGCGGCGCGCCTGGCCTTCGGTGGCCCCCGCCGCTGGCCCGCGCCCGCCCGCCGCTACGCCAGGCAGCCGGCCGCCTGCTACGCCGACGCGTCCGCCCCCGGCGTGTTCCACCCGCCAACGGTACAGCTCGGATAAAGTGCCGCGCGCGGCCCGCTTCACCGGGCCGTGCGCCGCTTGGGCAGGCCGCCACGGCCTGCCCTGGCCCGTGCCGTAGCGCACCGGGCCGATTTATTCCTGCTGGTACTTCCCCTTTTCTTCTTATGAATACTTCTCGCTTCGCGGCCGTGGCCGCTGCGCTGGTCCTGGCCACGGCGCTGGTTACCGCCTGCAAAAAAGATTCCGACCCGTCTACCCCGCAAACGGGCGTGTTTGCCCTGGAGCTGGAACCCGGCGTGGGGGCCCTCCCCCTGAACCTGAGCACCGACACCTACACCACGGCGGCCGGCGACCGGTTCACGGTCAGCGCCTTTAAGTATTTTCTGTCCAACATCAAGCTGACCAAGGCCGACGGCAGCGCCTACGCCGTGCCCGACAGCTATTTCCTGGTGGACCAGGCCAAGCCCGACAGCCAGCACCTCGACCTGAAGGACGTGCCGGTGGGCGATTACACCGGCCTTACTTTCACGGTGGGCGTGGACAGCGCCCGCACCAAGGCGGGCAACTTCACCGGCGCGCTGGCCGCCGACCCCGGCATGTTTTGGGACTGGAGCCAGGAATTCAAGAACGTGGTGCTCGAAGGCACCTCGCCGCAGTCGCCTTCGCGGGGGCTGGTGTTTCACATCGCCGGCTTCAAGGGTGCCAACGGGGCCAACAACACCATCCGCACGGTGTCGCCGGCCTTTCCGGCCAACACCAAGCTGCTGATTCGCCCCGACCACTCGCCCGAAATCCACCTGCACGTGGACGTACTGGGCCTGTTCGGGGGCCCCAACCCGGTGCGCTTCGCCACGGTCTACAACACGATGGGCGGGCCCCAGTCGGTGAAAGTGGCCGATAATATCGCCGCCGGCATGTTCTCGGTGGAACACATCCACGCCAATTAGCCGACGGCCATGAGCACATTTTTTCGACTGCTCCACGGCCGGAGCCAGGGGCCCTCCTCATCCGAACCGGCCTTTCGGCCTTCATTTCCTGCGCGCTGATGAAGTTTATCCGCCATTTTTCTTTTCGCCGCTGGCGCGGGCTGGCCGGGGCGGGCCTGGCCGGCCTGCTGCTCGGCGCGGCCGCTTGCCGGCGCGAGGCCGAGGCGCCCGCGCCGGAGCACTTCCCGGCCCCGACGCCCTACGCGCTGGTGCAGCCGCCGCTCTTTCCGGCCATTCCCGCGCCGCCGGCCGACAACCCGCTGACCGTGGAAGGCGTGGAACTGGGCCGGCACCTGTTCTACGAAAAAGCCCTCTCGCTCGACAACAGCACCTCCTGCGGCTCCTGCCACCAGCAGGCGCGGGCCTTCACCGATGGGCGGGCCCGCGCCCAGGGCGTGGGCGGGGCCCTGCACGCCCGCAGCGCGATGGCGCTGCAAAACCTGGTGTGGGAGCCGAAGCTGACCTGGGACGGGGCCAGCCCCAGCCTGGAGCAGCAAGCCCGCACGCCCATTGAAAACGCGGTGGAGATGCACCAGCCCCTGCGCGCCGGCGTGGCCCGGCTGCAACAAATGGCCCCGTACCCGCCCCTGTTCGGCAAGGCCTTCGGCACGAGTACCATCACGGAGGAAAACGCGCTGAAAGCGCTGGCGCAGTTCGAGCGAACGCTCATTTCCAGCAACTCGCGCTACGACCGCTACCGCCGCGGCGACCGCAGCCTGCTTTCGGCCGACGAAGTGCGGGGCCTGCAACTGTTCTCCATTCACCCCAACGGCACCCTGCGCGGCGGCAATTGCAGCGACTGCCACGGCGGGGAGCTGCAAACGGACCATAATTTCCGCAACAACGGCCTCGATGCCGCCTTTGCGGACCTGGGCCTGAGCAGCCAAACCGGCCGGCCCACCGATAACGGCAAGTTCCGGGTGCCCTCGCTGCGCAACGTGGCCCTCACCGCGCCCTACATGCACGACGGCCGCCTGGCCACGCTGCAAGACGTGCTCGACCATTACAACGAGCACGTGGCCTTCAACAGCCCGACGATTGACCCGCTGCTGCTCAACACCACCAACGACCCTTTGCAGCAGCGCCATGACCTGGAATTGACGGCCCAGGAGAAGACGCAAATCATCGCCTTTTTGCGCACGCTCACCGATTCGACGTTTATTCTCGACCCGCGTTTCTCGGCGCCCAGGTAGCCGGCCGGCACCAATCGCCAATAAAGCCCCGCCTGAGCAGGCAGCGCTTTATTGGCGATTAGCTGCTTTCAGTGCCTATTCGGCGGGCTTTTTTGGTGGGGGCGCCACCGCAGGGCCCCGGCGGCGGTCGGTGGTCAGCAGCACGGCCAGGGCCGTGAGGGCGGCGCGCAGCAGCCATTTGTGGGCGGGCTTCACGGTAATAATTAGTTATTTGGGGAAAAGCGTGTTGCCCGACTCGCGGCGCAGGTCGCAGCGGCCGCCGCCGGGGTTGCCTTCGCAGAGCGTGCCCACGATGCGGTCGCCCTCGAAGTTGAAGAAGCACGACGAGCAGCCCACCCCGGTGATGATGTAGCGCGTGGCCGTGGGGCTGAGAAACAGCGTGTTGTCGCCGCCGCCCAGCAGCGGCAGGGCCATGGCCCGGACCATGCCGTTGCGCAGGCCCATGCCCACCAGGTAATAAACGGTGGCCTCGTTGGCCCCCGCGGGCGCCTTGCGCACCATCACGCGGTCGACCACGGTGCCGTCGCCGAACTCGCGGATGAAGGCCGACGCCAGGGCCGACTGCGAAGTTTTGAACGTCACGTCGTTGCCCGCTACCTGGGCAATCTGCTTGTTGGGCACGCTGGCTTTGGTGTTGTACTCGGGCATCGTGGCTTCGCTGGCGCCGTGCCGCGAAATTTCACAAGAGCCCAGCAGCAGGCCCACGAGCAAAGTCAGCAGGCCCAGGCCCAGCAAACGGGGAAAAATCGACATCGAGGAGTGGGGTAAAAAGCGGGAAAGACGGCCTTATCGGGCCTTGTAGTACTTCTCGGCCTCGGGCAGCAGGCGCTCGATGTCGGCAATGCGCGTGGCATCGGAAGGGTGGTCGGAGAGGAAGGCGGGGGTAGTGTTCTGGCTTTGGGCGGCCATGCGCTGCCAGAAAGGTAGGGCCCCGCGCGGATCATACCCGGCCATGGCCATGAAAATCAGGCCCAAGTGGTCGGCTTCGCTTTCCTGGGTGCGGCTGAAGCGGAGCATGCCCAGCTGCGAGCCCACCCCCACGGCCTGCAGGAACATGTTGCCGGTCTGGGTGGGGTTTTGCGAAAGGGCGGCCGACAGCACCTGCCCGCCGGCCTGGGTGAGGAGCTGGTCGCTCATGCGCTCGGCGCCGTGGCGGGCCACGGCGTGCGAAATTTCGTGGCCCAGCACCACGGCCAGCCCGTTTTCGTCGCGAGTGAGGGGCAGGAGGCCGGTGTACACCACCACTTTGCCGCCAGGCATGCACCAGGCGTTAGCTTCCTTGTTGTCCACGAGGTTGAACTCCCACTGGTAGCCGTCGAGCTGGCCCTGCATGTTGTTCTGGGCCACGTACTGCTCCACGGCGCGCTGGATGCGCTGGCCCACGCGCCGCACCATCGCGGCGGCTTCGGCGTCGCCCGACACCTTGTTCTGGGTCAGGAACGTGCGGTACTGGGTCTGCGAAAGCGAGTTCATCTCGCCGCTGCTGACCAGGCTGAGCTGGCGGCGGCCGGTGATGGGCACCGTGGCGCAGGAGGCCAGCACGGCCACGCCGACGAGGAAACTGATTTTGCGAAGCATAATGCGAAGCATAAAAAGAATGTTTTGGGAAGAAACCGTGCAGGGCCCTGCGGCCCCGGCATTTTTGGGGCCAAAGGCGGGCGCCAGGCCCCACATACGCAAACCGGCCGGGGAAGTGTTCGCCTCCTTCGGCCGCTGGCCGTAGTTTTGGGCTTTCCCCTGGTTTTCCTTCCCCCGCTATGAAAATTATCTGCATCGGCCGCAACTACGCCGACCACATTGCCGAGCTGCACAACGAAACACCGGCCGCGCCCGTCATCTTCCTCAAGCCCGAAACGGCCCTGGTGCAGCGCGGGCAGCCGTTTTTTTACCCCGACTTTTCGACCGACGTCCACCACGAGCTGGAGCTGGTGCTGCGCATCAGCAAGAACGGCCGCCACATCGACGAGGCCTTCGCCCATACCTACTTCGACGCCATCGGCCTGGGCCTCGACTTCACGGCCCGCGACCTGCAAAACGAGCTGAAAAAGAAGGGCTTGCCCTGGGAGCTGGCCAAGGCGTTCGACGGCTCGGCGCCCATCTCCCCGACTTTCCGCCCCGTGGCCGGGTTTGCGGACCTGGCCAACATCAGCTTCCACCTGGACGTGAACGGCGAAATCCGCCAGACCGGCAACTCGGGCCTGATGCTGCACCCGTTCGCCAAAATCATCGCCTTCGTTTCGCGCTACATCACCCTCAAGCAGGGCGACTTGGTGTTCACCGGCACCCCCGCCGGGGTGGGCCCCGTACAAATCGGCGACCACCTGACGGGCTTCCTCGAAGGCGAAAAGCTGCTGGAAGTGGCCGTGAAGTAACAAGTGTCATTCCGAACGCAGCGAAGAATTTGGGTTTGATGTTAACCCAGATTCCTCACTGTGTTCGGAATGACAACCTAAAATCTACAAGCTATAAATCAATTGGTTTTGAGGGTATTGAATAACAAGCAAGCGCCTTTTCGGGCGTGGAGGGCCCTGGGATGGGCCGTGGTGTGGGGCCTGGCGCTGGGGCTGCGGCCCGGCCCGGCCGGCGGGCAGGAGGCCGACACGTCCGAGGAGCGCCGGGCCGCCCGGCCGGCCCCGGCCGGGGCCCGGCCGGCGGTGGCGCCGGGCTATTTTCTGTTTCCCATCGCGCCGGGCAAGCAGAGCTTTCTGGCCGGCAGCATGGGCGAGCTGCGGCCCAACCACTTCCACGGCGGCCTCGACATCAAGACCGGCGGCGGGGTGAACCAGCCCGTGTACGCGGCCGCCGACGGCTACATCTCGCGCCTCAAGCAGTCGTCGTTCGGCTACGGCAACGTGCTCTACATCACCCACCCCAACGGGCTGACGACGGTGTACGGCCACCTCAACGAGTTCCGGGGCCCCGCGGCGGCCGAGCTGCTGCGCCGCCAGTACGAGAAGCAGGCCTACGAGGTAGAGCTGTTTTTCCCAAAAGACCAGTACCCCGTGCGGCGCGGCGAGGTAGTGGCCCTCTCGGGCAACACCGGCGGCTCGGTGGGCCCCCACCTGCACTGGGAGGTGCGCGACGCCCAGGACCGCCAGTACAACCCACTGCAATGGGGCGGCTTCGCCGAAATCCAGGACCACATCGCGCCCACTTTTCAGGCGTTTGCGGTGGAGCCGCTGGGCATTGAGGCGCGGGTAGACGGGCGCTTCGACAAAAAAGTGTTCGTGCCCCGGCTCCAGCCCGCGCCGGGCGTGGCCACGATTTGGCCCGACACCATCGCCTGCTTCGGCACGGTGGGGCTGCTGGTGCAGGGCTTCGACCGCTTCGACGGCGTGTGGAACAAGAACGGGGTGCAGCGCGTGGCCGTGAAGGTGAACGGCCAGCCCTACTACGAGCACAACATCGACGCCGTGCCCTTCCCCACGGGCACCCGGCAGGTGGCCAACTTCCTCGATTTTCAGTACCAGCACGTGCAGGGCCGCCCGCTGCAAAAGCTGTGGGTTGACGACGGCAACGACCTGGCCATGTACACGGCCCCCGGCCCCGGCCGGGGCCGCCTGACCGTGGAGGCCGGCAAGGTGTACGCGGTGGACGTGGTGCTCGCCGACTCCTACAACAACCAGACGGCCCTGCACTTTGTGCTGCGCGGCCAGGCCCCGGCCTACTTCAAAACCCGCTCGGGCCTGGTGAAGCGCCCGGCCCTGCGCTACGAAATCGTCCGCAACCTGCTCAAAGCCGTGGCGGCCGACCCCGACACGGGGGCCGTGGGCGGCAACCTGCTGCTCTTCAAGGGCAACCGCCAGCTCGAAGTGCGGCCCAGCTACACGGCGGGCAGCGAAAACGTGTACCTCTACGACCTGCGCGCCGGCCTGCCCGACTCGCTGCGGTTCGGGGGCGTCACGAAGCGGTTTGACCGCCAGGCGCTGATTCCGGCCGGGCAGGAGACCAGCTACTCCACGGCCCGCGTCAACCTGCTATTTGGGCCCCAGACGCTGTTCGGCAACCTTTACCTCAGCACCAGCTTCCGGCCCGAGGGCCCCGGCAGCGGCTTCTGGACGGTCGGCTCGCCCGCCACGCCGCTCTACTACCCGCTGCGCCTCACCCTCAAGCCCGTGGCCCCGCCCGCCGATCTGCGCCGCTCGGCCATCTACGCGGCCACGGCCCGGGGCGGGCGGGCCTACGTGGGCGGACAGTGGGACGAGCAGGGCCAGATCACGGCCGTGGTGAAGCAGTTCGGCTCCTACCGCATCCTGGCCGACGTGAAGGCCCCCACCGGCAGCCTCGCCGGCCGGCCGGGCCGGCAGGTGCTGTTCCGCGTCGGCGACGACATGTCGGGCCTGGCCAGCTACCAGCTGCTGGTGGGCGGGCGGTTCCGGCTGCTGCGCTACGAGCACAAAAACGCCACCCTCTTCACCGTGCCCACCGACACGCTGGGGCCCCGCCTGCGCGGCCCCGCCGAGCTGCGCCTCACCGACCAGGCCGGCAACGAGCGGGTGATTTCGCTGACGCTGTAACTTGGCCTTTCGCTTTTCAATAAACAACTCATGTCCCCCACCCCCGGCCAGCCCGCCCCCGATTTTGCCGCCCCCGACCAGGACGGCCGCCTGATTCGCCTCGCCGACCTGCGCGGCCAGCGCGTGGCGCTCTACTTCTACCCCAAAGACGACACCCCCGGCTGCACCGCCCAGGCCTGCAACCTGCGCGACCACCAGGCCGAGCTGACGGCCCAAAACATCCAGGTCATCGGCGTGAGCGTGGACGGCGAAGCGGCCCACAAAAAATTTGCCCTGAAGTACGAGTTGCCCTTCCCGCTGCTCGTCGACACCGACCACAAAATTGTGGAAGCCTACGGCGTGTGGCAGGAAAAAAAGAACTACGGCAAAACCTACCTGGGCACCGTGCGCACCACGTTTTTGATTGACGCCGAAGGCATTATCGAGAAAATCATCAAGAAAGTGGACACCCAGGCCCACGCCGACCAGCTGCTGGCCTAGCGGGGCCCCGGCGGGCGGGCGGCTTTTTCGCCGGCGGCCCGCCAATCGTTGGATAACCGCTGAGGGCCCCGGCGATGACCAGGCCGCCGGCTTGTCGCCGGGGCCCTCAGCGGTGCTGCCCGGCGCGGGGCGGCGCTGTAAATTCGCAACTTGCAAACGGCTTATCTTCCTGATGTTCACCGGATTCTTGTCTTTTGCGCAGAAAACCGGCGCCGGCAGGGCCCCGTGGTGGGGCCTGCTGCTGGTGTTTTTCAGCCTGGGGGCCCCGGCCCAGAACGTTGTTCCCGAAAAGCCCAAAACCACCCGCATCCTGTTCCTGCTCGACGCCTCGGGCTCGATGATGGCCCCCTGGGAGGGGCAATCGCGCTGGGACGTGGCCAAGCGCATGCTGGCCAAAATGGCCGATTCGCTCAACGCCTACCCCAACCTGGAGCTGGGCCTGCGCGTGTACGGCCACCAATTCCCAAACAGTGCCAAAAACTGCGAGGACTCGCGCCTCGAAGTGCCGTTCGCGCCGCGCAACGCCCGGGCCATCCGGGCCCGGCTGCTCACGCTCAGGGCGCAGGGCAACACGCCCATCACGTACTCGCTGCGGCAGTCGGCCCACGATTTTCCGGCCGACAAAAACGCGCGCAACGTGCTGCTGCTCATCACCGACGGCCTCGAATCGTGCAACGCCGACCCCTGCGCGGCCTCGCTGGACTTGCAGCGCAAGCGCGTGTTTCTCAAGCCGTTCGTGATCGGCATCGGGGCCGAAAAGGACTTCGGCCGGCAGCTCGAATGCCTCGGGCAGTACTACAACGCGGCCGAGGTGAAAACCTTTCGCGCGGTGATGAGCGACGTGATTGCCCAGACGCTGGCCAAAACCACCGTGGCCGTGAGCCTGACCGACGCCGACGGCCGGCCGGTGGAAAGCAACGTCAACCTCACCTTTGTCAACAACGTCACCGGCCAGCCCGAGTACAACTACGTCCACTACCGCGACGCCCAGGGCCGGGCCGACGTGCTCGCCATCGACGCCCTCCAGAGCTACGACCTGGTGATCAACACGGTGCCGGCCGTGCGCCAGGCCAACGTGCCCATCAAGGCCGGCAAAGCCAACGTGCTGACTTTCAAAACGCCCCAGGGCACGCTTTTCCTGCAGAGCCCGGCCCTCGCGCCCAACCCCTACGGCACGGTGCAGGCCGTGGTGCGGGCCGCCGGGGCCCCCGGCACCGCCGTGGCCCTGCCCTTCGGCGCCCGCCAGAAGCTGCTGGCCGGCAACTACGACGTAGAATTGCTGACCTTGCCGCGCCTGGTGCGCCGCGTCAGCGTTCGCCAGGGCCAGGAGGTGGCCGTGACGTACCCGGCCCCCGGCACGCTCAACATTACCTCCGACCTGAAAGGCTACGGCTCTATCTACCAGCTCAACAACGACGAGTCGCAAACCTGGGTGTATAACCTGCCCGACGGCGGCAGCAGCAAGCTCAACCTGCCCCTGCAGCCGGGGGCCTACCGCCTGGTATTCCGCACCAAAACCGCCATCGGCAGCAAATTCACCGACGTGCGGAATTTCACGATTCGCAGCGGGCAAACGACTTCGGTGGGCCTTTTTGCAAAATAATTTACGCCAACATCCGCCGTGGAAAAGCCCTTGGATACCGTTGAGAAAATTGCCTGGCCCTTGGCCATCCTGGGCTTTGCCGCCAAGTGGGCCCTGGTGAGCGCCGGAAATTACCTGCTGCTGGCGGGGCTGGGCAGCCTGAGCGTCGTGTATTTTCTTCGGAGCTATTGGCCAGGCGCTTCCGCCGCCCAACCCCAACCGGGCACTGCGGGGCAGCGCCGCCGCTTGCGCTCCGCGGAGGGCCACGGCGGGGCGGATTTTCTGGACGATTACCTGCGCAAAATCACCGGAATCAGCACGGCGGTTATCCTTATGGGCGTCTTGTTCAAGCTGATGAGCTGGAGCAGCGGGGCCACCCTGCTGGTGGTGGGCGTGGCTACCATGGTGCTAGCCATATGCATTGCGGCCTTCAAGCAACGCCTCAACTGGTTTGCGCTGGCCATTGCGGCATTGGGCGGCATCATGCTGTACGTGCCGTCCGAAACCGTGGTGCGGCAGTTTCACCGCGACGACCCGGTGCTGGCAGAGAAGATGGTTTACCAAATCCAGCACCCCAGCGACCGCGCCGCGGCGGCAGACGTGCAGCAGTATTTGCAGCAGAAACGGGCCGCGCGCTGAAGCTTTTCCCGCCATCCGCAACCGGGCCTTTAACCAGCTGGTGCGCAAGTACCAGCGCCAGGTGTACTGGCACAAGCACAAGATGGTGGCGGACCACAACGCCGGCGACCCTACCCAGAACGTGTTTGCGAAGGCGTGGAAGCGGAGATGAATTCAGTGTAAAAAGCCCGGGTGAAGGTTTCGCGAATGCAACACACCCCCCAGTAGCTAATGAAGGTGTGGGGGCGTTGGCATTACGATGGCCACTCCACAATTGCCTGAACCTTAGCTAGCTTTATCAGCAGTCTACCGTCACGCGCAGGTAGGTGGCCGGAATTGACGTGCTGCCCGGCGAGGAGGCTTGGTTCTGGCTGTTGAACAGCTCCGTTAGCTCCTGCTGCAAATCGGCCAATTTGCCGTTTTTTTCAGCCGCTTCAAAGGCGTTCATGGTGGGGCCGTAAAAGTTTTTAAATAAGCCCATGCATTCGGCTGGCGAACAGGCAGCTTTGAACGTGAAGGTGTCTTTCTCGGAGGTGATGCGCTCCTTCGGGACGCCGGCCTGGCCGAAGCGTTCCACCACGTTGCTCTCGACGCCCCAGGTCATCGGGCTGATGAAACCCTCCGGGGGCGGCGGGGTGTAGGCCGAGCTGATTTTCAGGATTTGCGCCACCAAGGTCGGGTCGCCGGGTATCCAGTTGCCCATCACAACTTTCCCGCCCGGCTTGGTCACGCGCACCATTTCCTTGGCCACGTCGAACGGCTTGGGAGCAAACATGGCCCCGAACACGCTCACCACGCGGTCGAAGGCTTGGTCGGGCAGCTCGCTCAGGTCGCAGGCATCGCCTTCCTGGAAAGTGCAGTTGGTCAGGCCGGCGGCGGCGGCCCGTTGCTTGCCGGCGGCCACCAAGTTGCTGGCGATGTCGACCCCGAGCACGTCCGCGCCGCGCTGGGCTTCGGGAATGGCCGTGTTGCCGTCGCCACAGCCCAGGTCCAGCACTTTCATGCCTTTGCCGATGCCGAGTTTGGCCACCAGCTCATCGCCGCTTTGGCGCATAGTTTGGGCAATTTTCGTGAAATCGCCTTTCTCCCAGAGGGCTTTGTTGGGATTCATGGTTTTCGGCTATGGGTTAAAAAAACAATTATTCAAAACTAATATATCATTTTTTTATATTTAAAATAATTTTTTTAGTGGCTACAGCTTTTTTCGGCGGGTGGCTTAAACTTGCCCCCACCGTTGGCGTCCAACCGCGCACCCACTGCTTAAGCCCGGCCTCCCTGCTTGGAAGACCACGAAATTCTCCTCAAATTCCAGGACCCCGCCAGCCGCAACCTGGCCTTCAACCAGCTGGTGCGCAAGTACCAACGGAAGGTATATTGGCACGTGCGCAAGATGGTGGTGGACCACGACGACGCCGACGACCTCACCCAGGACGTGTTCATCAAGGTGTGGAAACACCTCGAAAACTTCCGGCAGGACGCCCAGCTTTTCACCTGGATTTACCGCATCGCCACCAACGAGTGCCTGAATTTTTTGGGCAGCAAGCGGCGCAAGTTCCTGCTGCCGCTCACCGACGTGGGGGCCGAGCTGGCCGCTAAAATGGAGGCCGATCCGGCTCTGGCCGGCGACGAAATCGAGTTGAATCTCCAGAAAGCCATCCTGCAACTCCCTGATAAGCAACGCCTGGTGTTCAACCTGCGCTACTACGACGAAATGCCGTACGAGCAAATGGCCGAGGTGACCGGCACCAGCGTGGGGGCCCTCAAGGCCAGCTACCACCACGCCTTGAAGAAGGTAGAAGACTACGTGACCCGCGCCAGTGAGTAAGATTTTTTTGGGAACGGCTTAAACGTTGCCGCACTCCGTTCATCCAACCGCCATGAAAACTGCTTTTAAGCTCGATGCGCACCCCCGGCGGCCCCGTCCGCTGCTGAGCGAGCCGCCCGCGGACTATTTCGACCGGCTTCCGACCCGGGTGATGAGCCGGCTGCCCGGCGCCGCCGCAGCGGCCCCCGGCTGGCGCTGGCTGGCCTGGCTGACGCCGGCCCTGCGCACCGGCTTGGCCTCGGTGGCCGTGCTGGGCGGCTTTGCGGCTTCTTTCTACTTAAGCGGTTCGCCCGGGGCCGGCGCGCCGGTGGCGGCCACGGCCCGGCTCGATGCCGTGCCGCGTACCGAGCTGGTGGGCTATTTGCTGACCAGTGGCGCCCGGGTCGAAACTTCCGACCTGGCCGTGCTGACGGCCGCCGACCCCGGCTTTGCCCAGGGCTTCCTGCACGCCTCGGCCGACGAGCTGACCGACGCGCTGGACGCGCAACCCACCGAAGACCAGACGTATCTGTAAATCTCTGCTTGTTAAACATGTATATTTTTTCATCTAAGCTGCGCACCCTCGTCCTGGGGGCCCTGCTGCTGGCCGCGGCCCCGGCCGCCCGCGCCCAGGGCGGCCGGCCGGGCCAACGCCTGGCCCAACTCGAAAACGCGAAAATTGCCTTCATCACCACCCGCGTGGCCCTCACCCAGGACCAGGCCCAGAAATTCTGGCCGGTCTACAACGAGTTTTCGACCCGCCGCCGCGAGCTGAACCGCAACGGCCGCCTGCTGCGCCGCGAGGTGGCCGACGGGCTAACCGACCAGCAAATCCGCGACAACTTCACCCAAGGATTCGCCGTGCGCCAGCAGGAGCTGAACCTCGAAAAGGAATATTTCGATAAGTTTCAGAAAATCATTTCGTTGCGGCAGGTGGCGCAGCTGTTTTTGGCCGAGCGCGACTTCACCAAGGAAGTCATTAAGCGCGTGGCCAGGGGCCCCGGCGCGCCGCCATTGGGCCCTGAGTGATTGGCCCAGCAGCAGGCCGTCGTGCGCCACCAAAGTTTACAGAGGCCGCTGCCCCCGCAGCGGCCTCGTTATTTTTGCGGGATAATCGAAACGGGGCGGCCGCGGTTGAAGCACTAAGCCCGGCGGTTTTGGCGGGAAATAGAAGAAGCCCGCCGCTGCCCCGCGCCATCCGACAAATCCGCTAAATCCGTGGTTCTCACCCCCCGCCAGCTATTCCTGCGCCACCAGGCCCAAACCTCTGATTTTCCGCTGCTGCTGGAGATTGAGCGGGCCGAGGGCGTGTTCATGTACACGCCCGAAGGCCGCCCCATCCTCGACCTGATTTCGGGCATCGGCGTGAGCAACGTCGGCCACCGCCACCCGCGGGTGCTGGCCGCCATCCGCGCCCAGCTCGACAAGTACCTGCACCTGATGGTGTACGGCGAACTCGTGCAAGCCGTGCCCGCCCAGCTCGCCGAGGCCCTGCACCAAACCCTGCCGCCGCACCTCGATTCGGTGTACTTCACCAACTCCGGCGCCGAGGCCATCGAGGGGGCCCTCAAGCTGGCCAAGCGCCACACCGGCCGCACCGAGCTGGTGTCGTGCCTGAACGCTTACCACGGCTCCACCCACGGGGCCCTGTCCATCACCGGCTCCGAGGATTTCAAGAACAGCTACCGCCCGCTGCTGCCCGACGTGCGCCACCTCCGCCACAACGAGCTGGCCGACCTGGCCTTGATCACCGAGCGCACGGCCGCCGTGGTCATCGAAACGGTGCAGGGCGAAGCCGGCGTGCGCCTGCCCGCCCCCGGCTACCTGCCGGCCCTGCGCGCGCGCTGCACCGCCGTGGGGGCCCTGCTCGTCCTCGACGAAATCCAGTGCGGCTACGGGCGCACGGGCACCATGTGGGCCTTCGAGCAGTACGGCATCGAACCCGACATCCTGGTGTGCGCCAAGGGCATGGGCGGCGGCATGCCCATCGGGGCCTTCATTTCGAGCACCGAAATCATGAGCGGCTTCAAAACCAACCCCATCCTGGGCCATTGCACCACGTTTGGGGGCCACCCGGTGAGCTGTGCGGCGGCCCTGGCCACGCTGCAGGTGCTGCAGGACGAAAACCTGGCGGCGGGCGTGGCCGAAAAAGCCGCCCGCTTCCGGGCGCGGCTGCGGCACCCGGCCATCCGCGCCGTGCGCGGCAGCGGGCTGCTGCTGGCGGTGGAGTTCGCGTCCTTCGCCGTGCTCAAGCCCATCATCGACAGGGCCCTGGAACACGAGGGCGTTCTCACCGACTGGTTTTTGTTTTGCGACAATTCGCTGCGCCTGGCCCCGCCCCTCGTCATTACCGACGAGGAGATTGACGCGGCCTGCGCGGGCCTGCTGCGCGCCATCGAGCACGTGGCGCCGGCCCGGGCCGCGGCTTAGTGTTGCGGGATGTTGTTGTAGTTCAGGAAGCTCAGGCTTTCCTCCTTGATGCGGTCTTCGGGCAGGCCGTCTTTTACGCCTTGCGAAATTTTGCGCACCAGCACGCCCACGATGGCCTTGCGGAAACCCAGCTTTTCGGCCATCATGATGCAGAAATCCATCTCGTTCTCGTCCACGATGCCATCGGAGAGCATCATCTCCACGAGGTCGTAAATCTGATCGAACCGCTCCGAGTCGGTGCTGGGCAGGTCGGAGAGGCAATTGGTGTTGCCGGCCACGATTTTGCGCACGTCGGCCGCCGCCATTCCGTTTTTCTTGCCCACGGTGATGATGAAGCTCATCTCCCGCTCGTCGATGTGGCCGTCGGCCTTGGCCAAGGCGGCGAGGTTGCAGAGGTGGCCTTTGATTTTTTTGGCCTGCTCGTTCTCAAAGAAACCAAACATGGGACAAGGGGTTAAGGGTAGAAGGTGGGTGGGAAGTGGCCTTGGCTGGTAGCCGACGGTAAGTTACGAGTACTTTACCAGAGTTTTACATTCTTTTTGCGGGAAACGAGAAAAAAAAGCTCGACTGCCCTTTCGCGGCCCGGGCATGAGTACAAACGGCGCAAAACTAGGACGTGTAAACAATTAAAGCCACATCAGGATGGCTCCGAGGGTGACCATTGCCAGAAAGGTGCTGGCGTTCTTTTCGTAGCGTGAAGCGAGGCCCCGAAACCGCTTGAGGCGGTTGAAGCAGCGTTCGATTTGGT
>JANXOE010000321.1 GCA_025353745.1 Hymenobacter sp.
GCCGCCTGCTGGTGAGCGAGCAGCTGGGCGAGCGGTTCGGGCTCGAAGCCAACTTCGGCTTCAGCCAGCGCGGCCTGACGGTAAAAGACATCGAAAAAGGCGAGTTCCTAGGCACGCTGGCCCTGAACGGGCCGCTGGGCGGCCAGGCCGGCTTCTTTGTGGAAGCCTACGGCTACGGCCGGGCCGAGCGCAGCACCGGCACCACGGCGGGGCTCTACGTGCGCCCCGTGCCCGGCCTGCGCCTCGACGTGACGGCCGGCCGGCTGCTCGGGGGCGCAGCGGCCGGCACCACCACAATGGGCGGTGGCCTCACGTTCAAGGTGGGCAGATAATTCGCTGGCCGGACCCACGCCGCGTTCAGCACCAGAGCCGCACGACCGTTGGGGACAGCCCCACCGGTCGTGCGGTTTCTTTCCTTCTGTGCGCTGCCCGCGCGCTTCGTTTCACGAGGCCGTCAAGCTGGCGCGACTGGTCGTCCACGGCGTGGTACGGCTTGTCGGTCGGAATCAGGTCAGGGCTAATGCCGCGCGCGGCCGGACAGCCTGGGGGGAGTGGCTCGTAGCGGCCGCGGCAGCAGCGCTGGCCGGTCCATTCCGGCTACTTGCCGCCGGCGGCCCGCGCAAAGTCATTCAGATTGCCCTTATTCACCACAGTCCCGCTTTTCAGGCCCATCCCACCCACCGACATGGCCAGCATGGTTCCGTCGGCGGGGTCCATTATCACGAGCGCCGTCATGCTGCCCGACACCGGCAGAATCCGAAGGCAGGCGTAGCGGGCGTCGGCGTCCTTGATGGCCGTTTCGATGGTTTCGCGCGGCACCAACTGAAAGGGAAACGGGTACACCTGCTTGATGTCGGCGGCGCTGAGCTTGCCGTTCAGCTCGGCTTCGTCGAGCAGCAGGATTTTGGCCTGCAGCCGCGTACCGTCTTCGGTCATTTTTCCGCTGCTTTTGCCACTGGCGCGCCCCTGCAGGTGGTGTTGCAACATTTTAAGGCAGAAAATAACGTCGCTGGTGCGCACCACCCCCGGTGCCATGGGCACCGGCGCGATGGTGCGCTGGGTGCCGTTGCTGATGATACTGAGCAAAAAAGCCGTTTGCGACTCCGAGGTGTAGATGGCGCCGCCGCGGGCCGCGCCCCCGCCAAGGTGTTGCAGCACGGTAAAATTATCGTGCTTGAACACCCCGTGCTGGTAGCCCTTGTCCTTCATCAACGCCGCCAGCTCCGACTCGTGCTTGAACTCCACGGACGGCGAAAATTGCCAGATTTTAGGCGCTAATTCCTGAATCAGGGCGTTATAATTCGCCACAAACGACTTGTAGGCTTCCAACTCGCCCGGTTTTTTGGCCAGCTTTTTCAGCTTGTCCGGCTCTTCGTCCTTGAGCACGACAACGAGGGACTGACTTTTCAGAATGGCCAGGTCTTTATCGGTTTGCGCCCGGGCAACCAGGCCACTGCCGCCGAGAATGGCCGTGAGCAGCAAAAGAAGCTTTTTCATGCGAAAACGTGCGTTTGGCAAAGCGTGAAATATCGTTGCAAGTACGGTCATCGAAGTGCAAACAAGCGGGCTCGCCCAACGCCTCGTTTGAGGCATCGGGCAAGCCCGCTTGTCGCAGCCATTTCTGTACGAAATGGGCAAGCAACCCAGCCACTTGTGGAGTTGCCCGCGCCCTCGTCAACTACCCCAGCGTCAGCACCAGGTCGTCGGCGCTCACGCGGCTGCCTTCGGGCAGCACTACTTCGGCCACGGTCAGGTCGTGCGGGGCGGTGATGGTGGTTTCCATTTTCATGGCCTCGATGACGAACAGCGGGGTGTTGCGCGGCACGGCGGCCCCGGCTTCGACCAACACCTTGCTGAGCAGGCCCTGCAACGGGGCGGCAATCTGGCGCGGGTCGGCTTTGTCGGCTTTCGGGTTGCTGACTTTGGTGACGGCCACGGCCCGGTCGCGCACTTCCAGGTTGCGGGTTTGGCCGTTGAGGATGAAGAACAGCGTGCGCGTGCCCTCCTCGTTCACCGGCCCGATGGACTGCACGCGCACGATGACCGACTTGCCGCGGGCAATTTCCACGATGGTTTCCTCGCCCAGCTCCAGGCCGTAGAAAAACACCGGCGTCGGCACCCGGCTCACGTCGCCGTACTGCCGGCGGTGGGCCCAGTACTCGTCGAACACCTTGGGGTAGAGCAGGCTGGAAAGCAAGTCGGTAAATTTGCCGCCCGGGTTTTTCTCCTGAAACGCGGCCCATTCCTTGTCAAAATCGATGGGCGCGAGGTGCTCGTTGGGCCGGTCGGTGAAGGGCGTTTCGTTTTTGAGCACCAGCTTTTGCAGCTCCCGGGGCCAGCCGCCCTCGGGCTGCCCGATGTCGCCGCGGAACAACTCGCGCACCGACTCCGGAAAGCTTAGGGTTTCGCCTTTTTCCAGCACATCGGCCGGGCTCAGGTTGTTGCTCACCATGAACAAGGCCATGTCGCCCACCACTTTGCTGCTCGGCGTCACCTTCACGATGTCGCCGAACATCGTGTTCACGTCGGCGAAGCGCTGCTTCACTTCCTCGAACTTGTCGGCCAGGCCCAGGGCCGCCGCCTGGGGCCGCAGGTTGGAGTACTGCCCGCCCGGAATCTCGTGCTGGAACACCTCCGAGGTGCCCGCCTTCAGGCCCGACTCGAAGGGGAAGTAGTGCTCGCGCACGGCCTCCCAGTAGTTGCTGAACTCGTTGAGCGAGGCCTGGTCGAACTCGCGGTGGCGGGGCGTGCGCCGCAGCATCTCCACCGACGCGTTGAAGTTGGGCTGCGAGGTGAGGCCGGAGAGGGCCCCCAGCGCCACGTCGATCACGTTCACGCCGGCCTCCACGGCTTTGAGGTGGGTGGCGGCCTGCAGCGACGACGTGTCGTGGGTGTGCAAGTGGATGGGCAGCTTCACGGCGTCGCGCAGGCCGGCAATGAGCTCGCCGGCGGCGTAGGGCTTCAGCAGGCCGGCCATGTCCTTGATGCACAGGATGTGGGCCCCGGCGTCTTCGAGCTGCTTGGCCAGCTTTAAGTAGTAGGCCAGCGAATACTTGGTGCGCTTGGGGTCGAGGATGTCGCCGGTGTAGCAGATGCTGGCCTCGGCCAGGCGGTCGGTTTTGGTGCGCACGAAGCCGATGCAAGCCTCCAGGCCCTTCATCCAGTTCAGCGAGTCGAAGATGCGGAACACGTCGACGCCGGTTTCGGCCGCCACCTGCACGAATTTTTCGGTGAGGTTGTCCGGGTACGCTTTGTAGCCCACGCCGTTGGCCCCGCGGATCAGCATTTGCAGCAAAATGTTGGGCACCGCCGCGCGCAGCTGGGCCAGGCGCGCCCACGGGTCTTCGTGCAGAAAGCGCAGGGCCACGTCGAACGTGGCGCCGCCCCACACCTCCAGCGAGAAGGTTTGGGGGTGGCGCTGGGCGTAGGCGGCGGCCACCTTCAGCATGTCGAAGGTGCGCATGCGGGTGGCCAGCAGGCTCTGGTGGGCGTCGCGCAGGGTGGTGTCGGTGTAGTGCACGAGGGGCTCGGCGCGCAGCCACTGGGCGAATTTCTCGGGGCCCAGCTCGTCGAGGCGCTGCTTGGTGCCGGGGGCCGGCGCGGCGTCGGCGTCGAAGCGCGGCAGCCGGGGCACGCGCAGGGCCGGGCGCGGCGCGGCGCGTGCGGCGGCCGGCACGTCGGCGTTGCCGTTCACCACCACGTCGCCGATGAAGTGCAGCAGGCGCGTGGCGCGGTCGAGGCGCGTTTCGAACGTGAACAGCGCGGCGTGGTCCTTGATGAAGTCGACGGTGGCGCGGCCGGCCTGGAAGTCGGCGTCGGCCACGATGTTTTGCAGGAACTGGATGTTGGTGCGCACGCCGCGGATGCGAAATTCTTCCAGGGCGCGCAGCATTTTGAGGGCCGCGCCGGGCAGCGTGGTCGAGTGGGCCGACACCTTCACCAGCAGCGAGTCGAAAAACGGCGACACGACGGCCCCGGCGTACACCGAGCCCTCGTCGAGGCGGATGCCGAAGCCGCCCGCCGAGCGGTAGGCCACGATGGTGCCGTAGTCGGGCTTGAAGTCGTTGGCCGGGTCTTCGGTCGTCACCCGGCACTGGATGGCGCAGCCCATGCGCGGCACCGCCACGCCGGGCCCCAGCCCGATTTCGGGCGATTCGAGCGGGTAGCCGGCGGCGATGTAGAGCTGGGTTTTGATCAAATCGACGCCCGTAATCATCTCGGTCACCGTGTGTTCCACCTGAATGCGGGGGTTCACCTCGATGAAATAAATCCGGTCGTGCTCGGGGTTCACCAGGAATTCCACCGTGCCCACGTTGTCGTACCCCACGGCCCGGCCGATGCGCAGGGCGTACTCGTAGAGCAGGTGCCGTTGGTGGTCGGGCAGGCCCAGGGCCGGGGCCACCTCCACCACTTTCTGGAAGCGGCGCTGCACCGAGCAGTCGCGCTCGTAGAGGTGCACGAGGTTACCGTGGTGGTCGCCCACGAGTTGCACCTCGATGTGCTTGGGCCGCTCCACGAACCGCTCCAGGAACACCGTGTCGTCGCCGAAGGCGTTCAGCGCCTCGTTGCGGGCCTCGAAAAAGCCTTTTTCCAGCTGCTCGTCGTCGCGGATGACGCGCATGCCGCGGCCGCCGCCGCCGCTGGCGGCCTTCAGCATCACGGGGTAGCCGATGCGCTGGGCTTCGCTTTTGGCCGTTTCGAAGTCCACCAGCTCTTTTTCGCTGCTTTCGATTTGGGGCACCTGGCACTGCACGGCCACTTCCTTGGCCCGCACCTTGTCGCCGAGGGCCTCCATCACCTCGGGCCGGGGCCCCACGAAAATGATGCCCTCCTCGCGGCAGCGGCGCGCCAGGGCAGCGTTTTCGCTCAGGAAGCCGTAGCCGGGGTGGATGGCGTTGGCCCCGTTGGCCCGGGCCACGCGCAGCAGGCCCTCGATGTCGAGGTAGGGCCGCAGGGGCTCGTCGTCGCCACCGATCTGGTAGGCTTCGTCGGCTTTGTAGCGGTGCTGCGAGTAGCGGTCTTCGTGGGTGTACACGGCCACCGTGGGAATGTTCAGCTCGGTGGCGGCGCGCAGCACGCGGATGGCGATTTCGCCCCGGTTGGCGACGAGTAGCTTGGTGATTTTCATCGAGAAGACTAATTGGCGGGAACGCCGGCTAAGCTACGGCGCGGCTACTTGCCGCGCCAGCCCAGCCGCCGAATTCCTGCTAATTTGTTGTAGAGGCCCCGGCCGGGGGCCGCCAACCCGGCCCGCTAAACCTTCGGCCCCCGGCCGCGTTGTCGCAGGGCTCCCACTCTTTGTTCCCCTGCATGAATTTCGACCAGAAACACGTCCTCATCGTCGGCGCTTCCTCCGGCATCGGCCTGGCCACGGCCCGGCTTTTAAGCGGCCTGGGGGCCCACCTGCACACGGCCTCGCGCCACCGCTCGCCCGAGCTGGTCGCCCTGAACACCAACCACTTCGACTACGACGCCACCCAGCCCGTGGGGGCCGCCTTCGACCACCTGCCCGAGGCCCTGCACGGCGTGGTGTACTGCCCCGGCAGCATCAAGCTGCGCCCCTTCGAGCGCATCCCGGCCGAAGATTTTCAGGCCGACTTCGACCTGAACGTGCTCGGGGCCGTGCGGGTGCTGCAAGCCACTATGAAGCGCCTGAAAAAAGCGGAGGGCGGGGCGTCCGTGGTGCTGTTCAGCACCGTGGCGGCCGATACGGGCATGAGCTTTCACGCCAGCATTGCCACCGCCAAAGCCGCCGTGGAGGGCCTCACGAGGGCCCTCGCGGCCGAGTACGCGGCCAGCAACGTGCGCGTGAACTGCATCGCCCCCTCGCTCACCGACACGCCGCTGGCCGCCGCGCTCCTCAGCACCCCCGAAAAGGTGGAAGCCAGCGCCAAGCGCCACCCCTTGCAGCGCATCGGCCAGCCCGAAGACCTGGCCTACACGGCGTCGTTTTTGCTGTCGGACCACAGCGCTTTCGTGACCGGCCAGGTATTGGCCGTGGACGGCGGGATGGGCCGGCTCAAGTAGCGGCGCTGGGGGCCGCGGCGGCCGGTTTGCGTAATCTTGCGTAAATCAACAAATAACAACCGTAGAAGCGAAGCATGAAAATCTGCATCTTCTGGCACCGGCGCGACCTGCGCTTCCACGACAACGCGGGCCTGGCGGCGGCCCTGGCCAGCGGGCTGCCGGTGGTGCCGCTTTTTATTTACGACCGCGACATCCTCGACCATTTACCCGACAAGGCCGACGCCCGGCTGACCTTCATTTTCGACGAGGTGGAGCGGCTGGCGCAGGAAACTACGGCCGCCGGCGGCACTTTCCTGGCCCGCTACGGCCGGCCGGTGGAGGTGCTGGAAGAGTTGGTGCAAACCTTTGAGGTGGCCGCCGTGCACACCAACGAGGACTACGAGCCCTACGCCACCCGGCGCGACGCCGAGGTGGGCGCCGTGCTGCACCGGCACGGCGTGGAGTTTCTGCGCTACAAAGACCAGGTGGTGTTCGCCAAGGACGAGGTTATGACCAAGTCGGGCACCGTGCCCAAGGTGTTCGGGGCCTACCTCAAAACCTACCTGGCCCGCCTCACCGACGAATTATTGCTGCCCCACGGCTCGGCCGAAGCGCTGGCCAGGGCCCCCGTGCCGCGCCTCGATCCGCAAAAAGCCGGCCCCCGCCCCACCCTCGACAGCCTGGGGTTTGCGCGAAAAGAGCAGTTCGTGCCCACCGCCGACCTGCCCGCCGACGCAGTGGTGCGCAACTACCACCAAACCCGCAACACGCCCGCCCTGCAAAACGGCACCACGCGCTTGTCGGTGCAGCTGCGCTTCGGCACACTCAGCGTGCGGCAGGCCATGCGCCAGGCCAGGGCCCTGAACCCCAAGCTGTTGTCGGAAATCATTTGGCGCGATTTCTTCATGATGCTGCTCTGGCACTTTCCCAACACCGCCACCGAAGCCTACGACCCAAAAATGCGGCGCGTGCCCTACCGCAACGACGAGGCCGAGTTCCGGGCCTGGTGCGAGGGCCGCACCGGCTACCCGCTCGTCGACGCCGGCATGCGCGAGCTGAACCAGACCGGCTACCTGCCCAACCGCGTGCGCATGACCGTGGCCGGCTTCCTGGTCAAGCACTTGCTCATCGATTGGCGTTGGGGCGAACGGTATTTTGCCGACAAGCTGCTCGACTACGAGCTGGCCAACAACGTGGGCAACTGGCAGTGGATGGCCGGCACCGGGGCCGTGGCCGCGCCCTGGTTCCGGGTGTACAGCCCCGCCAACCAGCTCGAACAAGTGGACCCCCACCGCGAATACGTGCGCCGCTGGGTGCCCGAGCTCGGCACCGCCCGCTACCCCGCGCCCATCGTCGACCACCAGTTTGGCCGCGACCGGGCCGTGGAAACCCTGCGCCAGGCCCGGCTGGCGGCCCCGTAACGGCCCCGGGTTATTATGGAGAAGCCCGAACCGTTCGGGCCCTCAGCCGGTTATCAGGGCATGGAAAAGGACCGCATCAAACAAGCCTACCTGGATTTCGTGCTCAACGAAGGCCACCCGCCCGCGTCGGTTTTTAAGCTCACCCAGCAGCTGGGCGTAGCCGAGGCGGAGTTCTACCAATTCTACCCCAACTTCGGGGCCATCGACCGCGAAATCTGGGCCGATTTCGGCAACCAGGCGCGCACCGCCGCCGCCGCCGAGCCGGTCTACGAAGGCTATGGGAGCCGCGAGAAGCTGCTGGCTTTTTACTACACGCTGCTCGAAATCCTCAAGCAAAACCGCTCCTACGCCCTGATGAGCCTGCGCCGCTCGCTGCGCCGGATGCCGGGCCTCTCGCCCCGCGTGCTCGACAACTTCCGGCAGGATTTTGAGCGCTTTGTAGCTGACTTACTGACTGATGGCCGCGTGAGCGGCGAAATTGCCAACCGCCCGCTGGTGCAGGACGGCTACCCGCGCTTTTTCTGGCAGCAGGTGCTGTTCGTGCTCGGCTTTTTCGCCAAAGACGACACGCTGAACTTCGAGCGCACCGACGCGGCCGTGGAAAAAGCCGTGACCCTGAGCTTCGACCTCGTGGGCCCTAACACCCTGGATTCGGCCTTTGACTTCGTGCGGTTTTTGGTGCGGCGGTAATTAATCAGAACAGCTATTATTTGGCAAATAAATAATTAACTATAAGAACGTCATGCTGAGCTTGTCGAAGCATCTCTCCCGCAGCAGTAATCATATACTTGCGCAGTAGAGATGCTTCGGCAAGCTCAGCATGACGTTCTTTTTCAACAGTTTCCCGATCACTATTTGGCTTTTTATTAATCATCAGCATATCAGCATTAATGTCCGACGAACCCCAAACTTCCCTGCCTACCACGAAAGTTGCCCGCGCCGCCCGCTTCGCCCGCACCGGCCTGAGCGTGGGGGCCAACTACGTGAAGCATTACGCCAAAAAAGCCGTGGGGGCCGGGTCGACGATGGACGACCTGCACGCCGCCAACGCCGCCGAGCTCTACGGGGCCCTGAGCGAGATGAAGGGCTCGGTGTTGAAGGTGGCCCAAATGCTGGCCATGGAGAAAAACATGCTGCCAACGGCCTACGCCGACCAGTTTGCCAAAGCGCAGTACCAGACGCCGCCGCTCTCGGGGCCCTTGGTAGTCAAGGCGTTCCGCGACGCGTTCGGACAGTCACCGTTTCAGCTCTTCGACGAGTTCGAGCCGGCGGCGCGGCAGGCGGCCAGCATCGGGCAGGTGCACTTTGCCCGCAAAGACGGCCGCGCCCTGGCCGTAAAAGTGCAATACCCGGGCGTGGCGGCCAGCATCCAGTCCGACATCAACCTGGTGAAACCCATTGCCTTGCGCGTGATGGGATTGAGCGAAACGCAGGTGCGCCCCTACCTGGCCGAAGTCGAGGCCCGCCTGCTCGAAGAAACCGATTACGCCCTGGAGCTGCGCCGGGGCCAGGAAATTGCGGCCCGCTGCGCGGCCCTCCCCCACCTGGAGTTTCCGCGCTACTACCCCGAACTGTCGGCTGCCCGCATCCTCACCATGGACTGGCTGCCGGGCCAGCACCTCAAGGAATTTCTGGCCACCGCCCCCGGCCAGGCCGTGCGCGACCAGCTGGGCCAGGCGCTGTGGGATTTTTACCAGTTCCAGCTCAACGAGCTGCGCCAAGTGCATGCCGACCCGCACCCCGGCAATTTCCTGCTGCGCACCGACGACGGCGGCACCCTCGGCGTGCTCGATTTTGGCTGCGTGAAGGACGTGCCCGCCGACGTGCACCGCCTGTTCACCGCCCTGCTGGCCCCCGAAACCTACGCCGACGAAGCCCGCCTGAGGGCCCTGCTCACCGAGGCCAACGTGCTGCGCGCCAGCGACCCCGCCCCGCTGCAAGCGCTGTACTTGCGCACGCTGCGCGCCTCGCTGGAGCTGGTGGGCCGTCCTTTCCGGCAGGACGTGTTCGACTTCGGCGACCCGGCCTACATGGCTGCCCTCTACGCCCTGGGCGACGACCTGATGGCCGACCCCGAGCTACGCCAGCAGCGCGAGCCCCGCGGCTCGGCCCACTTCATCTACCTCAACCGCACCTACGTGGGCCTGTTTGCCTTGCTCACGGAGCTAAAGGCCCGCGTGCGCACCAGATAACCGCTTGGTGGTGAGCGGCAAATTCGCTAGCTTGCCGCATGGCTACCCTTCCCGCGCTGCTCGCCGAGTACGGCGAAAGCCACCAAAACCCCACCAACAAGCTCGTGCACTGGGTGTGCGTGCCGCTCATCATGTTCTCGCTGATCGGGCTGCTGTGGTCGGTGCCGGTGCCAGCCGCCGTGCGCGCCGCCAGCCCCTGGCTGAACTGGGGCACGCTGGTGATGGCCGGGGCCCTGCTCTACTACGTGCGGCTGAGCGGGCGGCTGGCCCTGGGCATGGTACTGGTGTGGCTGGTGATGGCCGGGGCCCTGCGCGCGGTGGCGGGCGCGGCGGTGCTGCCGCTGTGGGCCGTGTGCCTTATCCTTTTCGCGCTGGCCTGGGTGGGCCAGTTCTGGGGCCACAAGGTGGAAGGCAAAAAGCCCAGCTTTTTGAAAGACTTGCAATTTCTGCTCATCGGCCCGCTGTGGCTGTTGCATTTCGTGTACCGCCGGCTGGGCTGGCAGTACTGAAGGGGCGTGTAGGGAAAATTCCTGAAACGTCATGCTGAGCCTGTCGAAGCATCTCTACCGCTTCGTTGAACAGCCCTGACGACGCGGGAGAGATGCTTCGACAGGCTCAGCATGACGTTCTACCATGGTTTTGTCGACTTTCCCTACACCTTCTGAGAGAGTAGGCTAATGAATTTGAGTTACCAGTTGTTCGGGTTTTATCTGGTTACGGCTTACGCCAGCGTAACCCGTGCGAATTCCAGCGCCTTTGAATTGGCATAAAAAAACGGCCGCCATAACTAAATGGCGGCCGTTTTTTACAGCGAATGGGTAA
>JANXOE010000324.1 GCA_025353745.1 Hymenobacter sp.
CCCACGCCGCGCCGTTGCAGCCCGGCGCGGATTTCGTCCAGAATCAGCGGGTCGTCGATCGTCGAAGGCACGGCAAACGCTTCGCCGTCGGCGATTTGGCGCAGGGTTTTGCGCAGGATTTTGCCGGAGCGGGTTTTGGGCAGGCGCGGCACCACCAGCACCTGCCGGAAGCAGGCCAGGGCCCCGATGCGGGCGCGTACCTGGGCCACCAGCTCCTGCTCCAGGGGCCCCTCGCCCACCGTCTGGCCGTCTTTCAGCACCACCAGGCCCACGGGCACCTGGCCGCGCAGGGCGTCGGCGAGGCCCAGCACGGCGCACTCGGCCACGGCCGGGTGGGCGGCCAGGATTTCCTCCATCTCGCCGGTGCTGAGGCGGTGGCCGGCCACGTTGATCACGTCGTCGACGCGCCCCATGATGTAGCAGTAGCCGTCGGCGTCGCGGTAGCCGCCGTCGCCGCTGAGGTAGTAGCCGGGAAACGTATCCAGGTAGGCCCGGTAGCGGGCGTCGTCGTTCCAGAGCGTGGGAAAGCAGCCGGGGGGCAGCGGCAGCTTCACGGCCACCAGGCCGGTGGTGCCGGCGGGCACGGGCCGGCCGGCCTCGTCGAGGATCTGCACGTCGTAGCCCGGCACGGGAAAGCCGGCGCTGCCGGCGCGGGGCGGCGGCATTTCCTCCAGGCCCACGAGCGTGGCCAGCATGGGCCAGCCCGACTCGGTTTGCCACCAGTGGTCGACCACCGGCACGCCGAGCACCTGCGCGGCCCAGGCGTAGGTGGCGGGGTCGCAGCGCTCGCCGGCCAGAAACAGCTGGCGCAGGCTGCTGAGGTCATATTTCTTGGCCAACAAAGCCTCGGGGTCTTCCTTTTTGATGGCCCGGATGGCCGTGGGGGCCGTGAACAGCACGTTGACTTTGTGCTGCGCCACCAAGCGCCAGAACGTGCCCGCGTCGGGCGTGCGCACCGGCTTGCCTTCCAGCAGCACCGAGGTGCAGCCCCGCAGCAGGGGCCCGTACACGATGTAGCTGCTGCCCACGGCCCAGCCGATGTCGGAGCCGGTGAAGATGACCTCGCCCGGGGCCAGGTTGTAGACGGCCTCCATGCTGAAGCGCAGGGCCACGGCGTGGCCGCCGTGGTCGCGCACCACGCCCTTGGGCCGGCCGGTGGTGCCGCTGGTGTAGAGGATGTAGAGCGGGTGGGTGGCCGGCACGGGCACGGCCGGCACGGGGGCCGCGCGCAGCAGTTCCTGGTAGTCGACGTCGCGGCCGGGCCGCAGGGCGGCCGGCACGAAATCGCGCTGCAACACCACGACGTGGGCGGGCTGGTGGGCGGCTTTCTTGATGGCCTCGTCCACCAGCGGCTTGTAGGGAATGACGCGGTCGAACTCCATCCCGCCCGAGGCGCAAATGATGACTTTCGGCCGGGCGTCGTCGATGCGCACGGCCAGCTCGTGGGGCGCAAACCCGCCGAACACCACCGAATGCACGGCCCCCAGCCGGGCGCAGGCCAGCATGGCGACGACCGCCTCGGGCAGGTTGGGCATGTAGATGATGACCCGGTCGCCCACCTCCACGCCCAGCCCGCGCAGGCCCCCGGCAAAGCGGGCCGTCAGGTCGAGCAGCTCGGCGTAGGTGTAGGTGCGCAGCGTGCAGGTCACGGGCGAGTCGTAAATCAGGGCCGCCTGGGGGCCCCGGCCGTGCTGCACGTGGTAGTCGAGGCACAGAAACGAGGTGTTCAGCGTGCCGCCGCCAAACCAGCGGTACGCGCCGTTGGCTTCCCGAAACAAGGGCTGGGTGGGCGGCGTGTGCCAGGGCAGGCGGCGGGCCTGCGCCCGCCAGAACGCGGCAGGGTCGGCGAGGCTGGCGGCGTGGGTGGCGGCGTACGAGCAGGCGCGCTTCATGGCGGCGGGGTCAGGGAGTGAACGTTTGGATGAGCAAGTAACACCGAGCAAACCGGGGCCGCAACGAGCAGCTACGCCGCGCGGGGCCCTCTTCGCTCCTTCACTCCGGCGCCTTGAGCAGGCCGCGCACCTGCGCCATCAGCTGGCGGGTGCTGAAGGGCTTGGCAATGTAGAGGTCGGCCCCCACGTCGTAGCCTTTGCGTAGGTCGGCGTCGCGGCTTTTGGCCGAAAGGAAGATGACCTTGGTGGCGGCGCGGCCCGGGAGCCGGCGCAGCTGCTGGCACACCCGGTCGCCGTCCACGCCGGGCATCAGCACGTCGAGCAGCACCAGGTCGAAGGGCGTTTCGGCGATGGCGGCCAGGGCCTCGGGGCCGTTGCGGGCAATGCCCACCCGGTAGCCGTTTTTGCGCATGAGAAATTCGAGCGACATGACGATGCTGGGCTCGTCGTCGACGATGAGGACGTGCGGCGTTTTCATGCGGCAGAAAAGCAAGGGTGGCGGGGTGCGGGGCCCGCGCCGGGGCCGCCCGGCGAAGAAGCCCGGCCCGGCCCCGGACGCCAAAAGTCCGCCGAGCGCGGGCCCGGCGGACTTCTGGCGCCTTGGGCCGGGCCGGGCACGACTAGTTCATGAGCTTGACGTTGCGCACGTCCTTCATTTTGGCCGAGCCGTAGAGGAAGCAAATCGCGGCAATGGTCACCGGGTACACCAGGCCGAAGTAAATGCTGTGCTGCTTGAGGAAACCGCCGGGCTGCGAAGCGGCGTAGGCCACCAGCGCCGTCGAAATCAACGGCACCAGGCCCCCAAAAATGCCGTTGCCGATGTGGTACGGCACCGAGAGCGAAGTGTAGCGCACCTTGGTCGGGAACAGCTCGACCAGGTAGGCGGCGATGGGGCCGTACACCATCGTCACGAACAGCACCAGGCAAAACACCAGCGCAATCATGGGCACGAGGTGGTAGTCGTGGGCCACCATCACGGCGGGCACGGCCGCCACGACGGCCCCGGCGGCGTCGACCGTGGCGGGCACGGCGGCGGTTTTTTCCACGGCCGCCCCGGCGTACTGCGTCAGGCCGTAGAAAATCGGGAACGTGAAGAGCACCCCGCACAGCATCCCCGTCATGATGATGCGCTTGCGGCCGATGCGGTCCGACAAGCCGCCGAAGTACACGAAAAACGGCGTGGCCGCCAGCAGCGCCACGCACAGGATGATGCTGGCCGGAATCTGTTCGAGCTTGAGCACCGTTTGCAAAAAGAAATAGGCGTAAAACTGGCCCGTGTACCACACCACGCCCTGGCCCATGGTGGCCCCGAACAAGGCCAGCAGCACCAGGCGGCGGTTTTCGGGCTCCACGAACGAGTCGCGCAGCGGCGAGGTGCTCACGGTGCCTTCCTGCTTGGCTTTCTCAAACAGCGGCGACTCGTTCAGGCGCCGGCGGATGATGTAGGAGGCCAGCAGCAGCACCGACGAGAGCAGAAACGGCACGCGCCAGCCCCACTCCTTGAACGCCGCGTCGCCCACCGCCAGGCGCGTGCCCACGAGCACCGCGATGCTCACGAACAGCCCGATGGTGGCCGTGGTCTGGATGAAGCTGGTGTAGTAGCCGCGCCGGTCGTCGGGGGCGTGCTCGGCCACGTAGGTGGTGGCCCCGCCGTACTCGCCGCCCAGGGCCAGGCCCTGCACCACGCGCAGCGTGAAGACGAGAACCGGCGCCATGACGCCAATAGAGGCGTAGTTGGGAATCAGGCCGATGGCAAACGTGGCGCCGCCCATGAGCAGCAGCGTGAGCAGAAAAGTGTATTTGCGGCCCACCATGTCGCCGATGCGCCCGAACACCACCGCCCCGAACGGCCGCACCACGAAGCCCACCGCAAACGCGGCCAGCGTGCTGAGCAGCGCCGCCAACGGGTTGGTCTTCGGAAAAAATTGCGTGGCGATGATGGTCGCCAGCGAGCCGAAAATGTAGAAGTCGTACCACTCGATGACCGTGCCCACGGACGAGGCCGTGATGACCTGCCAGATTTTTTTGGTGGGGGTCGCGTTGTTGTCGTGCGCCGCCAGGGCGGCCGCGTAGCCGGGGGTTAAACTCTGTTCCATTGGGCGTCAGCTTAAAAAGTGAAGAGTTGAAACGAAGCAGGCAGGGCCCCGGCCTACAGGTAGAGCTGCGTTTGCAGCGTAATCTCGGGGCGGTAGCGCACGCTGTTCACCGTGGCCGCGCCGTTGTTGGCGGGCAGGAACACCTGGTCGCTGAAATCGGGGCGGGCGCGGTAGTTGAGCGTGAACTTGGCGTTGTGGCCGTCGAGCAGCAGGTTGAGGCCGGCGTCGTACACGTTCACGCTTTTGCGGTCGCCGCTGGCGTCGAGCAGCCCTTCGAGGCTGTTGTGCAGGTACGCCACGTAGGGCTGGAGCCGGGCCTTGGGGCCCAGCAGCTGCTTGGGCAGCAGCAGGCCGGTTTGCACGTAGTAGGTGTGGCCCGTGCCGATGACCGGGTAGGCGTTGCCGCGCAGGCTGTTGTCGCCGCTGCTCACGGCCGTGCCGGGGTTCAGCACCCCGACGTTGCGGACGTAGTTCGGGCCAAAATTGTAGTTGTAGTAGGCCGCCAGCACCGTCACGGCCGTGCTGGAAGCGGTGTCGATCGGCGCGTCGTAGAACACGTCGGCCCCGTAAAGCTTGATGTCGTGGGTGGTGACGGTGGTGTAGGGGTCGAAGCCCGCGGGCGGGGCCGTGGGGTAGGCCGCGTCGCGCGAGTACGTGCCCTTCGCGTTGTAGTGGAAGCCCGTGCCGATGTTGAACACCCGTTTCGTGCCCAGGTACGAGCCCGTGGTGAACGGCAGCAGGTTCGCCTCCTTCTCCAGGAACGAGTAGCTGAAATAGCCCTGGTAGATTTTGTTGGAGTTGCGCGGGTAGAACTGCGCCGCGTTGGTGCGCAGCGTGGCCGGGGTGCTGGCGGTGTTGTTCACGAAGGCGTCGTCCACGGCCAGGCGGTAGTCCACGTTGCCGATCCGCCCCTTGCCGTAAACGCCCAGGAAGAAGCCGAACTGGTCGGTTTGGTCGAGGGTGGGGAAGTTGACGATCGGCGTGTCGTAGGCCAGCATGTTGGCCGTGCTGGCGGCCGTCATCCGCGAGATGCCGGCCTGGTAATTCAGCCCGCCGCCCACGTTGAGGTACTTGTTGACGCGGTACTCGGCCACGGCTTCGTGCACGTACACCTGGGTGCGCTTGCCGGGGCCGGAGGCGTCGCCGGGGGCCCCCCCGCTCACCGAGTTTTCGTTCTCAATCCCGATGTCGGTGTACATCATGAACCGCGGATTGAGCTGGGCCAGCGTGATGAGCCGGACCCGGCGCAGGTTGAAGGTCAGTTGGTCGTCGGTGGGCGCGCCGTTGCGCACGGTGTTGGAGTTGTTGCGGGTGTACTGGCTCCAGAGCTGCGTCCAGCCGATGAACCGCAGGTATTTCGACCCGTCGGGCGACAGGTTCACCTTCATGCCCGCGCCGTAGGGCACCGACTTGGCCGGGGCCGGCGCGGCGGGCGGGGGCGCGGGCGCAGCGGGCGGGGGCGGCGTGCCGGGGGCGGCCGGCGCCACTTGCCCGAAGGCCGGCCCGGCCCCCACCAGCAACAAGCTGCTAAAAGCCAAAGCGTAACGACGATTTTTCATAGTACACAAGGAAAAAGTGAGAAACTGGGGCCGCGCCCACTGGCTCGGCGCTCGGTGGCGCAGGTTTTCTGGACCTAAATAGCACCAAAGGGCCGCGTTCTGGTGCGGCCGTGCCATCGTTTTGCTAACCCGCTATAGCTACGCCCGGCAGCTTCCGGCACCGCTCAAAACCGCACCGGCGGGTTTTATACCCCTGGCAACCAGTTTTTTCGGTTTGATGCCGTTGCCAGGAGCCGGTTAGCTTTCCTGGCCCGCTGCCCGCCAGGGCGGCTCGGGGGCCCGGGCAGCGGCCGGTCATTTCCAGCCCAACGGCCCCGGTGCGGGCAATGCCCGGCGCCCGGGCGCAGCAGAGCGGAAACAGGGCCCCCAAAAAACTACATCTGTTGAGCAAATCTATAATAGTTTAGCGATAAACCAACTAACTCAGCGCCGCTTGGCTGGTTCACCCGCCCCCTGAAAGCCAAACGGTGGTCCCCGCGTGGGGGCCGCCGTTTGGCAAGCAGCTGGGCCATATCCTGTGGGCTATTCTTCCACGTAATCCAGGTCTTTGGCGTAGGTTTCGGGCAGGGTGCTGGCGCTCCAAAACGCCAGCAGCAGCAGCACGGCCCCGATCAGGCCGGCGCTGCCCACGATGCCCAGCGCCGGCACGGCCTTTAAGTACTGGAACAGCGGCAAAATGACGACGGTGGCCCCGCGGGCAAAGTTCGGGGCCGTGGTGGCCACCGTCGAGCGCAGGTTGGTGCCGAACTGCTCGGCGGCCACCGTCACGAACAGGGCCCAGAACCCGCCGGCGTAGCCCACCAAGAAGCACACGGCGTAGAAAGTAGTGGTCGAAACGCCGTGCAGCGCCAGTAGGTACACGGCCACCATCACGGCAGTGGCCAGGATGAAGACTTGCAGCGTGCGCGTGCGGCTGTGCAGCAGCTGGCTCAGCCCGCCGCTCGTGAAGTCGCCCAGCGTCAGGCCGAAGTAGCACCAAAAGATGCTCAGCCCGCCCGTAACGGGCCCTTGCAGGCCGAAGTGCTTGCCGAACTCGGGGGCCAGCGTGATGAGGATGCCGACCAAAAACCAAAACGGCACGCCCACCAACAGGCAGCGCAAATATTTATAAAACCGGGGGCCGTTGGTGAACAAGCCCAGAAAGTTGCCGCGGCTGACCGCCGAGTTTTTCACCTGCTCGAACATCCCCGACTCGAACACGCCCGCCCGCAGCGCCAGCAGCGCCAGCCCCAGCCCGCCGCCGATGAAGTAGGCGTTGCGCCAGCCGAACTCCTGCCCCACCAGGTACGCCACCATGGCCCCCGACACGCCCACCGACGCCACGATCATGGTGCCGTAGCCCCGCTTTTCCTTGGGCAGGCTCTCGCTCACCAGCGTGATGCCCGCCCCCAGCTCGCCGGCCAGGCCCACGCCGGCAATCAGCCGCAGCCAGCCGTACTGCTCCACGGTGTGCACGAAGCCGTTGGCGATGTTGGCCAGCGAATACAGCAAAATGGAGCCGAACAGCACCGACAGCCGGCCCCGCTTGTCGCCCAGCACGCCCCACAGAATGCCGCCCAGCAGCATCCCCCACATCTGCATGCTGAGCAAGTGCAGGCCCTGGTCGGTCACGGCCGTGGCCTCCGTGACGCCGATGCCGTTCAGGCTTTTCACCCGCACGATGCTGAAGAGCACCAGGTCGTAAATGTCAACGAAGTAGCCGAGCGCCGCCACGATGACAATGGCGCTGAACAGGCCCGCGGGCGGCCGCCCGGGCGTGAGAACAGAGGTTTTGGCAGGGTTCATGGGCGGGAAGAAAAAGTGGGTTTGCTGGGCGAAATCCAGCGGGGGCAATGATACGTTATTCAGCGCTTATCCAAAATATTCCGCGGCCCTACCCCAGCCGGGCGCGGGCGCATTGCCGGGGCCCTCCCGCCCTACCCGGCCCGGAACCGCTCCCAGCGGATCATCATGTACTTGTCGCCGAGCTCCGTCACCACCAGGCCGGCGCTTTTCAGGTTCTCCGGCTTCTGAAAAAATTCGGCCAATTCTTTCTGGTTGAGGATTTTATACGTCGGGTGGTAGTCGGGCTGGCGGGGGGCCCGCACGCCGTACTTCTTCACCCAATTCATTACGCTCACGTGGCTCACGCCGAGCAGGCGCTCGATCTCGCGGTAGCTCACGCCTTCGATGTAGAGCTGCAGGGCCTTCACCACGTAGTACGGGTTCACCTCGCGCCCCAGCTTGGCCACGGTGTAGTGGTAGCCACAATTTTTGCACTTAAAGCGCTGCTGGCCATTCACTACGCCGCTTTTGGTGGCGTCCTTCGAGTCGCATTTCGGGCAGGCGAGGACGGGCATGGTGCAAATCAAAAGAAGGTGATTGCCAAATATATAGCTTTTTAGCAAACATATACCTGTTTAGCAAAAAAGCGCGGGCTGCCCCGGTGCCCGGCCCGCCGGGTGGGCCCGGCCGGGGCTAACTTTGAGCGTTTTCATGGCCCCCGGGCCGGTTTTTCATTGCATGAGCACGCTGCCTGCTTTCCATTCCCTCACCCCCGCCGACCTCACGCCCGCCGAGTGGCAGCCGTTTTTGGGCGGCGCGGTGGCCCCGCGCCCGGTGGCCTTCGCCAGCACCGTCGACGCCGAAGGGCGCGTGAACCTGAGCCCGTTCAGCTTCTTCAACGTGTTCAGCTACTCGCCGCCCATCCTCGTGTTTTCGCCCGTGAACCGGCTCCGCGACGGCTCCCCGAAGCACACCCTGCTCAACGTGCGGGCCGTGCCCGAGGTCGTCGTCCACATCTGCGATTACGCCCTGGTGCAGCAGTTGTCGCTGGCCAGCGCCGAATACCCGGCGGGCGTGAACGAGTTCGGGAAAGCCGGCCTCACCGAGCTGGCCAGCGAGTGCGTGCGCCCGCCCCGCGTGGCCGAGGCCCCCGCCGCCTTCGAGTGCGTGGTGGAGCAAATCGTGGCGCTGGCCGAGGGCCCCGGGGCCGGCAACCTGGTGGTGTGCCGCGTGGTGCGGGCCCACTTCCGCCAAGACGTCCTGCTGCCCGACGCCGCCGGCATCGACCCCTTCAAGCTCGACGCCGTGGCCCGGCTGGGCGGCGACTGGTACTGCCGGGCCAGCGGCGCCAGCCTCTTCGAGGTGGCCCGGCCCAACCGCCGCCTGGGCATGGGCCTCGACCAGCTGCCCGCCCCCATCCGCACCAGCCGCCTGCTCACCGGCAACGACCTCGGCCAGCTCGCCAACCTCGAGCGCGACGCCTTGCCCACGCCCGCGCAAGTGGCCGCCTTCCGAACAGAGCCGGCCCTGGCCTACCTGTTGAACAAATACGGCGACGACGCCCCGCAGCTACAGCAACAGCTGGCGCTGCTGGCCCGGCAGCACCTGGCCGAAGGACGCCTGCTGGACGCCTGGAAAACCCTGCTGGTGGCGTAGCGCCGGGCCCCGGCGCGCATTTATTTTTTCATTTTTATTGATTGCAAAAGACGAGCGGCCGGCGCGGGGCAGGGCCCCGGGCCGGCCCCGACTGCCCCACCCCGCCCATGCCGCACCGCCATTTCCTCATTCACAAACCCTACGGCTACCTCAGCCAGTTTGCCGGGGAGGCCAACAAGAAGAAGCTGGGCGAATTCCACGATTTCCCGGAGGGCATCATGGCCATTGGCCGGCTCGACGAAGACAGCGAAGGGCTGCTGCTGCTCACCACGGACGGCAAAATGAGCGAAACCGTCCGCAGCAAACGGATAGAAAAGGAATACTACGCCCAGCTCGACGGGCTGGTGGACGACGGGGCCCTCGCCCGGCTGCGGGCGGGCGTCGAAATCGGGATCCACGGCGTGAAGTACCGGACCAGCCCCTGCGCGGCGGTTCGGCTGGACCCCGCGCCGGCGTTTGCGCCCCGCGCCCGCAAAATCCGCGACGACCGGCACGGCCCCACCAGCTGGGTGGCCATCACGCTCACCGAGGGCAAGTACCGGCAGGTGCGCAAGATGACGGCCGCCGTGGGCCTGCCCACGCTGCGGCTGGTGCGGGTGCGGGTGGGCGCCGTGCGGCTGGGCGATTTGGGGCCGGGGGCCGTCGTGGAAGTGGCTGATTTTGAGTTGGGCGACGCGGCCAGTACGATGCCCGGTTCCGAAACGCCCGGCTGAGCAGGCCGAAGCATCGCCCATTAATTTAAAAAAATAGGTTGCGCAATCGTTAGTTTATGCTGCATGCCTAACAAATTCGGGCCGGGCGCCGTATCTTTGCCCTGTTAATCCACACCTTATCTTTGTGTTATGAAAAAGTCCACTGCTTTCTCTTCGCTGCTGCTGCTCGGCGGCTTCGGCCTGCTGGCGGCCCGGCTGCGCACCCTCAACCTGCACTTCAGCCTGGAAGGCGAAGACGCGGCCCACTACTGCTAAGGGGCAGCCTTTTTGCGCGGCGGCCCGTACTTGGGAACAGCCCTGCCCGGCGGCAGGGCTTTTTTGTGGGCCGTTTGCGGCGCGGTGCCGACCTTTGCGGCCGGTTTTTTTCATTCCCCAACCACTTTCTTACATGACGCTTGACACCAACCAGCAGCAGGTGAGCTACATCATCGGCCGCGACCTGGCCCGCAACTTCTCCCAGCAGGGCCTGGAGCTGGACATCGACACCCTGGCCGCCGCCCTGCGCGAAGGCATGCGGGGCGAGCCCAGCCGCCTCACCCAGGAGCAGATGCAGGCCGCCATGCAGCAGCTCCAGGAGCAGCTCGGCGGGGCCCCCGACGACGACGATAACGACAACGACCTAGACCCCAACGCCATGACCAACAACAAAGCCGAAGGCGAAGCCTTCCTCGCCGAAAACGCCAACAAGCCCGGCGTGACCACCCTGCCCAGCGGCCTGCAGTACGAAATCATCACCGCGGGCACCGGCTCGAAGCCCACCCTGCGCTCGTCGGTGACGACGCACTACCACGGCACCCTGCCCAACGGCACGGTGTTCGACAGCAGCTACCAGCGCGGCCAGCCGGCTACTTTCCCCGTGAACGGCGTGATTGCCGGCTGGACGGAGGCCCTGCAGCTGATGCCCGAAGGCTCGAAGTGGCGCCTCTACATCCCCTCGGACCTGGCCTACGGCAAGCGCGGCGCCGGCCGCGACATCGGCCCCGACGCGGCCCTGGTGTTCGACGTGGAGCTGCTGAAAGTGAACAACTGAGGGGCCATCGAAACCCCTAACCCCGAAGCCGCTGCGGAGCCGTCCGCAGCGGCTTTTGCGGCCCCGGCCGAACCGGCCGGGGGCCCCGCGCCCACCGTGCGCAGCCCCGACGGCCGCCTGACGCTCACGGCCACTGCCCTCGCCGTGGGGGGCCACTCCTTCGCCCTGCGCGAGCTGGAGCGGGCCGAGCTCACGCGCGTGCGCTGGCTGCTGTGGTACCTGCTGGGCGGGCTCGGGCTGGCCGGGGTGATGATTGCCTTTCTGCAAAACTGGCTGCACACGCTGCCCGCCATGCTGGGCATGGCCCTGGCGGCGCTGCTGCTGGCCTACGGGCAGCGCGGCACCAACCGCCTGCGGCTCTTCCGGCTGGGCCGCGAAGCCGCCCATTTTGCCCTGCCCGGCGACACCGCGCCCTGGCAGCGGCTCACCGCCGAGCTTAATCGCCGCATTCGCGCCGTGCACGACCGGGCCGCCGCCGAAGCCGCCGCCCTGCTGGCCGCCGCCGAGGCGGCGCAACGCGCGGCCGACGCTCCGCCCGAATCGACGGCCGCCAACGCTACCTTGCCGGCCGAACCCCCGGCCTGATGCCACCTTCGGGCCCCGCCCGCCGTAAGCACCTCGCGAACGGCCGCAAGGCCTACTCCAATCCCGTGACCGAATACTTCTACTCGTACCCCTCTTAATGGATTCCAAACACTCGCACACCGCCGTTTCCGGGGCAGGGCTGCTCATTGCGCTGGGCATTATTTACGGCGACATTGGCACCTCGCCGCTGTACGTGATGAAGGCCATCGTGCCGGCCCTCATCGATCCGCGCCTCGTGCTGGGCGGCATTTCGTGCGTGATCTGGACGCTCACGCTCCAAACCACCATCAAGTACGTGCTCATCACCCTGAACGCGGACAACAACGGCGAGGGCGGCATTTTTTCGCTCTACGCCCTGGTGCGCCGGCGCGGGGCCTGGCTGTCGGCCGTGGCCATCATCGGCGGCTCGGCCCTGCTGGCCGACGGCGTGATCACGCCGCCCATCTCGGTGGCGTCGGCCATTGAGGGGTTGAAGCAAGTGTACCCCGGCCTCACGCAGGGCCTGGTGGTGTACATCGTCATCGGCATCATCGCGGGGCTGTTTTTGCTCCAAAGCTTTGGCACCCAGATCGTGGGCAAAGCCTTCGGGCCCATCATGCTGCTGTGGTTCACGATGCTGGGCGTGCTGGGCGGCAGCTGGATTATCCAAAACCCGGCGGTGCTCCGGGCCTTCAATCCTTACTACGCCTACGATTTGCTGGCGCACTACCCCAACGGCTTCTGGCTGCTGGGGGCCGTGTTTTTGTGCACCACCGGGGCCGAGGCCCTGTACTCCGACCTGGGCCACTGCGGCAAGGGCAACATCCGCATCAGCTGGGTTTTTGTGAAGACCACGCTGCTGCTCAACTACCTCGGGCAGGGCGCGTGGCTGCTCGCCCACCAGGGCCAGCAGCTGGCCGGCCGCAACCCGTTTTATGAGCTGATGCCGGCGTGGTTCCTGCTCATCGGCATCGGGGTGGCCACCATCGCGGCCATCATCGCCTCGCAGGCCCTCATCACCGGCTCGTTTACGCTCGTGGCCGAAGCCATTCGGCTCAACATGTGGCCCAAAGTGAAGCTCAACTACCCCACCGACGTCAAAGGCCAGCTTTTCGTGCCCAGCATGAACCGGCTGCTGCTGCTGGGCTGCATCGGGGTGGTGCTCTTTTTCCGCGAAAGCTCCAACATGGAAGCCGCCTACGGGCTGGCCATCACCCTGACCATGCTGATGACCACCATTTTGCTCACGACATGGCTGAAAGCCAAGAAGGTGGCCGGGCCATTGGTTTTCGCCTTCGGGGCGCTCTACGGCGTCATCGAGGGCGCGTTCCTGATTGCCAACATGCGCAAATTTCCCAACGGCGGGTGGGTGTCGCTGGCCATCGGGGCCGCCCTGATGAGCGTGATGTACGTGTGGCTCCGGGCCTACTACATCAAGCGCCGCCTCACCGACTTCGTGCGCCTGGAGCCCTACGTGGACGGCCTCAAGCGCCTGAGCGACGACGAAACCATTCCAAAATATTCCACCCACCTCGTGTTCCTGACCGGGGCCGAGCGCCAGTCCGAAATCGAGCAGAAAATCATCTATTCCATCTTTCAGAAGCGCCCCAAACGGGCCGACATTTACTGGTTCGTGCACGTCGAAACCACCGACGAGCCCTACACGATGGAGTATAAAGTGACCGAGGTGGCCCCCGAAGACGTGTTCCGCATCAATTTCCGGCTCGGCTTCCGGGTGCAGCAGCGCATCAACCTGTACTTCCGCAAGGTGGTCGAGGACCTGGTGCGCAACAAAGAAGTGGACATCACCTCGCGCTACGAGTCGCTGAGCCAGCGCCACATCACCGGCGACTTCCGCTTCGTGGTGCTGGAAAAATTCCTCAGCGTGGAAAACGACTTCCCGACCATGGAAAAGCTGGTGATGCAGGCCTACTTCTACATCAAGCAGTTCATCGCCTCGGAGGACCAGTACTTCGGCCTCGACACCTCGTCGGTGAAGGTGGAAAAAGTACCGCTCGTCATCGCCCCGCCCCGCGAAGTGGCCCTCACCCGCATCCGCTAAGCCGCCGCCTGCCTGATTGCTTGAACCACGGATTCCGGCGGACTTTTTGGATTTCACGGACTTTAGGAACGGCGCTGGTTGCCCCACGAAAAAGCCCCCGCGCATTCCGCACGGGGGCTTTTTATTTACACCAATGAGCCAGGCATCAAGCAACTGCCAACTGCGCATTGTTAATTGATAATTCGTCAACTATCAATTGCCCTTCAGCCACTTGGCCAGCACGCGCTGTTGGGCGGTCGTGGGATTGGGCTGAGGCTGAAGCTGGTAGCGCAGGTCGGGGTCGGCGCGGTAGGTCAGGGCCACGTCGCGCACGAGGCCGTCGCGGCGCACCTGCAGCTTGAGGGGGGCGCCCAGGGCCCCGCCCGCCAGGGCCTTGGCCGATTCTTCGCCGGGGGCCGCGCCGTTGATGAGCAGCACCTCGTCGTTCACGTTCAGGCCGTCGGTCCAGGCGGGGCCGTCGCGCTCCACGCCCGCCACCAGCAGCTTGCCGGTGCGGTTCGAGAAAGTGGCCCCCACCGTGCCGTTCGGGTTGGCCGGGGCGCTGCTGACGGCCAGGCCGGCGTAGCCGAACGCCGCGGCGTAGTCGAGCGTTTTGGTGCCGTACACGCTCTGGCGGAAGAAATCGTCGAAGCGGCGGCCGGCCACCAGGGCCACCGCGTCCTGGTACTCCTGGTCGGTGAAACCCCGGCCGAGCTTCTTATAATACGTGTCGTAGAGCAGCCGAAACACGTCGTCGAGGTGCTTCTGGCCCTGCGTGGCGTTGATGATCATCAAATCGAGCACCGCGCCAATGGTTTCGCCCTTGTCGTAGTAGCTGATCTGCGAGTTGGACGCGTTTTCGTTGGCGCGGTAGTACTTGATCCAGGCGTCGAAGCTGGCCTCGGCCGCCGCCTGCACCCGGTTGCCGGGCGTGTTTTCTACGCCGCTGATGGTGGCCGCCAGGTGGTCGAGGTAGCCCTGCTGGTCGAAGTAGCCGGCCCGCTCGTTGAGCAGGTTGGCCATGTACTCGGTCATGCCCTCGCTCACCCACAACATGTGGGTGTAGTTTTCGCGGTCGTAGTCGAAGGGCCCCAGGGCCACCGGCCGGATGCGCTTCACGTTCCAGAGGTGGAAATACTCGTGGGCCGCCAGCCGCAAAAAACCTTTGTAGCCGGCCTCGGTGCCGTAAGCGGTGCGGCTCACCTCGAGCGTGGTCGAATAAAGGTGCTCCAGGCCCCCGCCGCCGCGCTCCAGGTTGTGCACGATGAAGAGGTAGTGGTCGAGCGGGTTCTGCCCCACCACGCCCTGCGCGGCTTCGCAAATCTTCTGCAAATCGGCCAGCAGGCGGGTTTCGTCCACTTGGTACGCGCCGTACATGGCCACCTGGTGCGGCGTGCCATTAGCGGTGAATTGCAGCACTTTCTGGTTGCCGATTTCAATGGGCGAGTCGGCCAGCTCGTCGTAGCCCGCGGCTTTGTAGGTAAACCTGGCGCCGCCCGCGGCCGGGCGCAGGGCCGTGCTCACCTGGGCCCAGCCGGGGGCCGGCTGCACGGCCAGGGTGCTGGCCAGCCCCTTGTTCAGGGCCGGGTACACGAATACGCTGCTGCCGTTGAGGTAGCCGTGGTCGGCGTCGACGAAGCTCGTGCGCACGCTCAGCTCGAAAGCGTACACGCGGTAATCGACCCGAAAATCGGTTTGCTTGGGGTGGCGCACCCGCCAGGTGTTCTTGTCGATTTTCTCCACCGCCAGCGGCTGGCCGTTGGCCCCGGTGGCCCGGAAGCCCTCGACGTGGCGCGCAAACTCGCGCACCAAATACGAGCCAGGGGCCCACACGGGCATCTTCACATCGGTGTAGTCCTGGGCAAAGCCGCCCATCGCCACGCCCACCTCAAAGTAATGGGTCTGGGGCGCGGGCATGGCCAGCGTGTAGCGCAGCGTGGGGGCCGGGGCCGGCGGGCGGGCCCCGGCGGGCGCGGCCAGCAGGGCGGCGGCGGCCAGGCCGCCCAGCAGGCGGAAAAAAGTGGGCATGGGCAGGAAATGAATTTGGGTAAAAAAGCAGGCTGCAAAGTAAGGCCGGCCGCGGGCCACCAACCTAGCGGCCGCGCGCTGCGTTTAGCGAGCCGGGGCCGGGTTTGGCGCTGCAATTTGTCACTATGCGAATTATTTGGTTGGTATTTATTGGGTTGGCCCTGGCGATTGCCGGGCTGCTGCCCCGGCTTAGGCCGGCCGGGCGCGCTACGGCCCCGGCACGCCCGGCCTCGGCGGTGCCCCCGGGCCCCGCCGCCGTTTCCCCCGGCCGGACCGACAGCGTGGTGGCCTTTGCCGTGCGGCAGCTGGGCACGCCGTACCTGTACGCCGGCACCAGCCCCGCCACGGGCTTCGACTGCTCGGGCTTCGTGCAGTACGTGTACGGGCACTTTGGCGTGGCCGTGCCCCACTCCACGGCCCTGCTGATTGACGCGGGCCGGCCCGTGCCCCGCGCCGATGCCCGGCCCGGCGACCTGGTGGTGTTCACGGGCACGGCCCCGGGCGCGACCACGCCCGGGCACGCGGGCATCGTCGTGGCGGCGGGCCCCGGCGGGCCCATCCGGTTCGTGCACGCTTCCTCGGCCCGGCGCGAGTCGGGCGTGAAGGTGAGCCAGGTGGAGGGCACCGGCTATGAGCAGCGGTTCATGCAGGTGCGGCGGGTGCTGGGGCCGGGCACCGGGGCCGCCGCCCCGGCCCCGGCGGCGCACGCAGGGCCCCGCGCGGCGGCGGCCGTGGCCGCTTTGCCAACGCGCCCGGTGGCGGCAGCTCCGGCCACGGCCCCGGCGGTGCTGCCTAAGCTGTTGCTGACCAATAAGAAGCAGAAGAAGCTTGCGCATGTAGTCACCAGGAAGAAAGCCGGGCCAGCCCCCAAAACAAAGGCCCCGCGCCCGACCGCCAAGAGAAAACCCGCTGCCCTCGCCCCGCGCAAGCCGGCCGCCCGGGGCCCCCGGCGGGCCCGGGCAGCGCGCTAACCGCCGGCCCGCCCGCCCGGGCCGAACCCCCCAAACGCAGCGATGCCCGGCCCGCCACTGAGTGGCGGGCCGGGCATCTAATCCTTCAAATCTTACCAGGCAGCGCAGCTGGGGTACAGCTCCGGCGTGTCTTCAACAGTAAGACCTGGGCCAACGTAGGCCGCAATAGAGGCTAAAGCGGCCCCGCAAAGCTGTTTCTAAGCGCGCACGGCGGTGATGCGTACGACATTGGACAGGCTTGGCAGGATTTGGTTGGGACTACTAGACATTTTGTACCTCCTTTCTTTACGTTCCACATAGCCCCGCTCGCGCAGCCCAGCACCTTAGGGCCGCTTGGGCGGGGTCGTAGCACTCGCTACTGGTTGTCAAAGTTATAAGCCGGCCGTAAGGTTCAAAATTATTCGAGCCTTTTTGTGGAAGAAAGGCTATTTTTTGGGCTGGCAAGCTGATTTTCAGGGCAATTAATTTTGCGCGCCCGGCCCGCAAATTCGCGCGCGGCGGCCGCGGCCAACTTTGGCCGCAAACTTGCCAGGGGCCATGTTCAGCAGGACCGGATATTTGCCTTATCTTTTCCCCGGCATCGTTCATCCCCGCTGCCCCTCACCTAAAGCCCTCTTTTCCACTCATGAAAAAAATTCTCTTTCTGTTGGTCGTGTTGGCGTTGGCCGGCGCCCGTTTAGCCTCGGCCCAAACCATGAGCCCGCTGGGGGTGTGGACGAACACCGAAAAAGAGGCCACGTTTGAGATATACAAGTGCGGCGACAAGCTGTGCGGCAAAATCGTGACCCTGACCGTGCCCAACGACCCGGCCACGGGCAAGCCCAAAACCGATACCCAAAACCCCGACCCCAAGCTGCGCGCCCGCCCCCGCCTGGGCCTGATGTTCATGCAGGGCTTCAAGTACGACGATGACAACAAGTGGGACGACGGCAAAATCTACGACCCGAAGACCGGCAAAACGTATTCGTGCTACATGAAAATGGAAAGCGCTAACACGATGGAAGTGAAGGGCTACATCGGCTTTTCGCTCATCGGCAAGTCGCAAACCTGGACCCGGGTGAAATAGCGCCCCGCCTCTCCAAACAGCCGGCTTCTTTGCGGGAGCCGGCTTTTTTTTGCCTTCGCGCGCCGTTCGTTTGCAGCGTTTTTAAAAACTATTTGAAAACGCTGGGGGTTGCACTCCGCTACCTTTCTTCTACTCATAATCCCGGCCGTGCGGTCTTTCCTGCGCTCTTTATTTTCAGCCCCCGCGCCCGCCGCGTGGCGGGCCTATTCGCTGACGCCGGCGCAGGCGGCCCGCCACGCGCAGTGGGTGGCCGAGCGCGTGTACCGCAACTGGCTGGGGCCCTACTTCAAGGCGTACCACCTGCACCGGGGCGGGGCCGGCGGGCCGCGCGGCCTGCGCGCCGAGCCGCTGCGCGAAAAAGGCCGGGAGGGCGCGCTGCTGTTTTACCACGAAAGCATCGGCCCGGTCAACTTCCGCCATCTCTACGAGCACGTGGGCGAGCAGGTGGTGGCCCTGGGCTACCACCGCGCCTGCGCCGACGAGAGCACCAGCCGGCACCAGAACTTCAACGAGCACACCTTCAAGCAGTTGTTCAAGCCACCGCCCGTGGACTGCCCCAAAAGCGGGCGTTGCGACCAGCGCTACGGCCTCATCATGCTCGACCTGGTGAGCCTCAACAGCCAGCCCCTTTTTTTGCGCTTGGCCGCCAACCCCGTGATGGAGCCCGGCTTCACGCCCGCCGAACCGTTTGAGGAGTTGCTGCGCGAAGTGTTTGATCAGCCTTTTCCCACGGCCGCTGAACAGGCCCAGCGCCTGCGCTACACCCGCTTGTAGGCCCCCGGGGCCCTCCTCTTTCACTCGCGCTCGAAGCGGGCCTGGCCCAGCGACGACCCGCCGGGGCCGGCCAGGCGCAGCAGGTACAGGCCCGGGGCTAGTGCCTGGGTGGCGAGCCGGGCCGCCGCGGGCGACACGGGCTGCGCCAGCACGCGGCGGCCGGTGGCGTCGTACACTTCGGCCGTGGCCGGGCCCGGCAGCGGGGGCAGGTGCAGCACGTCGCGGCAAGGGTTCGGAAACACGCCGAGCAGGGCCCCGGCGGCCGGCCTGGCGCTGAGCGCAAGCCCGGTATCCGGGGCGCTGGCGTTGGCCAGCAGCAGCAGGGCCCCGTCGGGGTTGGCGGCGACGGCCGCCACCTGCCGGTTCCCCACGGGCACGTCGAACGCTTCCAGGGCCTGGGTTTGGCGATGGCGGACGCGCTGAAAAGTACCGTCGGCAAAGGTGAGCAGGTAATCCACGTCGAGGTCAAAAAACGGCGTTACGCCGGGCTGCGACGCGGTTTCGCGCGTGCGCACGGTGGCCGAGGGCCCCACCTGGTTCCAGGCCACGGCCAGCGACGGGTAGCCCTGGCCCTGGATCCATTGCCGAAAAAAATACCCCAGCGGCCGCCCCGCTTCGCCCTCGAACACGGCCTGCAAATCGGCGGTGCGCGCCGTGCCGCCGCCGAACCGCTGCTGGTACGTGCGCAGGGCGCGGAAAAACCGGGCGTCGTCGCGCAGCAAGTCGCGCAGCATGTGGACGACCAGCGCGGCCTTTTTGTAGCTCAGGTCGTAGCTGAAGATGCGGGCCACGCTGGCCGTGTCGGGGTCGGGCACGCGCACGCTGCCGGGGTTGCGCAGGGCGTAGCCGCGGGCCGCGCCCAGCCAGCTGGCCGCGTCGGCGGGCGGGGCAAAGGCTTGGAGCGACAGGTATTCACCGTACGAGGCAAAGCCTTCGTTGAGCCAGATATCGGCCCAGCTGGCGCAGGTCACGTGGTCGCCAAACCACTGGTGGAATAGCTCGTGGGCCGTCAGGGTGAAGGTAAAGCCGTCCTGCGTGGTCATCGTCTGGTGCTCCATGCCCCCGCCGATGGGGGCCATGCAGTGCCCGTATTTTTCGTTTGCAAACGGGTAGGGCCCCGCCAGCCGGGCGTAGTTTTCGAGGAAGCCCGGCGTGCGGTCGATTTCGGCGCGGTAAAAGTCGAGCGCGCCCGGGTCGTACACGTAGTTCACGACGGGCACGCGGGGCCCGCCAGCGGGATTGGCGTAGGCAACATATTCCTGGTAAGGCGCCACGGCCACCGAAATCAAATAATAATCGATGGGATGGCGCGATTTCCACTCGTAGCGCACCCGGTTGCCGGGCAGCGGCACGGTGCGCGCCAGCACCCCGTTCGAGCCCACTTTGTTGGGCCGCGTGGTCGTCACCCACACGTCCGACGAGTCGGCTTTGTCGGTGAGCACCTGCTTGCACGGAAACCATTCCTGGGCCGAAAACGGCTCGGAGAGTGACCACAGCACTTGGTAGTGGTGCCAGGCGCCGGCGTAGCGCACCGAGTCGCGGCGGTCGAGGCCGTTGCCGATGGCGGCGGTGTTGCCGTGCGGGGCCGTGCCGTGGTAGTAGATGCGGGCGTCGGCCAGCGCGCCGGCCGGGGCCGGGGCGGCCAGGGCGGCGGTGGCCTCCGGCCCGGCCCGCCGCACGGCGGGGGCGCGCCGGCCGTTCACCACCACCGAGTCAATGGCGAGGGTGGGCGCGCCGGCCGGGGCCCCGACGGGGGCCTGGTAGAGGTCGAAGGCCAGCGAGTCGAGGGCCTGGGGCCCTACGCGCACGCGCAGCCACGCCGAGCCGGCCACGTCGCGCGAGGTGGGCTCCAGGGCCAGGTCGAGCTTGTAGTACGTCACGTCGTAGCGGTCGAGCTGGGCGCGGTGGCCCGCCGACGCGGCGGCCCCTGCCGCCCGGGCCCCGAGGTGGGCGGCAGCGCAGGCCCGCCCGCCATCGGCAGCCCCGGACTGGGCCCGGCCCGGGGCCGCCGCCAGAACCAGCCGGGCCGCCAGCGCCAGCCGCAAAATATTGCCAGGAAACGCCATGACTACAAAGCCAATAGGAGACGAAAAAATACCCATTTTCTGTTCTGGAAAGATACACTGCGCGGGCGCAGACAACGGCCCCGGCCAGCCAGGGCTGCGGCGCTAAACAAGGCACCAGGCGCTGGTGAAACTTTGCCAACGATTTTTGCTAACTTGACGCCGATGAAGCTAATTTCTACCCGTTTATACGCCATTTTCTGCACTGCCCGCAGGGGCTGGGCCGGGCTGCTGGCCGCCTGGCTGCTGCTGGCGGGCCCGGCGCGGGCCACCCACATCGTGGGCGGCGAGCTGGAGCTGGAGCACCTCAGCGGCACGGCCTACGTGCTGCGCATGAACTTGTACTTCGATGCCGTGAACGGCCAGCCGGGGGCCCTGGACACTGAGCTGACGGCCAGCATCTTCGAAAGATCTACCAATGCCCGCCTGCTCAACGTGGTGCTGCCGCTCACGAGCAGCACTTACGTAAACTACACCAACCCGGCCTGCACCGTGCCCACGCTCAGCACCCGCAAGCTGGTGTACAGCCAAACCATCGCGCTGCCGGCCGGCACCTACGGCAGCCCCGGCGGCTACTACGCGGCCGTGGAGCGCTGCTGCCGCAACGTGACCATCAGCAACATCCAGGTGCCGAGCGCGGCGGCCCAGACGTTTTACCTGGAATTTCCGGCCGTGGTGCGCGGCGGCCAGCCGTTCTACGACTCCACGCCGCGCATCTTCCCGCCCCTGGCCGACTACGCCTGCCGCAACGAGCTGTTTTACTACGACTTTGGCGGCACCGACGCCGACGGCGACTCGCTGGCCTACGACCTGGTGACGCCCCTCAACGGGCATTCTTCTACCACCGTGCCCAAGCCCGCGGAGGCCGCCCCCGCCCCCTACGCCCCCATCAATTGGAACCCGGGCCTGAGCGCCCAATACCAGATTCCGGGCAACCCCACGCTGCAAATCAACGGCCGCACCGGCCGCCTCACCGTGCGGCCCGCCAACCTGGGGCTGTTCGTGTTCGGGGTGCGCTGCGCGGAATACCGCCGGGGCGAAAAAATCGGCGAGTGCCGCCGCGACTTCCAGCTGATGGTGCTCAACTGCGCCGCCAACCGCCCGCCGAGCGTGCTCGTGCTGCCGCCGGCCGCCATGAGCCGCACGGCCCCCGCCGCCTACCAGCCGGGGCGCGACACGCTGCGCCTGCGCCCCGGGGCCGACCGCTGCGTGCGGCTGCGCTTCACCGACCCCGACCCCGGCTCCATGCTCACGCTCTCGCTGCACCCGGTGAACTTCGCCGGCAACCTGCCCACCTTTGCCACCACAGCCCCCACCTCGGGCCGGGTGCACGCCGCCGGGGCCCCCGACACGCTCACGGCTTCGCTGTGCTTTCCGGACTGCCTGAACTCGCGGGGCCAGGTGTTTTTGCTCGATGTGATTGTGGCCGACGACGGGTGCAGCCTGCCCCGGCGCGACACCGTGCGGGTGGCGTTCATTGCCACGCCGCCGCCCAACGGGCCGCCCCGGCTCAGCAGCACGGCCGGGCCCGCCCTGCCCCTGCACGCGCGGGTGGGCGAGGTGGTGGCCTTCGACCTCGCCGCCACCGACCCCGACAACGACCCGCTGACCCTGACCATGAGCGGGGGCGATTTCACCCCCGCCGCCGTGGGGGCCGCCCTGGCCCAGGCCGTGGACGGCGGCCGCCTACAGGGCCATTTCGCGTGGCGGGTGCCGTGCGCGGCGGTGCGCGACGCGCCCTACGTGTTCACCTTTACGGCGTCGGCCGCGCCCTGCGGCGAAGCCCAGGCGGCCGCGCTGGCCGTGCCGGTGGTCGTCGATTACGCCAACGCGGCCCCGGTACTCGCGGCCACGCTGCCGCCGGCCGGGCCGGCGGGGGCCCTCCCGCCCGTGGTGCGCCTGCCCGTGGGCGGCACTTACACGGCCGCGCTTAGCGGCACCGATGCCGACCGCGACGGCCTGACGATGACGGCCACCGGCCGGGGTTTCGACCTGGCCGCGGCGGGCATGGGCTTCGCGGCCCAAAACGGCCCCGGGCAGGCCAGCGGCGCCTTTCGCTGGGAAGCCAATTGCGCCACCGTCGCCCTCCGCCGGGCCCTGATCGTGGACTTCGCCCTGGTGGACGCCACCTGCCGGCCCCTGCCCCAAACCCGCGCCGTGCGCTTCGAGGTGGCCAGGCCCGACTCGGCCGCGGTGACGCTTTACAACGTCATCACGCCCAACGGCGACCGCCAGAACGAGACGTTCCGCCTGCCCGACCTGCCGGCCGACTTCTGCGACGCGCAATTTGCCAGCCTCCGGATTTTCAGCCGCTGGGGCCAGCAGGTGTACGAAACCACCGACCGCGACTTTCACTGGGGCGGCCAGGGCGCGGCGGGCGTGTACTATTATTTGGTGCGCTACACCGACGGGCGGCGCTACAAGGGCTGGCTGGAAGTGCTGCCGTAGGCCCCGGGGCCGTAACACGGCGCGCCCATTGCCGTTGAACGGGAAAGATCTGCTCACCTTTCCCGTCCTCGCTTATGCGCTCTTCGCTCCTTCGGGCCGCCCTGCTGGCGGCTGGCCTGCCGGCCGTGGCCCCGGCCCTTGCCCAATCCCGCCCGCCAACCAGGCCGCTGGGGGCCATTGCCCTGCCCGCCACCGAAGGCCTGAAACCGGTGCCGGTGGCGGCGTTTCCCGACCAGCGCGTGACCGGCGTGGCGGTGTCGCGCCGGGGCCGCATCTTCGTCAACTTCCCGCTCTGGGAAGACGGGCACCGCGAATCGGTGGCCGAAATCGTGCCCGGCCAGGCCCCGCGCCCCTACCCCGACGCCGCCTGGAACGCCGCCGTGGCCGACCCGAAGGCCCCCGCCAGCCCGGCCCAGCGCTTCGTGTGCGTGCAAAGCGTGGTGGTCGACGACGAGGACCGGCTGTGGGTGCTCGACCCGGCCTCGCCCAAGTTTACGGGCGTGGTGCCCGGCGGGGCCAAGCTCGTGCAGTTCGACCTGGCCACCAACAAAGCGGTGCGCACCATCTTGTTTCCGGATAACATCGCGCCCTCGAAAAGCTACCTCAACGACGTGCGCTTCGACACCAAGCGCAACTTTGCCTACCTCACCGACTCCGGCACGGGGGCCCTGGTGGTGCTCAACTTGAAAACCGGCCGCGCCCGCCGCGTGCTCGAAACCCACCCCTCGGTGCATCCCGAGCCCGGCTTCGACCTGGCCATCAACGGCCACGTGCTGCGCGAGCCCGACGGCAAAAAACCCAATTTCCAGGTCGATGGCATCGAGCTGAGCGCCGACGGCAACACGCTGTATTACCAGGCCCTGATGGGCCGCGCGATGTACCGCATCGGCACCGAATTTTTGCGCGACAGCACGCTGGGCCCGGCCGGGCTGGCGGCGCACGTCGAGAAATTTGCCACGCCCAGCGCCTCGGACGGCTACGGCCGCGACGCGGCCGGCAACGTCTACACCTCGGGCATCGAAAACAACAGCATCCGCCGGGTAACGCCCGCCGGCCGGGTCGAAACCATCGCCCGGGGCCCCGAAATCTCCTGGCCCGATACCTTCGCCTACGGCCCCGGCAACACGCTCTACTTCACCACCTCGCAAATCCAGACGATGGGCAAGTACAACCAGGGCACAAGCACCCGCACCCGGCCCTACGGCCTGTGGAAGCTGGAGCTGGGCAAGGCCCGGTAAGCGCCCATCCAAAACGGGCCCTACAAGCGGGCCGCGTTTCTACTGCCGGGTTGGAGCGCAAAAGTGGCCAAGCCACGCCGCCGCACCCTCAATAAAAAAACAGGAACACCCCGAACAGCACCACCCACAGCGCGTCGATGAAGTGCCAGTACGTGCCCAGGGCCCGCAGCTGGCGGCGGTGGTAGGGGTTGCGGATGAACACGAGCTGGCGCACCGCGTCGCGGTCGGCGTGGAACACGCGCAGCACCAGGGCCAGCAAGTACAGCATCCCGCCGAGCAGGTGGGCCACGTGCAGGGCCGAAATCAGGTACACGTAGGTGCCGCTGGCCGCGCCCTGAAACAGCACCCGTTGCTGCACCAGCTCGCGCCAGCCCAGCACTTGCAGCCCGGCGAACACGCTGCCCAGCAGCAGCGTGGCCAGCAGGCACCGGCCGAGGGTGGCCAGGTCGTCGCGGGCGTAGAGGCGCGGGGCCTGCGCCACGGTGTAGCTGCTGGCGAGCAGCACGAGGGTGCTCAGCGAAAAATAGCGCGGAAACGGGTGCGCGCCGCTGTGCGCCGGGCCGCCGACCCGGGTGTGAACGTAGGCCGCCACCAGAATACCGAACATGACGGCGATGGCCAGCAGCGCCAGGTACAGGGCCACGAGCAGCGGCGGCAGGCGCTCAATGCGGGCAAAGGCCGACACCGGCGGGCCGGCCCCCACGCGGTGGTTGCGGTCGTGGTCGGAATTCCTCATGAGCGGGGGCGGGCGGAGTGCGGCATCAGGCTTCAAACCAAACCGGGCGCCTTTGGTTCCGGCCGCGCCCCCTACCGAAAAAACGAGCCCAGCTTGCCCAGCACCGCGTGCAGGGTAATCTTGGGGCCGTTGCGGTCGGGCAGGCCGAAGGTGACGTAGGTTTTGCCGGCCACCCGCAAATCGAGCACCAGGCCCAAGCGCCGGGCCAGCTCGTGGAGCTGCTGCAGCGGGTCGGGGCCCTTGGCCTTGGGTTTGGGCTGGCCGGGCGGGCGCGGGGGCCCCGCCGTCAGCTCGTCGAGCAGCTGCTGGCTGGGCACGTTCAGGATGAGGTACGAGCCGGAGCCGGCCAGCTGCACGGGCTGGCCGTTCCAGGTGAGGACGAGCTGGGCCTCTACTTCCAAGCCGTTAGCCAAGGGGCTGCGGGGCGGCGGGGTTCGTGAAATGGGGCTGCGGCTGGCCGCTGGGCGCGGGCGGGTCGATGCGCAGGGCCGGGGCCGGCGCGCCGGCGGGCGCAGCCTCGCCCTTGGTGCGGATGCGCAGCGAGCCGTTGAGGCGGTAGGTGCCGGCGGTGCCGTTGGGGTGGGGCACTTGCAGCTCCACCTGGTCGAAGGCGAGGTTCAGCTCGACGCCGCCGGAAAGTTTGGAGAGCAGCGCGGCCGCGGTGTCGGCCCAGGAGGAAGCGGAAGAATCGGCCATGGTCGTTTGGGTTGAAGGGTGAGACGGGGGCGCAAAGTACCGCCACGGCCGCCAAACGCAAGCCGGGGCCCTGGGCTTTCTGGATGACCACCCCCCCGCCCCCGGCCCGGTTAGGGCGCGGGCGGCAGCGTGGCCAGCAGCGCGTCGAGCAGCGCGGCCTCGTGCTCCAGGCCGGCGAGGCGGGCTTCGAGCATTTTTTGGGGGCCGGGGCCGCAGTCGATGCGCAGCTTCTCGACGGCTTCCTCCTCGAACGAGTCCAGCCACCGCGCCTCCAGGGCGCGCGCGGCGGCCCCGGGCCAGGCGCGCAGGGCGGGCGCGGCGGCCAGGCGGGCTTCGTAGGGCGCGGCCCGGCGGCGCATCTGCGCCAGCGCGTAGCGCAGGTTGCCGGCCTGGTAGCGGCACTGCCCCAGGCGGTGTTGCAGCGGCTCGGCGGCGGGCAGCGGCGGGGCCAGGGGCGGCGGGGCCGGGTAGCTGCCGCCGGCCCCGTCGTACGCCAGGCCCTGCATCGCCAGCACCAGCCGCGCCACCTGCGTGCCATCGGTGGCCGTGAGGGGCTGGTGGCCGCGCTCGGCCAGGGCCAGGCTCGCGCGGGGCACGCCCAGCCAGGCGGCCAGCCGCTCCTGGGTGAGGGCAAAGTGGGTGCGAACGGTCGTGTCTTCCATGAAGGGCGGGCTCGGAAGGGTGGGTTTAAACAATTCTTTGGCAAACATAATGAAAATGTTTATTGAAAAATTGTTTGAGTCCGCCGCCAGGTTTTCAACGCCGGTCCTTTTCGGTTGCGTTTACCGCCCGGCGGCAGGGCGCGGGGCCGGGCCCCTTGCCGCCGGGCGCTGCTACCTTTGGGGCCTCTCCCACCCGCGTTTTTGCCCGCATGAAAATCATCGAATGCCCCCGCGACGCCATGCAGGGCCGGCCCGATTTCATTCCCACCGCCACCAAAACGGCCTACCTCAACGCCCTGCTGCGCGTGGGCTTCGACACGCTCGATTTTGGCTCGTTCGTCTCGCCGAAGGCCATTCCGCAGCTGCGCGACACCGCCGAAGTGCTGGCCGGCCTCGATTTGAGCCACACGCAAACCAAGCTGCTGGCCATCGTGGCCAACCGGCGCGGGGCCGAAACCGCCGCCCAGCACCCCGAAATCAAGTACCTGGGCTTCCCGCTCTCCGTGTCGGAAACCTTCCAGCGCCGCAACACCAACCAAACCCGCGCCGACGCCCTGGCCGACGTGGCGGCCATGCAGGCCCTGTGCGAGCGCACCCACAAAACGCTGGTCGTGTACCTGTCGATGGGCTTCGGCAACCCCTACGGCGACCCGTGGAGCCCGGCCCTGGTGGTGGAGTTCACCGCGCGGCTGGCGGCGCTGGGCGTGCGCGTGGTGGCCCCGTCCGACACGGTGGGCACGGGCACGGCGGCCACCGTGGGGGCCCTGTTTGCGGAGCTGATCCCGGCGTTTCCGGGCATCGAGTTCGGGGCCCACCTCCACACCACGCCCGCCCGCTGGCGCGCCAACGTGGCCGCCGCCTACCACGCCGGCTGCCGCCGCTTCGACGGGGCCCTCGGCGGCTACGGCGGCTGCCCCCTGGCCGCCGACGAGCTGACGGGCAACGTGGCAACGGAAAACCTGATCGACTTTTTGGGCGAGCAGGCCGAGATTTTGGGTATGGATTTGGGCCTGGACCTGGGGGCCCTGCGCGAAGCGCAGGCGGTGAGCGCAGGCGTTTTTGCGGCGCACTGATGCTTTGGCTTGCTGCCCAGCGGGCCGCCCTGTGAACGGGGGTAGAGACGCAACCCTTCGCGTCTCAATCGCTGCAAGCAATCCTAATCGTTCAGCGATTGAGACGCGAAGGGTCGCGTCTCTACCCCCGTTGGATGGTGCGGAGAAAGGCCGTGTTCGACAGATTTTAGAAATCCGGGTACGCAGAAATTAACCGCGGACTAATCAAACCTTGAGTAATCGACCCCCCATTTGCCTATGCCCACGCCGGCCCCCATCGTCGATATTTTTGTTCCCTGCTTCGTCGATCAGCTCTACCCGGCCACGGCCCTGAGCATGGTCAAAATCCTGGAAGCCGTGGGCTGCCGGGTGCAGTACAACCCCGCCCAAACCTGCTGCGGCCAGCCCGCCTACAACGCCGGGCACCTGGGCGCGGCCCGCGCCGTGGCCGCCAAATTCGTGGCCGATTTCACGCCGCCAGCCGCGGAAGCAGCCGCCGCCGCCGGCCCGCGCTACGTGGTCAGCCCGTCGGCCTCGTGCATCGGCATGGTGCGCAACAGCTTCACCGACCTGTTTGCCGGCACGCCCGGGGCCGCCGCCTGCCGCCCCGTGCAGGGCCGCGCCTACGAGCTGACCGAGTTTTTGGTGGACGTGCTGGGCGTGGGGGCCGTGCCCGGCGCGGCCCTGGCCGGCACCTACACCTACCACGACTCGTGCTCGGCCCTGCGCGAGTGCGGCATCCGCGAGGCCCCGCGCCGGCTGCTCGACGGCGTGGCCGGCCTCGCGCGCCGCGAAATGGCCGAAACGACGACCTGCTGCGGCTTCGGCGGCACGTTTGCCGTCAAGTTCGAAGCCATTTCCGTGGCCATGGCCCAGCAGAAGGTCGAGCACGCCCTCGACACCGG
>JANXOE010000029.1 GCA_025353745.1 Hymenobacter sp.
TAGGCCGGGTTGAGGTACATGCCGTTGAAGCCGTAATGCGTGAACTGGGGCTGCTGCTGCGCCAGCGCCGGGGCCGCGCCGCCGGCCAGCAGAAGGAGGGCGAGTACGCTTGTTTTCATATCGCGAAAAACGGGAAAGAAACGCGGCTGCCACAGCGGACTGCGTAAGCCATACGATGTGTTTTCAAATGTAATGCTAAATACCGGGGCCGTAGCCCGCTAGGGGCCCAAAAAAGAACGCCGAAAACAAAGTTTTCGGCGTTTCCGGTGTCATTCTCAACGGTGGGCGCGGCAGGCAGATGCCCGCGTACCTACTCGGCGGACTGGTTGCGGCGGATGTAGGCTTCGATGGCCCCCGCCATCGAGGGCGCGTTGGGCATGGGGGCCTCAATATCCAGCATTAGGTTGGCATCGGTCACGGCCTTGGCCGTGGTGGGGCCGAAGGCGGCGATGCGGGTACCGTCCTGCACGAAATCGGGGAAGTTGACGAACAGGGAGCTGATGCCCGACGGGCTAAAAAACGCCAGGCAATCGTACTTCACGTCTGACAAATCGGACAGGTCGCTGGCCACCGTGCGGTAGATCACGGCCTCGGTGAACTTCAGGTTGTTGGCGCGCATGAACACCGGCAGGTCGTCCTTGCGGATGTCGGAGCACGGGTAGAGAAAATTCTCGCCCTTGTGTTTTTTAATGACGTCGAACAAATCGGCGGCCGTGCGCAAGCCCACAAAAAGCTTGCGCTTGCGCAACACGATGTACTTCTGCAAATAGTTGGCCGTTTGATCGGAAATGCAGAAATATTTCATTTCCGCGGGCATTTCCAGCTTGGCTTCCTGGCAAATACGAAAGAAATGATCGACGGCGTTGCGACTGGTAAAAATCACCGCCGTAAAATCCAGGATGTTGATTTTATCGCGCCGGAAGTCTTTGTAAGACACTGGCTGCACTTCGATAAACTCCCGAAAATCAACCCGGATACCGTGTTTTTCCGCCAGGGCTGAATACGGGGAAACCTCGGTAGTGGGCTTGGGTTGGGTCACCAAAATGCTTTGGATGCGCTTGGCGTGCCGGCCGGTACCCGGCGTGTCTGCACTCTCGGCCATACGGAAAGAAAAGAGTATTGCTGGAACGATACGAAAAGGAAAACGGGTCAAAGGCCGGGCCCGCGCGGCCCGGTGGCAATTAAGTGGTAAATACCAATAACTTTAGTAAAACCAGCAGGGGCAGTATTTCGGTAGCACAAAGGTAGGCAAACAAATGAAGATTAAGCAGCGACGCGCGCTGGTGCACGGTGTGCAGCACTCGTAGCACGGCCCCCGCCAGCACCAAAGCGATGACGGCGGCCGCCGCACCGGCTACGGCGGCGGGGTGGCCGCCGTTCAGGCCCAGGTAAAGCAGCAGCACAAACGGCAGGAACAGCCCGGCCAGCAAAGTGGTGCGCAAAAACTCCCGGTACTGCACGGCCACCAGCTCGCGCAGATCAAAAGTATAAGCCAGCAATGATACATACAGATATTTGCCCAGCACAAACCCGGCAATAAGAGCTGCGTAGAGCAACACCCGCAATACAATTGCCCGCTCGGGCACTGCCACGAGCTGCCGCACAAAGGGCAGGTTTTCGATGCCGGCATACAACGCCGTGAGCAGCAGCGCGAACGAGAGCCCAAACAGCAGCACGAGCACAACGTTGAGCAACGAAAATGCCGGACGAGCCAGGAAGGTTCCCTGATCGGAAGCATTGCCGAATAGCTCATCGAATTGAAACACCCGGGCCAGGCCGGGCTGGTACGTGGCCCGCACGCCCCCGTACAGCAGCCCCAGCAGGAGCAGAAAGCTTAGCAGCACGTTTTTGCCCAACGAATTTGGGGGCCGTAGCTGGGCGGTTTCGGCAGCGTCGGGGGTGGCATCGGGGGTGGTAGTTGCGGCGGGCCCGGCAGTGAACGAGGCCAAGGCGGGGCGGCCCCCGGGCTGCCACACGCCCAGCAGGTGGGTGCCCGGGGCCTGGCCGGTCGGCAGCCGCCGGGCCAAGTCGAGCGCGTAGGGCCCGGCTTGGTCGGCAGTGAACACGAGCTGGTTATCAAGAAACAAACTCAGGCCCTGCTGCGCCACAAAAGCAATGGGAAAGGGCTGTCCGCGGCGCAGGCGCACGTACTGGTAGTAAGCGTGGGCCGGGGCATGGTAGTCCGGCAGGTACAGGATGAGCCGGTTGCGGCCTACGTCGTGGAGAAGCCAGTCGGCGGTGAGGCCGGGGGGCGGGGCCGGAGGCAGCGGCTGGTACTCGGCTGCTGGGCTTGAGGCCGTAGAGAGCAGCAGCAACGCGGCCGCGCACCACGCCCAAGCCCGCCATGGGGCCCATCGGTAAGCAGCAAAGTGCAGCAGCGCCATGGGGTTGGGCCGGGCTAGGAAGAAACCATTTCGCGGCGCAACTTACTCTGGTACACGCCTATGCACACGCTCAGCAAAATTGAAAACCCGATCAGGATGCCGATAAGGGCCAAGTTGCCCAGGTCTGCGAACTGGATGACGAACAGAATAACCAGCAGGTTGAGGGCCCCGAGCAGCAGCACGGTGCTGATTTGCGAAAAGCCCATGCCCAACAAACGGTGGTGGACGTGGTTGCGGTCGGGCGCGAAGGGCGATTTACCGGCCGCCATGCGCAGCAAAAACACGCGCAGCGTATCGAACAGCGGCACGAACAAGATGCCCAGGGCCACCGCCGGCGTGGAGCTGAACGGCAGCCGCGTGCCGGGCTGGCCGCCCATCTCGATGAACTGGATGGCCAACACCGATACGATGAAGCCGCAGACCAGCGAGCCGGTATCGCCCATGAAAATGGGGGCCCGGTGAAAATTATAGCGCAGAAAGCCCACCATGCCCCCTATCAGGCACACGGCCACGAAGGCGTAGTTGCTATAGCTTTCCCCGCCGTAGCTGTAGAAGTAAAAGCCGAACGTGCCCATGATGGTCAGCACAATGGTGCCGGCCAAGCCGTCGAGGCCGTCGATGAGGTTGATGGCGTTGGTGATGCCCACGATGGCGGCCAGCGTGAAGGCGTAGCTCACGCCCACCGGCAGCGTGTACACCCCCAGAATGCCCTGGAAGCTGGTAATGCGCACGTCGGCCATGATCATGACGATGCCCGTGGCCAGCAGCTGGCCCACGAATTTTTTGAACACCGACATGCCCACCAGATCGTCTTTCAAGCCCACAAAGAACAAGATGATGCAGCCCGCCAGCAGCTCCTTGACGCCGTTTTGCAGGGGGCCAAAAATGGTGAGGGCCGACATGAAGCCCGCGAACACGGCCACCCCGCCCAGGCGCGGCGTCAGCGACGAGTGCACGGTGCGCCCGTTGGGCGTGTCGAGCATGTTTTTGAGGTGCGCGATGTGGATGATGGACGGCACGGCGAACAGCGCCACCAAAAAGGCCCACCCCGCCGACAGCCCCAGCTGAATAATAATAGGATTCATAAATGTTGAAAAATACATCCGTTACGGCCCCATACGGACAACGGGGACGCCCGGCTAGCTATGCAGCACACCTGCCCGGTCGAGCAGCGAAATGTGGGTAAAATTGTCGGGCACGATGGAGTCGGGCACGAAAATGAATTTCTTATCGAAAATCTGCTCGCCGCGGTAGTAGCTCACCCAGTACTGGTTGTTGAGGTGAAACAAGGCCGGGTCGAGGGGCTCGATGGGCACGGCCGCACGGGCGGGCACTTCTTCGAAAAGGTAGCGCAGGGTGGAGGTGCGCACTTTTTCGCCGTCGGGCTGCTGGCCGTAGCCGTGGGCGTTCACGATAACGCTGCCCAAGGGGTAGGTATTGTGGTTGAGCAGGTACACCTGCCACACGGGCTGGCCCGCGGGCGTGAGGGCCCCGTCTTCGGCCGGCACGATGGCCACCGACACGCCCTCTACGGGATCAAAGGGAATGTCTTGCTTCAAAATACGGTAACTAGCTGATTTTTAGTTTTTTCTTACGACAACGCATTGCGCCGCGCCGGTGGTTCAAACGGCAATGGCGGCCCCCAAAAGCGCCGCGAGGTGGGGCAACAGGCGTTCCTGCACTTCTTCCACCGCCACGGGCCGGCCCAGCTCCTGGGCCAGCGAAGTCACGGCTTTGTCGGCGATGCCGCAGGGCACGATGTGGCCGAAATAGCCGAGGTCGGGGCTCACGTTCAGGGCGAAGCCGTGCATGGTTACCCAGCGGCTGCACTTCACCCCCAGCGCGCAGATTTTGCGGGGATTGGCCGCGCCTTCCTCCCACCCCAGCCACACCCCGGTGAGGCCGGCGATGCGGCCGGCGCGCAAGCCGTAGCCGGCCAGCGTCAGGATGACGGCTTCTTCCAGGGCGCGCAGGTACCAGTGGATGTCGGGCCGGAAGTTGTCGAGGTCGAGGATGGGGTAGCCCACCAGCTGGCCGGGGCCGTGGTACGTAATGTCGCCGCCCCGGTTGATGCAGTGGTAGGTGGCGCCGTGGCGGGCCAGCCCGGCGGCGTCGAGCAGCAGGTGCTCGGGCTTGCCGCTCTTGCCCAGCGTGTAGGTGTGCGGGTGCTGGCAGAGCAGGAGGTGGTTGGGGGTGAGCTCCGGGGGCCCTCCGGCGGCTTCGGACTGCCGGTTGCGGGCTTTAAGGGCTACGGTGGCAGCCAGCAATTCTTCTTGCAAGGCCCAGGTGGGCTCGTACGGCACCAGGCCCAGGCGCCGCACAGCCAGCACCCGGTGGGGCGCGGCAGCAACGGGCAGGGCCGGGGCAGCATAGGCAAGGTCGTTGATCATCTGGCAGATATGGCAACAAAAACAGCTAAGGGCGGGGCTTCGCGGACCGACCCCGCCAGTACCTTGCCCGGCCGCAAAGGTACAAACGCGGGCGGGTGGCCGCCGCGCCGCGCCGAATAGCTTGTCGGCCCCGGCGCAAGGTCCGGGTCCGGGCCTCGTTTCCGGCCCCGGCTCAGTCCATACACAGCGGCCAAAACGAGGGGCCCCGGGGAACGCAGGCATTGGCCGTCGGCCCTGTATTTCATGGCTGCCATCCGCCCACCCAGCTGGCCCGCCTAGGGCCCGAACAGCTGCCGGCGCAAGGGCTCGTCTTGCCCGTACACGTCGGGGTAGAACCGCAGCTCGCCCGCTACCACTGCGCACGTGGCGTAGCGCACGTGCAGCGGCACCGGCTGCGCGAGCTCGAAGCGGTGCGGCTGCGGGGCCGCGGCGCACCCGGCTTCGGTGGGCAGCGCGGCGCGGGTGCTGTCGGGGCCCAGTAGGTAGGCGGCCAGCTGCAAGGGCCGCTCCATGCGCAGGCAGCCGTGGCCCAGCGCCCGGTAGGGCCGCGCAAAATCTTTGGCGCCGGAGGTGCCGTGGAGGAATACCTCGTAGGGGTTGGCAAAGCGAAAAATTACCGTGCCCAGCGCGTTGCCGCGGCCGGGGCTCTGGCGAATGGTGTAGCGGAAACGCTTCGCCGACACGGCCCACCAGTCCACAGCGGCGGGATTCACGGCCTGACCCTGAGCGTTATAAACGAGGTAATTGTTTTCGGCCATAAACGCGGTGCCCTCCCGCAGTTGGGTCAGCATTTCTTTGGCGGCGATGCTGTAGGGCACGCGCCAGGCGGGGGCCACCGTGAAGGACGTGAGCCGGCTGCTGAGCGTAGGCGTGGGGCTGTCGGGCTTGCCGATGACCAAGCGGTGGGTTTGCCACACGCGCCCCTGGCGCACCACCTCCAAAGCATAGGCCGGCAAGTTCACCAGTACATACTCCGAGTCGGGGATGGCCGACCAGCGCCAGCGTTCGAGCGTGAGGGCCAGCTGCTGGGCCCGCCGGCCCCGGGCCCGCGGATCGGGCCCGGCGGGGGCCCGCCGCCAGCGGGCCAGCGCCTGTTGCAGCTCCCGGTACTCGCGCTGCGGGGGCTGGCAGGCCAGCAGGGCCGCCGCAAAATCGGGGGCCGCCAGGGCCCTGGCCACCCACACCGCCGCCACAAACGGAGCACCCGCGTCTTCCAACGGCGAAGGGATAAGGGCTTGCAGCTGGCCCCGCCGCAGGTGCAGGGCAAATTGCAGCAGGCCATCGGTGAGCAGCACGTCGAAGCGGGCCTGCCGGGCCGGGCCGGCGGCAAACGTCAGCGAATCGGCCAACGCTTGCAGGGCGGGGGTGTGGTAGCGCCGGGGCCGCAGGCCGTAGTCCTCGGCGTGGGCCAGCAGCGCCAGGGCCGTGCGGCCCGTGGCGCTGGGCCGCGTGCTGTCGCTCCAGGCCGGGGCATAGGCGCGCCGGGCGTAGAAAGCCCGCGTGGCTGGCGCATCGGCCAGCAGCCAGCGGCCCGGGGCCCCGGCCGTCGTATCAGCCAGCAACGCCCGGATGCGGGCGGTCAATGCACCGGGCACGGGCGGAGCCGCGCGGTCGGCACGCTGCTCGTCTGCCTGCGGCCCCGTGGGCTGCGCCGCGCCCGCAGCGGCCGACGCCAGCAGCAAGGCCAGAAACGGGTACCCGAGCACGTGCATGAGCAGGCAGCAAAGCGCAAGTGGAAACTCTCGTAAAAAGGCCACCCGGCTCGCCAGGCACCCGAATAGAAATCACGTCATCAAAGTCCGGTTAAGGGCCCACGCCGAAGGCGCAAAACAGGCAGCACGGGCCGCAGCGAGGCCCGTCCATACCCCTCCCTCAATTTACGCAACATTCGCCGGATTTGTCCAGGGCCCCACGGCTGGCCGAGTGAATGGACAAAGTGTTGGGCGAGGCCGCGCGGGCCATGGCCCATTAAAATTCAGGATCTATCCAAAGAATAAATATTTTGAAGACGGCCGTCGTGCTCATTTTTGGATAGGCTCTTACTTTATTTGGGTTTGGCGATGTTCAATAAGCAGAACTACCGCCACCAGCAGAACGCCCCGCCGCGAGTCCCGGGCCAGCGGCCAGCGGCCCGATTGCGCCGGCGCCGGTGGCCATGAGTACTTTGGCGGCAGGGGCCCTGTTTCCGGCCCCGGCGCGAAATTTCCTCCCCCAACCTACCCCAACGTTCTATGCACGCCCCCCACGCCCTGGGCCAGGCCGGCGAAGCCGCCGCGGCCGATTTTTACCTTGCCCGCGGCTACGAGGTGCTGGCCCGCGGCTACCGCCACGGCCGCGCCGAGGTAGACCTGGTGCTACGGCAGGGCGGCGCGCTGCTGGTGTTCGCAGAGGTGAAAACCCGCTCCGGCGGCCAGTACGGCCCGCCCGAAACCTTCGTCTCGGCCCGCAAAAAAGAGCTGTTCCGCCTGGCGGCCACCCACTTGCAGGAAGAGCTGAACTGGCACGGCGACATTCGTTTCGACATCCTGGCCCTCAGCCCGCGTCGCGGCGGCGGGTTCGCAATCGAGGCGTTCGAGGATGCTTTCTACTAGCGCTTCGCTAGCGGCTTTGGGCGCGCTTGGGCAGCACGCGGCCCCGCGCCGGGGGCCGGCCGGGGGCCGTGGGGGCCGGCTCGGGCTCGCCGCGCTTGTCGAGCTTCTTTTCCTTGTCGTACACTTCTACCCCGTTGCGGGTGAACTCTTTGAGTAGCTCGGGCTCGGTTATTTCGGGGTCGTAGCCGCTTTCGGGGTACTGGTATTCGTAGTGGCGGAAATTTTTCTTTACCGGCCAATAATTCGTCCAGACGCCCACGCGGCGGCCGTTCTCGAACTGGCCCGTCCACTCGCGCTGGCCGGTGGCGGTGAAGCGCGCGTAGTCGCCTTCCAGCTTGCCGTTCACGTAGGGCACCACTTCCTGGAGCATGGTGCGGCCGGCGTCGTAGTACGTGATGTTGGCGTCGCGCGGGAAGCCCATCTCGAAGTGCGTTTTGCTCAGCAGCGTCCCGTTTTTGTCGTAGCGCTCCCAGCGCAGGTGCTTGGTACCCAGCGCATAAAAGCCAGTTTCGAGCACCTTGTTATTTTGCAGTTTCTTATAGGGGCCGTGCAATACCTTGGCGCTGGGGTCCAGCTCGCCGGCCGCGGCCTTGAAGATTTTGTGCTTTTGGGCGTCGTAATAGTAGCGCGCCGGGGCCCGGGGGTTGGGCTGCTGGAAATACTTGAGGTAGTAAAACACCTCGATGACCTGGTTGCGGCCCTTGGCCCCCGACTTGGCAAAACCCCGGCGAATCCGCTCGCCCAGAAATATTTTTTTCTTTTTGGATGGTTTGCGCTGGGCCTCTTTCTCCTTGTCCTTGGCGGCCTTGTCTTCGGCTTTGCTCAGGGCCACGCGGCGGGCGGTGCTGAGCGAGGGCTTGCCCGCGAGCGAATCGGCGGTGTGGGTGAGGCTGTCGGCCACGGCCACCGCCGGGGCCTGGTCGGCCCCGGAGCTGAAGGAAACGGTTTTGCGGGTGCAAGCCCCGGCCAGCGCCAGCAGCACCAGCGCCCGGGCGCCCCAACGAATTTTTGGCATGAGCGGCACGAAGATTTTTCGCGGTGTTTAACGTAAAGGTAGCGGCTTTCGTGCCCGGCCGGGGGCCCTACCCCACCACTTGCCGGGTGGTCAAATCGAGCCGCTGGCCGGCCACGAGCAAGTGCAGGCCCAGGCCGTGGCCGCTGATGGGCCGGCGCGGGCCGGGGCCCTCCAGGCTGATGCCGTGCGCGTTGGCCGCATCGAACACGAACAGCACCTCGTCGCCGAACACCTCGGCGGGCTGGCCGGGGCGCAGCAGCAGGCCGGTTTCTTCGCTCAGGCCCAGGCCCAGGCACTGGGGCCGTTGCAGCACGGCGTGCAGCAGGCGCGGGTAGCGGTGGCGCTCGGCGAAGTGCTGGTCGAGCACCACGCCGGGCAGCAGGCCCAGGCCGGGCAACACGGACACGCCGCCGGGCAGCAGGCTGCGCCAGCCGCGCCCTTCCACCAGCATGAACTCGGCCAGGGCGGCGGCCCCCGCGCTGGTGCCGGCCAGCACGAAGCCGGCATCGGTCCGGCATCTTTCCTTTAACACCGCCAAAAACTCGGTGCCGGCCAGGAACTCGGTGAGGCGCTCCTGGTTGCCGCCGCTGAGGAACACCAGGGCCGCCCGGCGCAGGCGGGCCAGGGCGGCGGGGGCATCGGCGGGGTGGGTTTCGTCGATTTCGAGGTGGCCCACTTGCGTGCAGCCGTGTGCCAGCCACGAGCGGGCGTAGGAGGCGGCCGTGCGGGCGGGGTTGGCGGTGGTGGCGGTGGTGAGCACTTCGATGGGGGCCGCCGGGTCGGGCAACAGGCCCGCCAGCAGCGCCACCAGGGCCTCGTCGTTGCCGCCGCCGTAGAGGGCCAGGGTGGCGCGGAGGGGGGCAGCGGGGTCGGGCATGGGGCGGCGAAACGGGTTTGGGGCGGCAAGATGGGCGCTTTTAAGCAGATGCCGGGCCACGGCCGCGCTTGGGGCATGGCCTGGGGCCGGAATTGGCGTAATTTCGTGGCCCAATCCCGTCATCAACCCTGCTAGCCTAGCGAAGCATTACCGCCCGTCCTGCCATGATGCCTTTGTCGCCATCCGTGGAAGCCATCACGACCCTGATTCAGGAAGGTGAATTCTTCAAGCTCAAGCAAATACTCCGCGGCTTCCAACCCGCCGAGCTGGTCACGCTCATCGAAAACGAGGACGAGCGGGAGCAGCTCATCATTTTCCGCCTGCTGCCGCTCAAGCTGGCCACGGAGGTGTTCGAATACCTCGATTTGGAGGTGCAGCGGCACTTTCTCGACAACCTGGCCCAGGACAAGATGGCCGACATCCTCAACGAGATGTCGCCCGACGACCGCACCACCCTGCTCGAATTCCTGCCCGCCAACTTCGTGGCCGAGCTCATTCAGAGCCTGTCGGAGCCCGAGCGCAAGGTGACGCTCGAGCTGCTCGGCTACCCCGAGTACTCGGTGGGCCGGCTGATGACGCCCGACTACATCGCCATCCGCGAGAACTGGACCGTGCAGCAGGTGCTCGACTACGTGCGCCAGCACGGCGGGCAATCGGAAACGCTGAGCGTGCTCTACGTGACCGACGCGCAGGGCCGGTTGATCGACGACATCCGCATTCGCGAGTTCCTGCTGGCCGCGCCCACCGTGCGCGTGCGCGACATCATGGACCACCGCTTCGTGGAGCTGAACGCCGGCCAGGACCAGGAGGAGGCCATCGATATTTTCCGGCGCAACGACCGGGTGGCCCTGCCCGTGGTGTCGGACCAGCGCATCCTGCTCGGCATCGTCACGCTCGACGACATCCTCAGCATCCGCGAGCAGGAAGACACCGAGGACATGCAAAAGCTCGGCGGCTCCGAGGCCCTCGAGGAGCCCTACCTCACCATGCCGCTGCTGCGGCTGGTGCAAAAGCGCGCCGGCTGGCTGGTGGTGCTGTTTTTGGGCGAATTGCTGACGGCCTCGGCCATGCAGTTTTTCGAAGGCGAACTGCAGAAGGCCATCGTGCTCGTGCAGTTCATCCCCCTGATTATCAGCTCGGGGGGCAACTCCGGTTCGCAGGCCACCTCGCTCATCATCCGGGCCATGGCCCTGGGCGAATTTAAGCTCAGCGACTGGTGGCAGGTGCTGCGCCGTGAAATCGTGGGGGGCCTCATGCTGGGCGTCATCCTGGGCCTGGTGGGCTTTGGCCGCATCGCCATCTGGCAAAGCATCACCCCCATCTACGGCCCCCACTGGGTGATGGTGGGCCTCACGGTGGCCTTCGCGCTGGTGGGCATCGTGCTGTGGGGCTCGCTGGCGGGCTCCATGCTGCCGCTCATCCTCAAGAAACTGGGCCTGGACCCGGCCACCTCCTCGGCGCCCTTCGTGGCCACGCTGGTGGACGTGACGGGGCTGATTATCTACTTTTCGGTGGCCTTGCTGGTGCTGCGCGGCACGCTGCTGTAGCGATTCGCACGGGGTTGCGGGACGAAAAACTAATCGGGTTTCCGGCGATTCGCCTTTTTTTCGCCTTGTATCTTTTTGCCTTCCAGGCGCTTGCGCACGGCGCTGCGGCTGGGCTTGGTGGCCTTGCGGGGCTTGGGGCGGCGCAGGCTCCTGAGCAGCAGCTCGTGGAAGCGGGCCAGCACGATTTCCTTGTTGCGGAACTGGCTGCGGTCGTCCTGGGCGGTGAGCAGCAGCCAGCCGTCGGCCGTGAGCTGGGGCCCCAGCTTTTCCAGGATGAGCCGCTGCTGGTCGTCGGTCAGCACCTGGGAATTTTGCAGGTGCCAGCGCAGCTCCACGCGGCTTTCCACCTTGTTCACGTTCTGGCCCCCGGGGCCGCTGGCGCGGCTGGTCTGGAAGGTAATTTCGGGCAGAAACGCGGCGGCTGGCGGCAGCATGGGGGAAGGTGGATTAAAAATTAAAAATGAGGAATTAAAAATGAGCCGTTCAACGCGTGCTGAAATGGGTGCAGGCCATTGTTCGCGTGCTCATTTTTAATCTTTAATTCTTCATTTTCAATTCCTTACTTCTTCAGCAGCATGGCCCCGTAGGAATAGCCGCCGCCGAACACGGTGACGATGACGTTGGCACCGGTTTGCAGCGTGCCCCAGACTTCGGCCAGGCCGATGGCGGCCCCGGCGCAGCCGGTGTTGCCCAGGCGCTGGATGTTGTTCAGGGCCCGGGCCGGGTCGAGGCCCAATTGCTTGGTCACGTTCACCGAGATGCGCAAGTTGGCTTGGTGCGGAATGAGGTAGGTAAGGTCGTTGGGGGCCAGGTGGTGGCGGTCGAGCAGGGTTTGCGTCACGCGCGTCATGTACAGGCACGCCTGCTGAAACACTTCGCGGCCGAACGGCATCACGATGCCTTTCTCGACGGGCTTCAGGGTCACGGCCTCGTCGGCCTTGCCCACGGGGGCCGCCCCGCCGGTAATCACCTCGGCGATGTGCAAATCGTGGGGCCCCAGGCGGTCTTTGCTGATGAGCAAGGCCGCCGCGCCGTCGCCCCAGAGGTGGCCGGCCATGGTATCGGCCTCGTTGTTATAAGCCGTGTTGTGCTCGCTTACCACCACCAGGGCCCGGCGGGCCTTGCCGGTGGCGAAGTAGCCTTCCACGATTTCAACGGCGTTGAGCAGCGACGCGCAGGCCGACGAGATGCTGACCGTCGGGATTTCGTTCACGCCCAAGTGGCGCTGCACGGCGTGGGCGGCGGTGAAAATGGTGTCGTGCGGGGTGTAGGTACCGGCCACGATGAGGTCGATGCCGGCGGGGTCGAAACCCGGAATTTCGGCCAGCAGGGCTTCGGTGGCGGCCACGGCCATGGTGTTGGCATTTTCGCCGGGGCCGGCCTTGCGGCGCTCCTCGATGCCGGTGCGCGCAATAATCCAGTCGGAAGCCAACCCGTTGAGTTGGGTGAAGTGCTCGTTGGTGACGACGGCCGTCGGCAGATAGGCCGCCACGTGGTGTAAATACACAGAATAAGCTGTTAGCGAAGAGGAAACACTGCCCCGGCCGCACGCAGCGGCCCCGGGGCAGGCACAAAAATACGGGGCCGGCGGCGGTCGGGGTTGGCACGGCGGACCCTAAAACATATCAAAACACCTCCATTCCGCGTTCAAACGACTATTGCGGACCGAAGTTTGTCCGGCCCAGGTGTAAAATTATGGCTTTAATGGGGCCGTTAACGTCAGAGATTATGGTGAAGCGAGAGCAGCGCAGGGGCCAGCCAGCACGCATTATCGGGTTGTTGCTGATTGCCTTGGGGCTAGGCGCTAGCCCCGCCGCCGCCCAAAAGTACCGCACCGCCGTGGGGGCGCGCCTGGGTAGCCCCTACGGCTTCACGGTGCAGCAGGCCGTGGCGTCGCGCCTGACGCTCGAAGGCATTGCCGGGCTGGCATCGCGCGAGGTGAGCGGCACGGTGCTGGCCGAGTACCATTTCGGCATCCTGGGGCCCAGCCTCAACTACTACTTCGGGGCGGGCGGCCACTGGGGCAACAACAAGGATACCGGGCACTTCGGTGGCTTCGACGGCATTGTGGGCATCGAGTACAAGGTGGCGTTTCTGCCCGTGTTGCTCAGCTACGACTTCAAGCCCAGCGTGGAAATCCACGGCGACGACTGGGCGCGGTTTCCGTCGGCGTTTTCCATCCGCTACGTGCTTTTCAAGCGGCGCAACAAAACCATTGGGGAGCGCACCCGGGGCCTGTTCCGGGGGCTGCGGGGCAAATAAGCGGTGCCCCGGCCAGAGCCCCTGCGCCGCGCCGCTAAAACGCAAACACCGCCAGCACGGTCACCGCCGCCAGGCAAAAGCCCATCAGCAGGCTGTAGGCCGTGCCCAGGAGCAGCGACTTGGCCAGCGTTTTCAGCCAGCTCTGCCCATAAAACGTGTGCAGCGCCACCACAAAATACCCGCCGGGCACCAGCACCCCCCACGCCCCGAGGCCGTCGGGCAGCGGCAGCCGGCTCAGCAGCAGCGCCACGGCCGCGTACACAAACAAAAAGCACTGCACGTGGATGGTAAAAATCAGGTGGCTCAGGTAGTAGCGGTGCTGCCGGAAGTACGCGCCTTTCAACAGCAGCGCGGCGAGGGGCATGAGCAGAAACAGCAGCACCGAGGCGCCCCGCAGGGCTTGGTGCAGTAATTCCTCGCGGGTGGTGTCGCGCCAGCGCAGCAAGCGCCGCACCGTGAGGCGGTTCCAAAACCCGGGCACGCGGCCCTTGCTGCGAACCACGGAATCGACCTGCGCAGCGGTAATTGCCGGGGGCAGCTTTTGGATGTCCTGGGCCGACACCTTCAGGCTGTTGGAGGCAAGGTTGGCGTCGGCCGGGCTTGCGCCGCCCAGGGCAGCCTGCGCCCGCCGCCCCGCAACGGCCTGCTTGGCCGAGGGCGCGGGCCTGGGCAAGCGGGCGGGCTCGACCCGGGCCGACGAATCGGCTTCGCGGAGCCCTTCGGCCAGCGCCGCCGAAAATTCCTTGCGCCCCTTGGTTTCTTCGACGCTGCGCCCGCCCAAAAAACCCAGCAACAGAAAAAAGATAAAGCTGATGAATACGTACAGCCGGATGGGCGGCACGTAGGGCACCCGGTGCCCGGCCAGGAAGCGCCGCGTCAGCTCGCCGGGCCGGAACAGCAGCAGCCCCGCCGTGCGAAACACTTTGCCGTCGAAATGGAAAATGCCTTCCATGAATTCTTCCAGCACGTGGCCGATGCCGATTTCGACGGCGTGGTTTTGCTGGCCGCAGCGGGGGCAAAACTCGTCGGGCCCGCCGGGGGCAAAAGCGTGGGCGCAGTTGGCGCAGGCCGCCTGTTTGGTGACGTGGTGGGCCATGGGCGTGGATGAAAAAAAGAGGGCCCCACCCCTGAAAGCGCGGCGGAAAGCCATCGGTTTACACAAATATATTGTTTGATGCCGGCACCTGGTTCCGCCCCAGGCGACGCGGCAGACGGCGGAGCGCGGCGGACAGCAACCCCGACCGGCGGCTTTTCCGTTAGCAGGTTTTTGGCTCCATTTGGCTCCATAACGTGCTCGTCTCCTCCTCCTCTCCTACCCTGCCCAAGCCGCCCCGCGCCCGGGGCCGTCGGCTGCTGTTGGGCCTGGGGCTGCTCGTCGGCTTGGCCTTTTTGGCTATCTGGCTGGGCCTCGACCCTTGGCTGCGCCGCACCCTGGAAAAGCAGGTGGCCAAGCAAACGCACGGGCAGTACCGGCTCACGGTGCGCAGCCTGCGCACCCGGCTGCTGGCGCGC